>NC_014632.1:0-341077 GCF_000165505.1 Ilyobacter polytropus DSM 2926 | reverse complement strand
CCAGCCCAATAAAATAAGTTTAATTTCTCTCTCGGAAAAACCGAGAGAGAAATTTATAAAACTTTTACAAAAGACTTAAATCCACTCGTCTTCCCCTTCTCCTTGTACCTTTTCTAGAATTTCATCAGTTTTTTTTGAATCTGCAAGTTTCATTCTTTCTTCTAGATGATTACTTAGAGCCGCGGCAACAAAGTCTTCGATAGTTTCATTTAATTCTTTGCACACGTCTTGAATCTCTTCATATATTTTGTCTTCTATATTTATAGAAATATTTTTCATTTTAGCCTCCCCAATTTAATAATTAACAGATAAGAGTTACAATTTGATTAAACTTAAATTAGGCACTTGCAAGCTTTTTATTTTTCATAGCTTCTTTTATTAGAGGGAAAATAACCGATCCAACTGTTAAAGCTATTAAAGTTATAGCTAGAGGTGATCCTGTAAAGATACTTAGGCTACCATCAGATAGAACTATCGCTTGTCTGAATGATTGCTCCATAGTTCCTCCAACTATTACCCCAAGAATCATAGGTGCTGTAGGCACTTTTGCTTTTGACATGAACAGCCCCATAACACCGAATATAACCAGTAGGTAGAAGTCCATAGCACTGTTTCCTATAGCATAAGTTCCTATGAAGGCGAGCCCAAGAACTATTGGATATAAGATTTTTGGTGGTATAGCCAAAACTCTTACAAGTAATCCCGCTAGAGGTATATTAACTATAGCCAGAACTATATTACCAATAAACATACTTGCTATAAGACCCCAGGCGATATCTGGATGCTGAACAAATAGCATTGGTCCTGGTTGAAGTCCTAGCATAAGCAGAGCTCCCATCATTACCGCAGTTGTACCGGACCCAGGAATTCCAAGTGTTAGCATAGGGATTAGAGCTCCCACAGATGCAGCGTTGTTTGCCGCTTCTGGTGCTGCTAGTCCTACAATATTACCCTTACCAAAACTATCAGGATCTTTTGAAAGTTGTTTCTCATTGTTATACGACATAAGAGAAGCCATTGTTCCTCCTGCTCCAGGAAGAGCTCCTACGATAAAACCTAAAGGAGTACTTCTCAATATCGGCATAAGACATTCTTTCCAGTCCTCTTTGGTAAACCAGATTTTACCAAATTTCTTCTGCATATCCTTTTGACCTTCATTTATAGACTTAAAACTTTTAAACACTTCCCCAAGTGCATAGATACCTATAATAAGGATAAGGAAGTCTATTCCCTGCTGAAGTTCCATTATTCCAAAAGTAAATCTAGGAACACCAGACTGGGCATCAAGTCCAACAGTTGCTATGATAAGTCCGACAAACATAGATACAAATCCACCGATCATATTACCCTTAGACATAGAGGCTGTCATAGAAAGAGCAGCAACCATCAAAAGGAAATATTCTGCAGGTCCGAATTTCAACGCAAACATCGAAACCGGAGTAGCTACGAAAGTTATAAGAACAGCAGAGATAATTCCACCTATAAGAGACGCTACAGCTGACATAGCCAGAGCTGCCTCTGCACGTCCGTTCATAGCCATAGGATACCCGTCAAATGTAGCTGCAAGGGCAGCTCCATCACCTGGAGTATTTATAAGTATCGAACTTCTCGATCCACCAAACATCGCACCATAATATATCCCACACATTGTAATAAGAGCCGCCGTAGGTCCCATTGTAAATGTAAGGGGCAGTAAAACAGCAACCCCAGTTGCAGGTCCAAGTCCTGGAAGCATTCCAACTATAGTTCCTAAAGTTCCTCCGATTGTTACCCACAATAAGTTCATCGGTGTAGCAGCAACGGAAAAACCGTGCATCAAATTTTGTAATATCTCCATCATTTTAAAACTTCACCTCCGTTATATTTCCAAACCAGGTATTTTAGGAAGCGGTATAGCTAAAAGTGTCGAGAAAACAAAATAAACTGCAACACTAAAAATTATAGCCACTGCCAAATTCAACATCCATTTTTTCTTACCATTAATTGCGAACATTATTGCCCCTATAAACAGCGAGGTAGATATTACATAACCAGCATGTTCAAATATTGCCGCATAAACTATTCCAGCAACAGCTGTAATAGTTATAAGCTTGTTAGTTTTATTTTCAATTTCCTGTTTTTTAGGACTAATCTCTTCTTCTACTCCAGAAGCTTGCTCCTCTTTCCAATGTTTATATTCCTTTACAGTGTACAGAGCTCCCATTACAGTAAGCCCTATCCCTAATATAAGCGGAAAAACTTTAGGAGCAAAAGGATTTCCAACTGCAGCCTTCGGCATCATAAGAGCAACTACTGTGTATAAAAGCCCAAACACTGTGAAAGCCATTGTTGTTTTAACTTTGATATTCACTGTTCTTCACCTCACATTTTGTATTTATAATTTTCAATAAAGTTAAACAAAACCATATAAAAACAGTCATCTTCATAATTTAACTCAGTCTGTTAACTTGAAACCCTAAAAAAAAACTCTAAAAATTTTGATACCTTTATTTTTTTTCATTGATTTATAAATTATTTCCATCAAGATAGCAACCTGAGTTCAGTTATAAATCTTTGAAAAAATTACATCAAGTCAACCATTTAAACTGGCTTTATTCAAATCAATTTTTATTAGGGCGACACCAGGTAAGGTGCCGCCTTTTTATATTTTCTAATATTATTGTTTAAGCATTCCGATATCAGCTAAGATCTCTTTGTACTCTTCATTTGTTTTTTCTAGGAATGCATCAAAATCAGCAGAGTTAGCAAAAGATTTACTCCATCCGTTTTTCTTAACAGCTTCATCCCACTCAGGGGTTTCAACCATTTTTGCAAGTGTATCTTCCCAGTACGTTAAAGCTTCTTCTGGCATATCAGGGGCTCCGAAAAGACCTCTCCAGTTATAGAAAACTGCGTCGATTCCAGACTCTTTACAAGTAGGGATATCAGCTAGAGCACCATCTCCTACTCTTTCGTCAGCAGTCTGAGCAAGTCCTACTAATTGTCCACTTTCAAGTAGAGCCGATACGTCTCCAAGACCTGTAGAAAGAAGGTCAATATGTCCTCCTAGAAGCTGAGCAGCTCCTTCGTTATTTTGGTAACTGATATAGTCGATATCTCTTATATTTTTTACACCTGCTGCTTTAGCGATCATAAGGAATTGGATATGGTCCATACTTCCTGCAGATGAGTTACCACCGAATTTTACACTCTTAGGGTCTTTCTTAAGAGCGTCCATGATCTCACCAATATTATTATACTTAGAACCCTTCTTAACAACAAATGCTCCATAGTCTGTGATAAGTCTAGCTATAGGAGTTACATCTTTGTAGCTTAATTTAGAAGATCCGTTTAAGTGGATAAGTAATAGAGGCGGTGAATATACAGAGATTGTTTTGTCATCCCCTTCTAATTCTTGTAGGTAAGCAAGGGCAACTCCCCCTCCTCCACCAGGTTTGTTTGTTACAGGCATAGGAACGTTAACAAGTTTAGTATCTTTTAAAGTTTTAGCAACTGTACGAATAGTAGTGTCCCATCCTCCACCTGCTCCACCAGGTGCAACAAAGTTCATCGGTTTAGAAGGATATCCTCCTGCAGTGTTGGCAGCTGTTCCTTCATCTTTTTTTCCGCATCCTGTTAATACAAGTGCCAAAATCGATAAAGCTGCGATAAAAATTTTTGACAAGTTCTTAAATCGTCTGTTCATAAATTCCCTCCTAGTTTTTTTTATCTTTAAAATCCACGGAGTAATATTTCCATGAAATTTTAAAGTTACAAATTTTACTTACGCCTTTAGATTTTTTTTCCCTTCAAAATTTAAAAAACTCTTTAACCCCCCTAAAAAATCTCTTGGTTGCTTTTAGGATTCTAAGTATTTATTCGAAACACTTTTTTCTTTAAAGATGCACTTGATCTTCTTGTGATTACTATAGACCTTAAAATTTAAAATATTACTATAGAGTTCTTAAAAATTTTTAAGAACTCTAACTTTTTTTAATCTAGTCACGTTACTATAAAATAAATTCTAAAACCTATTCATAAAATTTAGTTATTACTAAAACAATAAAAATGGCTATTTCAATATCTTTTCTCTTGATTTTTCTTTTTATTTATTTTAATGTTCATAAAAAAAATCCAGATAAAGAAAATAAAAAAAATAAAATATATAATCTTAATATGAACAAAAGATATTCAAGTTGCACCTATTGAACAATCATGTTATATTTTAAAAGGAATTTTTTCTACAGATTGTTTTTTTGTATAATGTTAATCAAGGAGGAAAAATACAATGATAAAACCAAGAACAAATACCAGCGATAATATATACGACACTATAAAGGAAGAGATCTTATCTGGAGAACTTTCTTTCGGAGACAGAATAGTGGAGATAGATTATTCAAAAAAATTAAATGTAAGTAGAACGCCTTTGCGAGAAGCGATAAAAAAGCTGGAAATAGAAGGCATCGTGGAAAGGCTCGCAAATGGAAGGGTTAAAATAATAGATATTACCCCTGAAAGGATCAAAGAGATTTTTAAAATAAGAATCGCTCTGGAAAATATTCTCTTAGAATCCATTTCACAAAATCCAGAGGTTATCTCTTTGCTCGAGGAAAATTTAATCCTCACAGAACACTATATAAAACTTAAAAAATGGAAAGAGACCAGGAAGTTATTCTTAGAGTTCAATAAAATATTCTATCAAAAATCAGAACTGGAGTTTACTATAAAGATTTTAAAACAATACGATTTTATATTATCCAAACTGAGACTGAGCTCCCTGAACAGTAAAGAAAGAATAATCTCAGCCTGTGAAGAACACTCTCTTATAGTCAAATACTTAAAAAACAGCCAGCTAGAACTTGCCAAAGCTGTAAACACGACCCATCTTCTATCTGCTGAGACTTCCCTTCTTAACTCTATTGATTTTGACTAACTATTGAGCCAATATAAAACAATCGTTTTTTAGTAAAAATTGTAAAGAGTTCGCCTAAATCGAAAAGCATGTAAAATCTCATCAAATCCTGAGAAATTTTACATGCTTTTTATTAGATGAATTTTTTATTTGCTGACCTTATTACAATTTAAGATTTAAACTGCTCTATACCTAAAGAATAATTTTTAAAAATTATAGGGGTATATTATTTAAGATAATTGTAAATAAAACCATACATATCAGAGCAAAAGGGTATGTTGCAGCATAACCTGAAGCTGGGTCATTGGTTCCTATGGCGTCTACGGCTGCTCCCATCCCAGGAGTAGATGTCATACCTCCACAGATAGCACCAGAAAGCATATACCAGTTTATATTTAGTAAATACTTACCTACTAAAAAACCTGTAACCATACATAAGAATGCTATAATCACAACTTGAAATACTAAATAAACACCATCTCCTGCAAGAGCTGCCACGACCTTCTCTCCATAAGTCAGACCCACTGCACCTACATAACTAGAAAGACCCAACTCTTTTATGACTTCTAGTTTTTTAGGATTCATTCTAAATGTCATCATCCCTAATTTCCCTATGTGCCCTAGTGTCAAGGATCCTATCAAAACCCCTCCTGTAGTTCCAAGACTAAAATAACCTAGAGGTCCTAGAGGGATTTTAAATCCTCCTATTATAAATCCGAAGAAGCATGCAAAAGCAAAGGCAGGTATATCAAATCCCACACGATGAACTTTTTTGGTCTCTATTTCAAGATCTTTTTCAGTCATTTCTTTCAATTCTCTTTTAAAATTTTTCCCTTCTTTTTCAAGGTCAACTCTAAATAATTTAGGAATAAGATTGACAGTAAGTATAACTACAAGAACTCCAAAAGGAAAGCCTATGGCATTCGCCACCCCTGTGTTAACCCGGGATTCTTTTATAAAAACTTCTTTTTGATCATCTGTCAAAACTTGTGTATTTTCATGGTTTAATTCTCCAGTTGGATCTATAACACCCAAAACTTTATCTTTTGCACCATTGTCTAGAGTTTCATATCTTTCTATCAAAGTCTTAGCCGAACGTTCTGTAGTCTCAAGAGCTGTAGCAAGTCCCGGTGAACTAGTTAATGCTGCAGTATATATTCCTGCACTCTCATACATTTTAGCATTCGGATTAAGCTTTGAAAACCCATAAGAATATGCACATCCTGCAAGTGTTATTATTATCCCCAAAGAAACAAATTTGACACCATAGTTTCTTAAAACGCTGGCTAATGTTTCAGCTGCCATAAGTCCTACAGCGGCTATAAACAACACTAGAAATAGATGTGAGAGCTCGTGCGATATCAATGCATGATGAATGATTTCTGATGCACGTTTATAATCTGAAGCTCCCTCGGGAATTCTTCTTGCTAGTTTTAAAACTCCCCAACCTAGAAAAAGCCCAGTGAATAAAGATCCTGAAATACCTAGCTTAAATTTACCAATTTTCACCTTACCAAGAAGCATTCCGGTAGAGAGGGTCAAAAAAATAAGCGTGTAACTGTTGGTAATGAATTTAAAAATATCAAACTTCATTATTTTTCCTCCTTATATTTTAAAGTTAATCTAATTTCCAATTTATAAACAACAAAAATAAAATGATTTTTTGTATACAATTATTCTATGATTACCTGCTGCCTAGTCTATCTTTTTTAAAAATAAATGTCAAGATTTTTTAACATTTTCGATTCAAACCATCAATTTCAAAGGTTTAATCCCGTTAAACACACCCTTGATAATTGATGAAAAAATAAAAAATCATTGACAAATCCGACAGTTATGTACTATATTTATACTGAATTGCATACAATTATTACTATGTGTCTAGTATTTTATTAAGGAGGTTTTTTTCAATGATCAAACTTTATGATTCAGGGGTTTATGTAAAAAATGGATCTGAAATAGTACCTGCAGGTACTGATTTAGGAGTTTCTATCGAAGATGCTAAAAAGGGGACTATGGCTTACTCTATATTAGAGGCTCACAACACAACAGATGACATGAAAGATCTGACTCTGAAATTTGATGCTATGGCTTCTCATGACATCACTTTTGTTGGTATTATCCAGACTGCAAAGGCAAGTGGGCTAAAAAAATTCCCTCTTCCATATGTTCTGACTAACTGTCACAACAGTCTTTGTGCTGTAGGAGGAACAATAAACGAAGACGACCACATGTTCGGTTTATCTGCTGCCAAAAAATACGGTGGAATATATGTACCTGCTCACCAGGCAGTTATTCACTCTTACATGAGAGAAAACTATGCTGGATGCGGAAAAATGATCTTAGGATCTGACTCTCACACTAGATACGGTGCCCTTGGTACTATGGCTATCGGTGAAGGTGGAGGAGAACTGGTAAAACAACTTCTTGAAAAAACTTACGATGTACCTTATCCAAAAGTCGTAGGTATAAAACTCACTGGTAAACCTAAACCAGGAATCGGTTCTCATGATGTGGCTCTTGCAATCATAGGAAAAGTATTCAAAAACGGATATGTGAAAAACTCTGTAATGGAATTTTTCGGAGACGGAATCAAAAATCTCAACGTGGAATTCAGAAACGGTATCGATGTTATGACAACTGAAACTACTTGTCTTACTTCTATCTGGGAGACAGATGAGCAGGTTAAAAATTTCTTAGATATCCACCATCGTGTGGAAGATTACAAAGAGCTTAAACCTGCTGACGTAGCATACTATGACGGTATGGTAGAAATTAACCTAGAGGAAATAGAGTCTATGATAGCTCTTCCTGCACATCCGTCAAATGTTTATTCTATCAGAGAACTTTATGAAAACCTTGATGAGATTTTAACTGAAACAGAAGCTAACTGTAAAAAACTAGGGATGGATATAGACCTTAAATCTAAAGTTGTCAATGGAAAACTAAGAGCTGAGCAGGGTGTTATCGGTGGATGTTCCGGTGGAACTTTCGACAACATTGTAGGGGCTTTAGACGTACTAAAAGGACACGCCATCGCTGAGGAGTTCACTCTTAGCATCTATCCAGGAAGTCAGCCTGCGTATATGATGTTCAATGAAATGGGACTGAATATAGAGGCTATGAAGTCTGGTGCTATTATGAGAACGGCATTCTGTGGACCTTGTTTCGGAGCTGGAGATACTCCTGCAAACAATCAGCTAAGTATTCGTCACAATACAAGAAACTTCCCATCTAGAGAAGGTTCAAAACCTGGTCTAGGTCAGACTTCATCTGTGGCACTTATGGATGCCAAGAGTATCGCAGCTACTGCACTAAACGGTGGATTCATAACTGCTGCCACTGACCTTGATGTAGAATATACTGATACTACGGCTACTTACAAATATGATGATACTCCATACAAAAACAAAGTACACAACTATGGTAAAACTCCTGTAGCAGAACCTGAAGTTGAACTAATCGAAGGTCCAAACATCAAACCATGGCCTGAAATGCCTGAGTTGACTGAAAATGTTTTATTCAAAGTTACAGCTTTCATCGATGACCCTGTAACTACTACAGATGAGCTTATCCCTTCTGGAGAAACTTCATCTTTCAGATCTAACCCTTACGGATTATCTGAATTTACTCTTTCTAGACGTGTTCCTGAATATGTAGGAAAATCAAAGGCTGTTCGTGAGTTTGAATATGCTAGAGAAAAAGGGGAGAATCCTTTTGAAAAGTTTGACGAGCTTAAGCCAGTTTATGAAAAAGTTAAAACACTTGTAGAGGTTGATCCTACTGAAATCGGAATTGGTTCTTTGGTTTATGCAAATAAACCTGGAGATGGTTCAGCTAGAGAACAGGCTGCTTCTTGCCAGAAAGTTCTAGGAGGTTGGGGTAACATCTGCCATGAGTACGCTACCAAAAGATACAGATCAAATGTAATCAACTGGGGAATGCTCCCATTCACAATGGAAGAAGATGCACCATTTGGTGATGAGGCTTATCTACTTGTTACTGACGTTAGAAAAGCTTTAAAAGAAGGAATAGAAGACATTACAGCCTATGTTTTAGGAGATGAAATCAAGAAATTCAACCTAAAATTAACTAATCTTACTCAAGATGAAAGACAGGTTCTTTTAGACGGATGTCTAATCAACTATTACAGAAAAAATAACTAAAATAAGTTTTTAAATTTGTAGAGCTTCCTTAATAGAAGCTCTACAAATTTATATTTAGTTTGGTTTGATTAACCTAAGTTGCTATCTTTATTTCAAATTAAAGTATTGAATTTATCCAAAAAGCTGTGTTACTTTCTTTGCTTGCCCAAAGAAAGTAACCAAAGAAAAGGCACCCCTAAAAAATACCTAAAATCCCTTCTGAACTAACTTTCTATTGAAATATAGTCGGTAAACCTCCTTATTTCAATGAAAGTGGATTTCACAAGATGATTTCTTAACGGCATTTTTTAAAGGGGAAAGTAGTTTAAAAATTAAAATATTTTTATTTTCACTCTGTGAAACTCTCTCTTTTTCTCTGTGCCCTCTGTGGCCAAAAGGTTTTATCCTTATTCGTGTTAATTTTTTTGCCTTATATTGATTTTCATTCGTGACAAAATCCTTTGACTCTAATATTCTTGTAAATTCAGTAATTTATTTCTAATAAAATGACGAAACTTAAAATAGAAGCCAAGACATAAAGTCTTGACTTCTATTTTTTAATTACTTCTGCTAAATTTATAAAATGCAAATGTAGAAACTAGGAAAAAATCCACAAGCATAAATATTTTATATCCAGTGCTAAATTGTGGTTGAAAAGGAACATACAGAAGTGCCGTCCAAAATAACCACTGAGTAAATTTAGAAAAAATATGCCATCTTTTTCTATATTTTCCCTCCATCACACCAGATTTTTTATACTCTCTACTGAGAATATAAAAATCAGCAATAAAAACAAATCCCGAAGCCACTCCAAACATAATAGCATACATAGCACCTCTTCCAAAAGAAAGAACGGCAATCAATGCCACTGTAAAGAGAACTCCCCAAATCAAACGCAATTTTTTATTAAATATCATATTTCACCCTTAATTTATATTATCTCTCATATTTTAACTTATTTATTGTTGCTTAACATCTTATTCAATAGCAAAGGTCCAAATAAAGATAACACAGCTAAAATTATAAAGAATATAGTTATGGAATCTGAAGCAAATATACCCATAGAACCTTTAGACAATACCATAGACTGCCTGAAAGATGTCTCTATCTTACTTCCTAGTATAAGGGCCAATATGAATGATGATATTGGGATATTCAGTTTCTTAACGAAAAATGCTATTACTCCACACAGTGCAATAATGAAAAAGTCTGTTGTTGCAAAACTTAGCGCATAGGTACCTATAAATCCTAGTGCTACAACTAGTGGCAAGAGAATTTTTTCTGGTGTTTTAAGTACTTTTACCAGCTGTGATGCAAGTGGTATATTAATAACTGCAAGAATTAAGTTACTTATGTACATACTTGCCAAAACTCCCCATGCTACATCAGGCTGACTCGTAAATAGCATAGGACCAGGTTTAATACCAAGCATCATAAGAGCTCCAAGCATTACTGCTGTTGTTCCAGATCCAGGTATCCCAAGAGTAAGCATAGGTATCATAGCTCCAACTGCTGTGGCATTATTTGCCGCTTCTGGTGCAGCAAGTCCTACAATATTCCCCTTACCAAAACTATCAGGATCTTTCGACATACTTTTTTCAGTAGAATATGCCAGCATAGAAGAAATCGTAGCTCCAGCACCTGGAAGTATCCCTATGAAGAATCCTAAAGGCGTACTTCTTAAAATAGGCATAAGACACTCTTTAAACTCAGATTTACTTACCCATACTCTGCTTATATCATAATGAGAATCTTTAGCATCTGATGACGGATCATGGTTGAATAATATTTTACCGTAGTTATTATAAACCTCTCCAATGGCATAGAAACCTATGATCAGTATAAGGAAGTCTATCCCCTCATATAGTTCCGGTATCCCCATTGTATATCTCACTGTACCAGTCAATCTGTCTGCCCCTATAGTACTTACCATAAGTCCTAAAGAAGTGGCAAATAGTCCTTTTATTACATTTCCTCTTGATATTGCTGATGTTGCTATGAGGGCGAATATCATCAATGTAAAATATTGTGGAGGTCCAAATTTTATTGCAACTTTTGATATGGACACGGCTAAGAATGTCATCAAAATTGTAGCTATAACCCCTCCTATAAAAGAAGCTATTGCCGACATGGCCAAGGCTTCTCCTGCTTTTCCGTTTTTAGTCATAGGATATCCGTCAAAAGTAGCAGCTATTGCTCCTCCGTCTCCAGGTGTATTAATCAAAATAGATGCTCTGGATCCACCGAACATTGCCCCGTAATATATCGCTGTAAGAGTACTTAAAGCTGTCACAGGATTCATTCCGAAAGTCAGTGGAAGAAGAACAGCAATCCCTGTGGCCGGACCAAGTCCAGGTAGCATCCCCACTATAGAACCAAATATTCCTCCAAAGAATATCCACATGACGTTGGTAAAGGTCAATATCTCCCTAAACCCTCCCATTAAATATGAAAATATATCTAACATAATTCACCTTCCTGATTAAAAATTTATTATTCCTGGCGGTAAAGAAATCGCTAATAATTTTGAAAATACAAAGTAAGCTATCACTGAAAAAGCTACTGAAATAATTATATTTTGTTTCAATTTGCCTTTATTTAAAATGCTCAACAGCCCCATTAAAAGAACTACAGTAGAAAGTATATATCCAAGGTGCTCAAAAATCAGGGTATAAACAACAAATATAAGTGTAGATTTCCCAATAGTAATTAAAACTTTCTTGTCTATGTCTATCTTTTTACCTTTTTCTTTTCCCAAATGATCCTGTAAGAATATCACTGCAGAAAGAACTGCAGTCAATATTATAACCATCATGGGAAATATTTTAGTTCCTGAAAGAAAAGTAGCTCCTGCCCCTGTAGCGCTGAATGTACTAAAACCATATATAGCTGTAAGCAAAGCTCCAAAAATACCGATTACTTTATTCTGAGTCATTTTTCACCTCTTAATTTATTTAAGTTTGAACCAATAACTGCCTTTACATTAAGTTTAGGCAGCTATCGATTCAGTAACTAAATATTATATTATGACAATATTATTTTGTAAGACCAACAGCGTCAGTCAGATCTTTGTAAACTTTAAATTCTTCTTCCCACATTTTTCTTGTGTCAGCACTGTTTTTGTAGTATGGAAGCCAGCTGTTGTTTTCCATGATCTGTTTCCAGTCATCTGTAGCCATAGCTTTTTCTATTATAGTCTCCCAGTAAGCTGCTTCTTCGTCAGTCATTCCAGGATGAGCTACTATACCTCTCCAGTGAGGGAATACAACATCTATACCAGACTCTTTAACAGTCGGTACATCAGCAAATTCTCCACCTAATCTTTCGTCAGCAGTTATTGCTATACACTTTAGGTCCCCAGATTTCATGAACTCTATTCCATCTGCAGCTCCAGTAACTATTACTTCGTAGAATCCGCCTAATACTCCAGGAATCAATTCTCCTGTAGATGTAGCAACTATATTTTTGTCAAATTCTGCGATATCTACTCCTGCAGTTTTGGCAACATTCATTATTGAAAGGTGATCATCATTACCTTTTCCAGGTGCAACTGCAACTACAACAGAACTAGGGTCTTTTTTCAGTTTCTCTGTTATCTCAGTTATAGTTTCTATATCTGAGTCTCCCTTTACAAAATAACCGATCCATTCATTAGTCAAAGTAGCAACAGGTCTTAGGTCGTCTAATTTCTGAGCTCCCTGTACCCCTAGTAGCTGGTTAAGGTATATATAAGCTGAATCCATAGCAACTATATGAGAATCTTTCCTTTGAATCAGTGAGTTCCAGGCAATTGATCCTTTCCCTCCAGGTTTGTTTGTAACGATGATATTTACTTCTGGTGCGATATCATTATCATCGATAACTTTTTTTAGTGCTCTTGCTGTAGCGTCCCATCCACCACCTGGGTTTGCTGGAGCTATAATTTCTAGTGTTTTAGCAGTAGGAAAACTCCCATCAGCCTTTGTTGTCTCTTCTTTGCCACCGCATCCTGTAAATGCCAGTCCCAAAATAAGAGCCAGTGTTAAAAACAAGTTTCTTTTTTTCATAATTGATCCCTCCCTTTTTTTAAATACTTTAAATTATAAAAAAAATTTTCACTTACATCTGTTATGTAGATATTGAGAGTTTAATTTAAACTCCTTAATATTTCATGGTTTCTTTCTTAAAATCCATTAAGGAATTGGTTTTTTTATTTCAATATCGTTTTTTATTTTCAACTAAAGTTATATTTGTTCTTTTTTAGTTCATCTTAATCTGAATGATTAAAATGAAAAAAATGGTGTAATCTATACACCATTTTTTGTTAAAAGTATATTCTTTTTTATAAATTTATTTTATAAAATTATTAAATTTATACCCTATTCCCCAGACAGTTTGGAAAAATTTTGGATTTTTGGGATCATCTTCGAGTTTTTTTCTCAAATGACGCATATATACCATGATTGTATTGTCGTCAACTATAGAATTATTCCATACCTTCTCATAAATTTGATCCTTTGAAAATACTATATTGGGATTCTCCATAAAAAATTTCATAAGCATTATTTCTTTTGACGAAAGAAATACTTCTTTTTCATTTTTAAAAAGCTGAAAAGTCTCAGTATTTAAAATAAAGGGTCCCTGGATAATTTTCTTCAAAGAAGTCTGGTGTTCTTTTATTTTATCCCCTCTTCGCAAGTGAGCTTTAATTTTTGCAACAAGTAAAAAGATACTAAAGGGTTTTGTTATATAGTCATCAGCACCCATTCCCAAAGCAAGAATTTTATCATTTTCATGTTGATTTCCACTGAGGAAAATAATCGGGACATCATTTCCTTCTGTCCGTATTTTTTTTAGCACCTGGAATCCGTCAGTGTCCCCTAAACTAACATCTAATATTACAAGATCAAAAATCTGAGTCCTCACCAGAGAATATGCTTCTTCTCCGTTAGAAGCATATATTATTTCTATATTTTCAAGCTTCAGAGCTCTTTTTATAACTTTACATATAGCTGCATCATCATCTACTAATAAAACCTTGTAACCGTTCAATTCAAAAGCCCTCCTTTTATTTATAATTTTTTTAATTTAAAGTGATTAAAGAAATATGATAATATATATATATACATTTTTTTATTATATTATTTATAAGCTAACTATATTATATTACATATCCACTTTAATTAAAAGGAGAAGCTTTTGAAAAAAAACAAATTAAAATTTCTGTCGATAATAGCAATTATTTTCATAGCTTTAATTGTAAGTAGAATTAGCTACAGAAGTTATATAAAATATCAAGACATAGTAATGACTCAACAAATAAAACACCTTATGACCATATCAAAGTCAATAGGAAGAAGTCTAAACTTATATATCGGAGAAAAAGAAAAAGCACTCAAAATTTTATCCGACGATTTAGCTCATCACATGGAGTCTTCTCCAGAGGAAAATCATCGGGATTATATATTAAAAGCCATGGAAACATTTTATTTAAATCAAGACGAAGAAATGGCAAATCTAAATTATATGGAAACTAAAAATAGATTTTTCTTAAGCTACCCCAAGGGAGATTTTATAGTTACAGGTGACGATTTTTATGACGAAATATCTTATGTCAAAGCAAGAAAAGATTCCTATATCGGTTTTCCTTATCATGACAGGTACGACACTCTTTCCATAAATATTGTAGAGCCCGTTATAATTAAAAGTAAACTTGTGGGAATAATATTTGGTAAAATAAAACTTGAAAATATGAATGAACTTTTATTAAAACCTGTAAAAATAGGGGAATTCGGTTATGCTGTGGTAAAGGACAGCACCGGAAAAATCCTGATGCATCCTTCAAAAGGTCAGGTTGGAGATTTTGTTATAACATCAAGAAAGAAAAAATATCCCAATCTAGATTATAGCGGAATTGCTAGTTTGTTTAAAAAGCAATTGAGTCAAAACGATGGTTTTCATATCTATCACTCCTATTGGTGGCCTCAAGATACTCTGGTACTTACAAAAAAAATAAATGTTTTTTCCAGAATTGATTTTTCAAGTGATTTCTGGATAGTTTCAGTGGTTTCCTCCTATGACGAAATTACCGAACCTATAAAAGACTATCTTTATGGCAGTATTTTCATATCTATAATTATAATCGTAATATCTTCCTGTATCGTATTTTGGATTGTAAGAATGATAAAAAACAAAGAAGCCTATGAGATGGAAACAAATTATCTTAGAGAGATCAACAAATCCTCAGAAGAACTCAGAAAAAAGGATGCTGAACTCCACCACAGGAGAAAACTTGAAACAATAGGAACTCTGACCGGGGGAATCGCTCACGAATTTAACAATGTCCTGACACCTATAATGGGGCATTCTGAGATGCTTCTCAGAAACTTAGACCCCGACCTAGATAACTACGAAGACGCCGAAGCTATATATAATTCTTCTAAAAGGGCTCAGGAAATAATAGACCAAATCAGGATGTTCAGTGGAGACAAGAACATAAAAATAAAGTATGACATAATTTCGGTAAATAAAGTATTAGAAGATGCATTAAAATTCTCTGAATTTGTATTACCCTCTAATATGACAATTATAAAAGAGATAAAAGAAAATTGCGGTAATATCTATGCCAATGAAACGCAGATACACCAAGTTATATTAAATCTATGCACAAATGCTTGTAATGCAATGAAAAATAAACAGCAGGGGATATTAAAAATAAGTCTAAATATTTCTAAATACCTGGAGAAGGAAGGACAAGACGAAAACATTCACTCTGGAAGGGAGTATGTCAAAATATCCTTTGAAGATAATGGATGTGGTATAGAGGAGGATATCGTCGACAAGATATTCGACCCCTTTTTCACAAAAAAATTATCTGATAAAAGCAGTGGCTTGGGTCTTTCCATTGTTCAGGGAATAGTTACAAAACATGGCGGTATGATAAAGTTATCTAGTAAAAAAAATATTGGAAGTCGATTTGAAGTATACATTCCAAAGGCAAAAAAAAATGAAACTCTCGACAGTATAGAACCTCAATCTTCCGATATAAAAGGAAAAGAAAGAGTCTTAATAATAGACGATGACAAGAATATTGCTGAGATGTTGAAAAGGGGTCTGAACGAATTAGGATACAGTGTTAGCTCTATAGTTGAATGTGATGAGATTTTAAGGAAATTCAACTATATAAAAGATCATTTTGATATTATTGTCACTGACCTTACAATGCCCGAAATATCAGGTATACAGATTGCAAAAAAAATAAAAAGAAATCAGTCAAGTGTAAAAACAATTTTAATAACAGCATACTCTGACGAACCATTAGAAGAATATATGAAAGATAAAACGCTAGATGATTATCTTATAAAACCGGTTTCTGCAGCTCAGGTAAGCAGAAGTATAAGAAAAATAATGGATAATAAGGATACATAGTCCAGTCTATCTGTACACCTTAAAAACCCCATGGTGATGTTTTTAATAGCTCTTCTCTTTTATTGAGAACTATACAAAATAAGAACTACCACTTTAAACGGTAGTTCTTATTCTTATACCAGTCTTAGGTTTATAGCTAAAGTTTTGATAAAAATCAGATTAATAGTAACTTTTCCAATAAAAAATCTCTCAAATCAATAGTTTTGTATTCTAGTGATTCGAGAGATTATATTAATTTTTATGACTTTTGACTTTTCAACAGCTTTATTTCTTCCGTGATCATAGGAACTATTTTTGACACATCTCCTACAATTCCTAAATCTGAAATATTAAATATAGGAGCTCCCTTATCCTTATTTATAGCTATTATATACTCTGATTCTTCCATTCCAGCCACGTGTTGTATTGCTCCTGAAATTCCTAATGCAAAATAAATATCAGGTCTTACTGTTTTACCTGTTTGTCCAACCTGTCTGTCGTGATCTATCCAACCTGAATCTATAATTGCTCTCGATGCAGAGACAGTTCCACCTATCTCTTCTGCAAGTCCCTCTAGTTTTTTGAAGTTATCGGCACTTCCGACTCCTCTTCCTCCAGAAATTAGAACATTGGCTTCTGTAATATCTATTTTCTCTTTTTCTTCTTTTATTATTTCAATTATTTTTACCTTCATTTTCGATTTATCAAATTCCACATCAAATTTTTCAACTTCACCTGTTCTAGCCTCATCTTTTGAGAATTTTTGCATTACTCCAGGTCTTACTGTTGACATCTGTGGTCTATGATCAGGGCAGATTATTGTAGCCATTAAATTTCCGCCAAAAGCAGGTCTTGTCATGAGAAGTTCTCTCTCTTCTGAAATCTCAAGTTTAGTACAGTCAGCAGTAAGTCCAGTAACAACTCTTGCAGAGACTCTAGGACCAAGGTCCCTTCCTATAGTTGTAGCTCCTACTAATACTATTTCAGATTTTTTATCTTTTATAACTGATGAAAAAGCCTGCGCGTAAGCTTCTGTATCATAAAACTTAAGCTCTTCCTTGTCTACTACGACAACTTTGTCAGCTCCATATGAAATCAACTCTTTAGATAAATGTTCCACTTGATATCCAAGCAGAATCGCCGTAACTTCTTCGTTTATTTCAGAAGCAAGCTCTTTTGCTTTTCCTAGAAGTTCGAGTCCTACATTCTGAATCTCGCCTTCTCTTTGCTCTGCAAATACTAAGATTCCTCTATAATCATCTAAATTCATCTTATTTTTCTCCTTTTTTAATTTTTATTTAATTTAGATAACAAAGCTCTCTTTAAGTTTTTCTACGATCAACTTTGCTGCCTCTTTAGATTCTAATTCATAAACCTTCCCAGCTTGTTTGGCTCCTTTTGTAAATGACTTTCTTACCTTTGTAGGAGAACCTTTTAGTCCAAGTTTTTCAAGGTCTACAGTGATATTCGTAGTATCCCACACCTCTACATCTGTGTCATAGGCTTCAACGATACCTTTTACAGACATATATCTAGGCTTATTTGCCTCAGTCAATACTGTAACAAGGCAAGGCATTTTAACTTGAAGAAGATAATATCCATCTTCTACAGCCCTTTTTATTGTTAAGGTCTTGTCTTCATCACACTCTATATCTTTTACATAGGATACCTGTGGCATTCCAAGATGTTCTGCAATTTGTGGACCAACCTGAGCAGTATCTCCGTCTATAGCCTGTCTTCCGGCTATGATCATATCATAGTCAAGTTCTTTTATTGCAGCGGCAAGGGCATTAGAAGTAGCTAAAGTATCTGCTCCTGCAAATTTTCTATCTGTAAGTAAGATTGCTCTGTCTGCACCCATTGCCAGAGTTTCTCTCAAGGCTTCTTGCGCTTGAGGTGGTCCCATTGTAATTGCAGTAACATGAGCTCCAAATTTATCTTTAAGTTTTAAAGCCTCTTCTAGTCCGGCTTTATCATCAGGATTAATAATACTAGGTACTCCATCTCTTATTAGTGTTCCAGTTACAGGGTCTAATCTGATCTCTGTAGTATCAGGCACCTGTTTTACACAAACTACTATTTTCATCATTATCTCCTTTTTTTAACATAATTCAAAAATTTTGTTATTTATTTTATTTAAGAAGTCCGGCTGAAATTACCATCTTTTGTACTTCAGATGTTCCCTCGTATATTTCAGTGATTTTTGCATCTCTCATCATTCTTTCTACAGGATATTCTCTGGTATATCCATATCCTCCGTGGAGTTGTACAGCTTTAGTTGTCACTTCCATAGCTGTTTCTGCAGCCAACAACTTGGCCATAGCTGCATCTTGTGAATATGGCTTTTTGCTTGATTTTTTACATGCTGCACTATACACTAGCATTCTTGCTGCTTCAGTTTTTGTATGCATATCTGCAAGTTGAAATTGTGTATTTTGGAATGCTGCTATACTTCTTCCAAATTGTTTTCTTTCTTTTACGTAATTGATACTTTCATCTAGAGCTCCCTGGGAAATTCCAAGCGCCTGAGATGCAATACCGATTCTTCCACCATCAAGGGTCATCATCGCTATTTTAAATCCTTTTCCTATAGCTCCCAATAAGTTTTCCTTTGGAATTCTGCAATCTTCCATAATTAATTCACAAGTTGCAGAACCTTTTATTCCCAGTTTTTTCTCTTTTTTACCTACGCTAAATCCTGGGGTATCTGCCTCTAAAATAAATGCTGTTATTCCTTTTAAACCTTTTGATTTATCTGTCATGGCAAATATTATATATACATGGGCATATCCTGCATTTGTTATAAATATTTTAGAACCATTTAATACCCACTCATTGGTTTTTTCATCAAAATGAGCTGTTGTCTGTTGACCTGCTGCATCAGTTCCTGCATTTGGTTCAGTAAGACCAAAGGCTCCTAACCATTCTCCTGTTGTCATCTTAGGTAAATATTTTTTCTTTTGAGCATCTGTTCCAAACTCTAAAATTGGAGCCATACCAAGGGAAGTATGAGCCGACACTATTACTCCAGTAGTTGCACAAGCTTTTGAAAGTTCCTCTACTGCCATTGCATACATAAGGTTATCTCCACCGGCACCTCCATATTCTTTTGGTACAGGTATTCCCATAAGTCCTATCTCATTCATTTTTTTTACAGTTTCAATTGGAAATCTCTCTTCTTCATCTATCTCAGCAGCTATTGGCTTTACTTCGTTTTCAACAAATTCTCTGATCATTTGTCTAAAAAGCACATGCGTCTTAGGTAACTCGAAATTCATATTTTTCACTCCTCATAATCAAGTTGTTTTTTAATTGAAATATATTATTTTTTCATTATTCTGGCTGTTCCGTCTATTACTACTTTTCCATCTTGATTAGTACATACAGTTTTTAGTATTATTTGATTTTTTTCATCGATAAGCTCTATAATTTCAACTTCAGCAGTAATTGTATCTCCCATATATACCGGTGCCTTAAACTTTAATTCCTGTCCCATGTAAATACTTCCTTCTCCAGGAAGTCTTGTCCCAAGCACTGCTGATATGAGACCGGCAGTTAGCATTCCATGTGCAATTCTTTTTTTAAACATTGTTGTCTTAGCGTATTCCTCATTTAGATGTGCAGGATTTGTATCTAAGCTCACTCCTGAATAGAGTATTACATCTGTCTCAGTTATAGTTTTAGTTATGCTGCTTTTCATTCCAAGCTTTAATTCTGAATATTTCATAGTTGATCTCCTTTTACACTGCACTCTTTATTAATTAGTTTAAAAATTTCATATTATTTTTAAAGCTTTACTTATCTTTAAAGACTGCCTTTCTTTTTTCAAGAAAAGATAACATCCCCTCTTGCTGATCATCTGTAGAAAAACACAACCCGAATAAACTACTTTCAATAAACATACCTGTAGTTTTATCTACCTGTAACCCTTTATCTATTGCCTCTTTTGAATATCTTACGGCAAATTTTGCATTTTCTAATATTTTATTTGCCATTCCAAGAACTTCTTCCATGAGAAACTCAGGCTCTACTACCTTATTTACTAATCCTATACTCTCCGCTTCTTGTGCGTCAATTATATTCCCTGTATATATTAACTCTTTGGCTTTAGCTACACCTACAAGTCTTGGAAGTCTTTGAGTTCCACCAAATCCAGGAGTAATTCCTAAACTGACCTCTGGTTGACCAATTTTAACTTTAGTCGAAGCTATTCTTATGTCACATGCCATAGCTAACTCACATCCTCCACCCAATGTAAAACCATTCAATGCAGCTATTACAATTTTTTTACTATTTTCAATGGCATTAAATGCATTTATACCAGATAACCCGAACTCCTTAGCTTCAACTGCGTTTAAGTTTTTCATATATGAGATATCCGCCCCTGCAACAAAGGCCTTTCCTTCACCCATAATAATTATAATATCAACGTTGTCATTTTTCTCAAGTTCTTTAAAGCAATTGTGGATTTCAGTTATTGTTTCTATATTTAAAGCATTCAATGCCTGTGGCCTGTTAATTTTGATTATACAAATATTCTTATTAATTTCTATAATTAAATTTTTATACTTCAAAAGTTCACCTCTTTTTTATGGATGGTATATTTTGATAATTCAACACATCAATCTCAAATAGACTTTTTTCAAGATACATATTTTTTTCACATAAAGTTTTTTAATTGATGGGGGTATTTTCCCCCATCAATTAAATTTTATTGAGTATCACCGCAGTTCCCATTCCTCCACCAATACAAAGAGAGGCCAGTCCTGTTTTTACGTCTCTTTTTATCATCTCATGAATGAGTGTTGTTATTATCCTATTCCCAGAAGCTCCTACAGGATGTCCTATTGCTATGGCTCCTCCATTGACATTTGTCCTTTCTGAGAACCAACTAAGATCTACATTATGTTGCTTTGATAGTTCAGTCATTACTCCTAAAGACTGAGCCGCAAAGGCTTCATTTAGTTCCAAAAGCTCTATATCTTCAAGCTTCATTTCTAATTTACCAAGTGCATTGTTTATTGCAGGAACAGGTCCCATTCCCATTATAGAAGGATCCACTCCTCCTTGACCTGTAGATATTATCTCAGCTATGGGTTTAAGATTGTATTTTTCTACCGCTTCTTCAGAGGCAAGAAGTAGCATACTTGCTCCATCATTTAGGCCTGATGCATTTCCTGCTGTTACACTACCGTCTTTTTTAAAGGCTGGTCTTAATTTTGCCAAAATTTCAGGAGTGGTTTTTCTATTTGGATGTTCATCTTGATCTACAACAACGCTTCCCTTTCTGCTTTTAACTTCTACAGGAACAATCTCGTCTTTAAATCTTCCAGAATCCACCGCTGCAATTGCTCTCTTTTGAGATTCCATTGAAAATTTATCTTGAGCCTCTCTTGTAAGACCATATTTCTCAACAATATTTTCAGCTGTTATTCCCATATGATAGTCATTAAAAGAATCTGTCAGTGCATCTTTTATCATGTGATCGATCATTTTTATATCAGCCATCTTGTGACCGCCTCTCACTGCTGCAGGAAGTACAAAACCTGCCTGAGACATAGACTCAGTTCCACCAGCAATTATAAGATTGGCTTCCCCTGATTTGATGTTGCTGTAAGCTGAGATTACAGACTTCATTCCGCTTCCACAGATAATGTTTAGTGAATAAGCCGGAACTTCATAAGGAACTCCTCCTGCCACTGCAGCCTGTCTACCTATCCCTTGTCCATGACCTGCAGGCAGGACATTTCCAATTACAACTTCGTCAAGGTTTTTAGGGTCAATACCAGTTTCTTCAACAATATTTCTGATTACTGCCCCTCCGAGTTCAGCTGGAGAGACGCTGCTTAATCCACCTAAAAAGGTTCCCACAGGTGTTCTTTTTGCACTTATTACATATACTTTTCTCATTTCAAAATCTCCTTTAAGATTATTTTACAGTCTCATTCCTCCGTTTACGCTAAGCACATGTCCTGTCACATAACTCGAGTCATCACTGGCTAGAAAAAGTGCTGCTTTTGCAATTTCTTCTGGTTGACCTAATCTTCCAAGCATAGTAAGTTTAGCAAAATCATCTAAAAGAGGTTGAGGTACAGTTTTTAATATGTCTGTCATAATATATCCCGGTGCTATTGCATTAGCTCTTACTGCGGCACCCTTTCTGGCAAATTCCTTTGCCCATGTTTTAGCAAGTCCTATAACTCCAGCTTTTGTAGCTGCATAGTTAGCCTGACCTATATTCCCATATTCTCCGACTACAGAAGAAATATTTATTATTGATCCATTTCCTTGTTTCATCATATAAGGACCAACATGCTTGGTGAGATTAAAAACTCCTTTGAGATTTACATCGATTACCATATTCCACATGTCGTCTGTTATTTTATGAGTTAATCCATCTCTTGTAATACCTGCGTTATTAACAAGTACATCTATTCTCCCATATTTTTCAGATGCATATTTAAACAATTCCTCACACTGATTAGTATCAGCTACGTTCAATTTATATCCCTCTATATTCTCTACAGAATAATCAAGATCAGACATGTCAGCAGCTATTACCTTTGCCCCTTCCTTTGCAAACAACTGAGCCATTTCTGCTCCTATTCCCTTGGCTCCTCCAGTTACTATACATACTTTTTCTTCTAATCTCATAATTCACTCCTTATATTAAAATATTAAACTAGTTCATTCCCATTGCTGCAAGTACTATGCAGACTGTTGTAGCAATTAACGGTATTACCATAGTACATACAGCAATATCCTTATATGATTCTTTGTGAGTTAGTCCGCATACTGCTAGTAGAGTTATAACTGCTCCGCAATGAGGGAAAGTATCTAGTCCTCCTGCAGCCATTATTGCTATCCTATGCATTGCCTCAGGATTTACACCTGTTGCTGCTGCCAACTTCATAAATGTATCTCCAAGTGCTCCCAGGGCTATCGCCGTACCACCAGAAGATGATCCAACCATACCTGCAAGAGCTGTTGTGGAAGCTGCTACCTTTATAAGAGGTGTACCTGGAATCGAAAGTATTCCGTCCTTTATTATTAAGAAAGCCGCAAGAGACTTTATAACTGCTCCGTAACCTACTTCAGAACCTGTATTCATTATCGGTAAAAGAGATCCTAGTGCTCCATCGGCCATCTCTTTTTTCATATCCTTAATGTAAGGTCTAAAAAGTATCATACAAACTATAATTGCTGCGCCTAGAGATATGATTACCGGCCAAATACCGTTGATTCCAGAGGATCCCAATTTTTCCATTGCTCCACTATAACGTTCTCCGTAACTTTTAAAGTAAAAATTTGTAAAATAATAATTTAAGGCAAAGATTGTAAATATAGGCATTATAGAAAGTCCGAATCCTGGAAGGTTGTCGTCATCGCTGACAAAGTTTTCCACGTGATCTCCGTAACCTTCACCTGAAGCCATTAATTTTTTGGCTCTTCCATTAAGCCAAGCGATACCTAAAGTCCCCATTACCAAAGACCCTACAATACCCAAGACTGGTGCCGCATAAATATTTGTATTAAAATACTGTATAGGCATAGTATTTATATACTGCGGAGTACCTGGTAGAGCTGTCATTGCAAAAGTAAACGCTCCAAATGCTATTGTTGCTGGAAGTAGTCTCTTTGGAATCCCAGCCTCTCTGTATAAAGAAGCTCCAATTGGGTATATAGCAAAAACAACTACGAATAACGATACTCCCCCATAAACTAAAAGTGCTGTTGCCATTACAACTGCTAGGATTGCTCTCTCTTTTCCTAGTTTATCAACAAAGAAATGAGATATTGTTTTTGATGCTCCCGATACACCCATAAGTTTACCAAATATTGCTCCCGTCAAGAAAATAGGGAAATATTTGATTACAAAGCCTCCGACTCCCTTCATAAAGACTTCCGTATATGCAACTATCGCCGGAAAATCACCAGAAAGAACGGCAGCCAAACATGCTAGTAATGGTGCAAGTATAATTACCGAAACTCCCCTATAAGCAAAAAACATTAAAAGTATCAGTGACAGTACTATTCCTAAAATTCCAATTCCCATTATTTCTCCCTCCAAACATTTAGTTAATTATAATTACTTAGAAATTTAAACCCATCAATTCATCTTTAAAAATTCTCTCATCCATTAGTTTAAGATCATCAGATATCATTGGCTTAAAGTCCATGTTCTCAAGAATATCCTTTTCCAGATCAACTCCAGGAGCTATTTCAATAAGTTCTAGTCCCTCTTTTTTCAGTTTAAAAACAGCTCTTTCAGTTACATAGAATATATTTTTATTTTGTTTATTCGCCAATTCTCCACTAAAAGTTATCTGTTCTACATCTTTTAAAAACTTAGAAAACTTACCTTCGTTCGTGATGTCCAATTTTCCATTCTTAGCTTCTACTTTTAAACCGCCTGCAGTAAAAGTTCCACAAAATACCACTTGTTTCGCATTTTGGGTGATGTCTATGAAGCCACCGCATCCTGCTATTTTAGGTCCAAATTTAGATACATTTATATTTCCGTGTTCATCACACTGAGCCAGACCTAGAAAAGCCATATCTAAGCCTCCTCCATTATAATAGTCAAACTGATACGACTGATCTATTATTGCCTCTGGTGTTATTGCCGCTCCGAAACTAAGGCCTCCCACTGGAGTTCCCCCTATAGCCCCTGGCTCTACTGTGGGAATAAAGTTTTTTTCCATTCCCTCTTCGTTTAATACTGCTGCAATACCTTCTGGCATACCTATTCCATAATTTAAAATTCTGGTTTCTTCACTCAGTAGCATTGCACACCTTCTAGCAATTACCTTCCTTTCGTTCAAAGGAAAATCCAAGCTTCCTTCTGAGATACTTATTGCTGAATTTACATAGGACTCATTGAAAATTTCGCTAAAAGTTTGCATGTGATTTTCAGCAGGAACCTCTGAAACCACAACGTAGTCTACTAAAATACCTGGTATTTTAACTAATTTTGGGTCTATACTTCCTGACTTAACCTTTTTCTCTACCTGAACAATAACCTTCCCTCCTGTATTTCTTGTAGCCATTGCTATAGATAGAGTTTCAAGAGTTAACGCTTCCTTCTCCATGCTGATATTTCCATTTTCATCTGCCGAGCTTCCTCGAATTATTGCGTAGTCAATTTTAGGAACTATTTTTTCAATGTTATAAAACAAGTAATCTTTTTTTCCTATTTTCATTTTTTCCACTACATCTTCAGTTGTAGACAAGTTTATTTTCCCACCTGATATTTCAGGATCTACAAATGTTCCTAGCCCTACATGAGTTAAAGTTCCGGGTTTTCCAGCTGCTAAATCCCTAAAAATATGAGAGATTACTCCTTGAGGAAGGTTATATCCCTGTAATTTTTCCTCATTGGCAAGTTTTCCAAGACTAGGAGCTAACCCCCAGTGTCCCCCTATAACCTTTTTGACCATACCCTCTTGTCCAAAGTGATTCAGTCCTTTAGTTTTACCATCTCCCTGACCAGCTGTGTATATCAGACTTAGATCCCTTGGACCCCCTGTATTTCTATACCTGTTCTCTAGCCTTTCCAAGACCTCTTCCGCTACTCCTATCCCAACAAAACCGCCGTTTGCCACACAAGATCCATCTTTTATCAAATCTACTGCTTCATTGGCCGATACAAACTTCACTCTACTCATATATCCTCCTAAAATAATCTAAAAAAGTGAGAACCGATTCTGTTATTATTATTACACTGTAAACTAAAATATGTCAATATTTTTTTATGTTCTTTTTCAAAGAAAAACGTACTATAACAACTCAAAGTGCCGGAAATAAAGGTTTGAGGTATTGTGAAAAAAATATGTAAGTTGGAAAAAAATTATATCTAATGTATAATTACTTCTAAAGAAATATATCAAACAGGGAGTAAGCAGATGTCCAAGGGTAGAGATAAACTTATCGAATCATCAATACAATTATTTTCAAACAATACATATGAAAATGTTTCTGTATCAAAAATTTGCAAATTAGGGAAAGTGTCAAATGGACTTTTTTATAAGCACTTTAAAAATAAAGAGGAAATTTTTAAACATCTCCTTGAAGAAACATCAAATAGAATTCAAAATTATTTCAATGACATTACTGGAAACACTGTCCAAGATAGATTAGAAAGTTTCATAGAAATAAACTTTAAACTTACAAAAGATCAACTGCCATTAATAAGAGTTTACAGAGAGGGTCAATACAAATTCACAGAGTTTGAACAAAGACTTAGAGAAGTTTATTTGGAAGCATTAAATGTTATTTTCAATAAAAATTTAGATGAATTCGAATATCTTTTTATTATGTCTGGGATCAGATATATAAATGTTAATTTTGTTTTAAGAGGAATTGAAAATAATCCTAAGTTTTTAGCAGAAAGGCTGATGAATGGAATTTTTTCGGAGGGCAACCTAGATATTAATAATCTAAAGGAAAAAGATTTATACTTAAGAGTCCTTTTTAACAGCGAAAATATAAGACATCAACTTTTAAAAGAAGGGGAAATTTTATTTGGCAGCAAGGGAGTTTACGAAACAAAAATAAATGATATAGTTAATTCTGTTGGAGCAGGGGTAGGGAGTTTTTATTACTACTACAAAACAAAAGAAGAATTTTTAAAAGAAATAGCCATCAACACAAAAAATACTTTGCTTTTCTTTTTAAAAGATAATTCACAGAATGATCTATCACCTATAGATCAGCACATATTTTTGCTATACCTCATGCATGAATATTTCAAAAAATCTACGTACAAATATCAGATTTTAAGAGAATTGGAATTTATAGAATATGATGTATCAATAGATTATTTTAGAGCTCTAGAAGAATATTATATTCATACCCTAAGTAAAACCCATTATACTTTCGAAGAAAAAAGAATTATAAGTGCTTTTTTGATAGGTTTGTCTCATTACATGGGTATCGAATTTTTCTTTACAAAAAATCTAAATGATAAAGATAATTTCCTAAAGAAAATGAATTACTTTTTGAGTCACGGAATAAAAGACTCACTGTAAAAAAATATCCAGATTATTATAAATAACTGCAATAAAAAATCATAGATAATCCTTTTAGAGTTGGATCTAACCAATATTCTAAGAATCATCTATGATTTATAAGTATTTCATCAACTTTAATTTGGATATTAATTCTAGCAATATCAACTTGAAATTGTTGAATCTAATGTTAAATTTTTTCCAATAAAAAAACCGGGATAATCCCGGTTTTTTTATTGTTATCCAGCCAATATCTTGAATATAATAGAAGCTATGATTAGTATTATTCCTCCACCTAATCTAGATGAAATCTGTGCATATGAGATAAGGTTCATTCTCTTAGAAGCTCCTAGTACCTCTATATCTCCAGATCCTCCTCTATTTGCCATACACAGTCCTGCTGTGATAGAAGATTCGATAGCGTAGAATCCTACAAGGTGACCCATTACTCCTGCACCTACAGTTGCTCCTATTACGATCATCAATGCTATGATAAGATTTGCTGGAGTGATTGCTGCTATAATTTCTCCAAGGTCAGTATATGCTACTCCTACCCCTACCATAAGTACCCAAGTAAGTTGCTTAGAAAAGAAACTCTGGAACTTTCCAGCACCTTGTTTAATTGATAAAGGAATAATTCCAAGACCATTGAAAGCAACTAACAATAATACAGTTAATGCGTATGTATGTATTCCTGAAAGAATAGCTACGTTTTTGTTTAAGAAAGTACCAAGGGTGTAAGCTGTAAGTCCAACTAGTAGACCGATAGCCATATCTCTAGGAGTTACTTCTACTTTTTCATCCTCTTCTAACTCAAGGTTTCCAGCTCTTACAAGTTCTCCCTCTCCTGAAAATTGAGGGTACTTTTTACCTAGTCTGCTTAATACTGCCGCTACTACGATTGCCCAGATGTTTGCAATAGTAAGTACTGCGATAGCGTATGAGTAATAAGTTTCTTTAGAGTTCCCAGTTGCCGCCTCATATATTTCAGAAAGTGGCACCGCTCCTGCTCCATTTCCTCCACCCATTGTAGGTAGTACATATAACATCATAATCTCTTTAGGTGTAATTCCAAAGATGAATCCTCCTAAAATACCCATGATTGAAGCTCCGATTACTCCTACTAAGATAGTAGGTATATAACCAACAATGGACTTTAATAACAATTTTCTGTTAACTGCGAAAATTGATCCAGTCATTAAAACAATGATATATAATGTTAAAAACTTAGAATCCTTCATAAAGTCAGTTACAACTGCTATCTCCCTGTCAGTAAACCACCCTTGCTGTACAAAGAAAGCTGCTGCCAAGAAAATAAGAACTGGTGCTCCACCGATATACTCCTTAAAAATCGGTAACCTGTCTCCTATCTCTCCAAATACAGTTCCAAATACCATTGAAAATACAACTGCTCCTGCAAGCCCCTTTGGTAATGAATCTGTAAAATGAACCAATAATACCGCTACCAGTGGAAGTAAGAATAATTGAATTGACATACCAAATACCTTAATTCCGGATTTCTTTTTTTCCGAACTAAATGCTAATGTTGACATGATTCCCTCCTTGTTATATTTTTTATTTTTTTATTCCGTTACGAACATCAAAAGGTTATTTCCAAACACTTTCATCTGATCTTATAATCAGTATAAAGGTTACTTTTTAAAATATTTCATTGAGTTTTTTAAAATATTTTAAGATGTGGTATTTTTCAATTAAAAAAGAACCGAGATAATACATCTCGGTTCTTTTTTGATATATTTCAGTGCTTTTTTTTATCATTATTCCAGTAAACTATTTATAGACTTATTGTTTTATACCCTTTATAAGAAAATTCTTATTTTTATAATTTAAACCAATTCCCTTATACTTCTGCTTATTTGTGCAGCAGAAACAGGTTTTATTAGATAACTGTCTATTATTCCAAGCCGCATATATTCTTCTAATGGCTCTTCTGAATAAGCAGTCATTAAAATTACCTTTATCTCAGGATTATTTTCCTTTATTTTTTTCGCAAGCTGTATTCCGTTTATTTCCGGCATTGTAAGGTCAGTTATCACAATTTTAAAATTATTTTTAATATAATCAAACTTTTTTAAAATCTCTATCCCATCTGTCATGGACTCAGCCTTATATCCTAAGTCTACAAGACCTTTTTCTAGCATCTCAGCAATAAACTCATCGTCATCGACAACAAGCACCTTCTCATTACCTCTTAAAATTTCATCTTCGTAGACCTGTTCTTTACCTGATTCTATGTTCTGTGCTATAGGAATATAAATATCAAATCTGCTTCCTTTCCCTTTTTCACTATATACCTCTATACTCCCACCATGCTTTGTTATTATTCCCTGTACAATTGCAAGTCCTAAACCACTGCTTTTTCTTGATAGCTTTTGGGTGAAAAACGGATCAAATATTTTCTCCTGGGTTTCGCTGTCCATTCCACAACCATTGTCTTCAAAGGATATTTTCACATATTCTTTTTTATCAACTATGTTTTCTTCCATATTATGTAACTTCTTATTCTTTACATTTTTTGCAGTTATTTTTAGATTCCCGATATCTGTTTCTTTCATTGCATTAAATGCATTTGTACACAGATTCAAGACTACCTGATGAATCTGTGTTTCATTTGCATATACATTTCCGCAATTTTTATCTATGTTTTTTATGACTTTTATATTCGAAGGAGATACCGACTCTGCAAAGCTGATTGCATCATCTAAAATTTTATTTATAGAAATAATTTCATATTTTATTTTTATATTTTTATCCCCGCTGAACATCCTGATTTGGTCTATTATTTCCTGAGCCCTTTTAGAGGATTTATGAATTGTTTTTACATAGTCATAACTGTCAAGTTCAGGATCCAAGTTTCTTAAGACCATTTCAGAATACCCCATAATAGGTGTCAGTACATTGTTGAACTCGTGAGCTATTCCTCCAGTAAGTCTCCCTATTGTTTCAAGTTTTCTCTTATGATGAAGTTCAGCATCTTTTATCCTCAGTTCTTCTGTAGATTTATTTATTTCTTTCAAATACCTGGTTTCCATCTCATAAGCTTCTTTATTTTTTATCATTCTTACACTCAGAAAAATCACCCAGGAAAAAATCATTATCACTACTATTGCAATTACGATATTACTTAAAAGATAATTTATAATAGGTTCGCTTATCTCGTCATAGGACATCACAACAGCTACAATCCAAAAGTCTTCGGAAACTTTTGCCGGTGAAAATGCGTTTAGTTTTTTTACTTTTTCCAGTTTGTCCTGAGGCCACCAGTAAGAGTAATATACATAAGAACCCTCTACACCTGACATCTGCTTTTCCAAAAGTTTTTCCAGATCATCATAATCTAATCCAGGATATTTTTGCATTCTAGACTTTATAACATCATATCCCACCTGCTCTTTTACAGGATGCATCAGAATCAAACCATCTTTGTCTTTCACCATGGCATAACCAAATTTACCGGCCTTTACAGGCTTTACTAAAAGTTCATACATGTTCATTACTTTTATCTTACCCAAAATTATTCCTACAATTTCATCTTTCACTACAACAGGCTCTAATATATTGAAAGAGAAGGTGTTGTCTCTGTCTAGATAAGGGTTCCCGGCATATGATTCCTGGGTTCTTTTTACATAACTTATTTCTTTGGAAAATTGGTCTCTTTCTGTTATAAACTTTTCCTCTTGCATATCTTCAGGATAACTATGAAAAGAATTGTCGTTTATATTTATATAGATTAAGTTGTCGATCTCTTTATTTTGAGACAGATAAAATGTCTCTAAGCTATTTAAAATCACTTCATCTATCAGGTTATTTTCCTGCTCTTTTATTCTGTATTCTATATTATTCCCAAGGTCCCTCAGACCTTTTTCCTTCTCCTGTACATATAGCTCTAGACTTCTACCTATAGATTTGGATATTGTCATTAGATGTTCCATCTGCTGCTCTACAATTATATTCTGATAATTCAAAAAACTTCTGTAACTTATATTTCCTACAACTAAAATTACAAAAGCTATTGCTATGACCGGCAGTACCTTTAATTTAATTTTCCCCACTATATTCTCCTTTCGATATATAAAAAGATATATTCTTTTACAATGAAATGTTGTATAATATATGACAGACTTGTATTTTTTTAACCATTAAATATTTTGAATAGAAATATAATAACATATTTTTTGTTTAAAGTATTTAAAATAAAGCAAAAGGAGGAGCCTTTAATTGAAAAGCTATAAAGTTCTCTTAGTTGATGACGACATAGAAATATGCCAAATGATAAAAAAGGCCCTTGATCCAGAAAATATAGAGACCCTTACCATCTCTACTGGAAGGGAAGCCAGAAATGTTATTAACTCTCAGGCCTTCGACCTTATTATTCTTGATATTATGCTAGATGACACCGATGGTTTTCAGCTTTTGAAAAAAATTCAGGCTGAAGATATCGAGATTCCAGTTATTTTTTTAAGCGGTAAACAACAGGATTACGATAAAATACTTGCTTTGGGAATGGGTGCTGACGATTATATCACAAAACCCTTTAGTATGTCTGTTTTGATAGCAAAAATAAAGGCACATCTTAGACGTTCAGACAAAATAAAAGAACTCCAGACTTCCTCGAGAAAAATCACAAAAGCTCCATTTGTCTTAAATATAGATACTTATCAGCTTTTTAAAGACGGAGAGGAGATTTTTCTTTCATCCAAGGAAATCATGCTCATGAAATTTTTCATGGAAAATCCAAACAGAGTCTTCACCAAAGAACAGCTTTATGAAAAAGTTTGGAATAATACTATTATTGATAATAACTCAATAATGGTCTACATCCGTCATCTCAGAAAAAAAATAGAAGATGATTCTAAAAATCCAGAATATATTCAAACTGTATGGGGAATAGGATATAAGTTTAATATCTAAAGAATAAGAGGCACAAAAGGACTGTTTATTTCTACAGTCCTTTTTTATTGGTATATTTTTCATTAAATTCTTAGATTTATAGATCCTTTTCCTCTAGAAGATCTTTTATACTGTTTAGCATTACACTTCTTATTTCAGAATTTTCTTTTGATAAATCAGTTATAATATTTTTTACCCGAAGTCTTCTTGAGTTTTCATTTGTTTCATAGGCACATTCAGATTTTAATATAGGAAGATTAGTTTTTCTTACATATCTTATTATATTTTTTTCCTCTACAAATGAAAGTGGTCTTATCACCATGACACCGTAATCTTTTGAATAATAGGCCGGTTTCATCACATTCATGTTTCCCTGATAAAATACATTCATCAAAAATGTTTCTATTATATCGTCTTTATGATGCCCTAAAGCGAGCTTGTTTATATTTTGTTCCTTCATTATCCTGTAAAGCATTCCCCTTCTTATCCTTCCACATAAAAAGCACGGGTTTTTCTCTTTTTTTTCTTCAAAAAGTAGATTCTGCAGATCTGTTTCAAAAACCTGAAGTTCCAAACCCATTTTTTTGCAATAATCCTCAGTTTTATTATAACTTGAGCTGTCAGTACTAGGATGAATATGTATAGGAATTATCTCAAAATCAAAATTTACTATTTTTTTTATTCTCACCAGGGCATTTATAGTGGTGAGGCTGTCTTTACCACCTGACACACCAACTGCTATACTATCTCCAGCCTCTATCATATTGTATTTGTGCATCGCTTTCCCTATTGGATTCCACAGGGTCTTATTAAAACCCTTTGATTCGATAAATGCCAGCAGCTCTCTGTCTGAAAGGTTTTCAAGCTCGATCTTTAACCCTGTGTGTTTTTCAATTGCTTCTGCTGTTTTGAATCTTCTTTTAACATTCAGATCAAAATATATCTCTGTTTTTTCCTTGGAATTAAAAGCCTTTATTCTGTCTCCCTCTATAGAAAACAAATAATTTTCATGTTTTACTCCCTGAAGTTCATTCAGATCATTTATTTTAATAGCCATATCTATACCCCTCTGTCCTTTTTGTTACCCCTTGTATAACCTATAACATAGTCAAGATTTATATTTTTCATGGAGTTAAATATACTTTGTTTTATATTTGGATTTTTTTGCTCCATATCTGCCAAAAGATTTTTTATCTCTTTTCTTTTAGAATCTGTTTTTCCAGACTCTATAGGGCAACCACAGGTCATAGGAGATATCCCGTTTTTATGGGTATAATTTATTATATCTATTTCCTTTATGTAGATCATAGGTCTTATAAGTCCCAATTTACCACTCGTTGATTTTACCTTGGGTATCATTGTCTTGACTGTTCCTGCATAGAACATATTGATAAGAGCAGTTTCCACTGCATCATCAAAATGATGTCCTAGAGCCAGCTTATTACACCCTAGTTCCTCTACTTTTTTATAGAGTACTCCTCTTCTCATTTTTGCACATAAAAAGCAAGGATTTTCAGGATCTTGCTCAAAGGCAACCTCCCATACGTTAGAATCAAATATTTCACATGGGATATCCAGTTCCGTTAAATTATGCTTAAACTGATCTACATCCATAGCTTCAAACCCCGGGTTCATAGAGATAAATACTACTTCAAAATTTTTAGTTCTGTCTTTTTTCAGTTCCTGAAAAAGCTTACACATAAGAAGACTGTCTTTTCCTCCTGATACCCCTACTGCTATTCTGTCTCCGTCCTCTATAAGTTCAAAATCTTTTATAGCCTTTATAAATTTAGACCATATTTTTTTTCTATAAGTAGTCCTTATGGATTCTGTGGCTATCTTACCACGACTAATTCCCTCTTCCTTTATTCTTTCATCTATGTCTTCATAAACTTTTTTTTCTTTCATAAAAACCTCCGTTGCTTTTATTTCAATAGATATAAGTTATCTTTCTCTTTTTTTCGAATCATATAATTATATCACAAGTAATTATTTTTTTAAAAGTTTTTTTATCAATTTGATAAAGAATGGTTTGACTTTTTCCCTATAAAGCACTACAATTATATTTTAATGTTAAATATCGAATATTCTATTTATCAAAATTCATTAAAACCTAAATTTTTACAAACAAAAAGGAGTAAAATATGGAAAACAAAGAGATTGATCTTTTGAAACTTCTTCTTTCAGGAGAAGTCTTTTCAGAAGATGAAATCATGGAAAATATGAACATAAATACAAAAGAACTTGAAAATCTTTTTGATATTCTCGAAGATGAAGGGTACTTAGAGGTGGACAACGGATATTTCGAAAAGACTTGTGACAACTGCTCTAAAGGAGGAAACTGCACATCTCCAACTTATAAGCCCAGTGACAAGGTGAAAAAGATAAGAGTAATCACTTGGAAGGCTATAGAGGAATATGGACAACATCCATAAACATTGAACAAGATCTCTTGTGTATTCTCCAAAAATTAGTTCTCAACTAAACTGACAGACTCTCTTGGATTAATTTTCTGAGAGTCTGTTTTTATTTTTATCATTTATCCTCCTTAAGAGGTTGTATTTATGGAATATCATACTATCATTTTGGTTTTAATTTTCCATCACCATAAAATTATCAAATAAAAAAGATACAACCCCAGCTTAAGCTTATCTCGGTATTTTATTGGATTAAATAGATAAGTATTAAAATTTTAGAGGATCTCTAGAGAGAGTAAACCATTTCATACCATACAGCGTTTCCATGTGTCGATGCTGATATTCCATTGTTTTCATACCCCATTTTTTCATACATCCCAATAAGATTTTCTTTACATAGAAGTAGTATATTTTTCTTCTTTATTTTTTTTGAAACCTCTATAAATTCTCTCATCATTTCAGATGCTATTCCTTGTTTTTGGTACTGTGGATCAACTGCTACAGAAAATATTACTATATTTTTTCCGCCACTTTCATGACCGATAAGGCCCTTAAATTCCTCATCAGTTATATCGTCTTTATTTGTTGAACCACTATTTATATGTGCCACTATCTTACCTCCGATCTCTCCAACTATAAATCCATCAGAAAATTCAGAGAGCCTTATTTTTATATTTTCCTTAGAAGCAGCTTCACACTCTAGAAAGGTTCTTCTCTCCAATATAAAACTCTCCTCCAAGTCTTCTACCTTTCCATTTCTTATTTTTAGTTCCATATTTTTACCCCCATAACCAATATAATATTTATTTATAATTTTTTTTTATTATTTCTTTAAAAATAAAGTACCTTTCTTAAATTACTATTTCCGTAGTTGATTCCATTTTCACTTCTAATATAGAGATCCTCTGCTATCCATATGCACATTTCATTGTTTTACCATTATCTTTCAAAATACCTTTAATCTCATTATCAGATATCTTTTCAAATTCTTTTACAATTCAAAATTTCAGCCTTAAAATTAAAGAGGAGCCTAACCACATAGTGGCAAGACTCCTAAAGCCTTCTAGCTTAATAGGTATGAGCTTATTCTTTTTTTTATAAAATAACCTGATATTTTTTGATTTTTTCATTTATAGATTTTTCATCCAATGCCTCTATCTCTTCTATTACACCATTCACTACCATTTCAGTGTTGCTTTTCCCCTTACTCTTGGAGTACCTAGCAAATAATTCTTTTCCAAAGATTATCTCTTCCTTAGTCAGATCTCCATATCCTACAACAGCTGGACCAGGAGTTCCAGCCCCTACTATGTATAAGCTTCCAAAATCTTTGTATTCTGAAATTTTCAGATTATCATCGTGTTCTCTTCCCACAAATAAATATTTACCAGATTCCATTCTGAAAAATCTACCATATTTAGCAAGATGAAAAAGAAATGAATAATTGTCCTCAAGAAAACCATCATTTTCAAGAGTTTTCAGTCTGTAAGAATAATTTGGTTCTGTAAGCATACAACCACCACCTGGACTAGGGTACTCTACTATTCCATACTCTTCCATTAGGGCCATCTGTCTCTTTCTGCTTCTTCCCTGTATATCTAGGAGTTGCTCTCTATCAACCCATCCCTCTCTTATAGGCTTTGTAGGAGGCAATAGTTTTGCAGACAAAGGACGCACAATTAGGTCTTCTACACCTGAAAGTTCCATTACCTTTCCAAGGGCTATATAATTCTGAGACATAGGCCTCTGACCTAAAACTTCCCCGGATATAATAAAGTTTGCATCGTACTTTTCAAGAAGTTTAGCTGCCACCTCAAACATAAGGGCATGACAGTCTATGCAAGGATTCATATTTTTTCCTCTTCCACTTGGAGACTCTTTTAGTATCTCAGTATGTATCTTACTAAAGTCAACATACTCAAGCCTAACACCCAGCTGCTCTGCCATTTTTTCTGCTTTTTCATTTTTACCTCCAAAAAAATGGGATACAAAGTTTAAGGCTATAACCTCTATACCTTGGTCTACTACCACTTTGATGGCAAGGGCACTGTCTAATCCCCCTGAAAATAACGCTAATGCTCTCATTTTAAAAATCACCTTCCTTATAAATGCTAAAGGACTCCTCACCTAAACTGGCGGCAGCCCTTAAGTTAACTTTTTATTCTTCTATACCTTTCCCTATTTTTTCCAATTTTTCATAGGGCATTAATTTATTAAAAATAACAGTTACGACTATTGCAAAAATCAGTCTAAACCAGAATATTCCTATCATTTTGGCTCCTATGGATACCATCAAAAGTGTATCTTCTATCAAACCATGGCAAAGACTCATAAACACAGCTACCAAAAAAAAACTTCTCTTGCTGTATTTCCCCTCTCTGCTTTCTTTAATTATAAATCCACTTCCATAACTTATCCCCATGGTTAATCCTACTATACATGTAAACGAAAGGCCTGATTCTATGCCAAACAGCTTCATCATTGGGGAAAATTTTAAATTTATCCAGTCTATTACTCCAATCTTTTGCAGGATCTCCATTACAGCTAAGAGTATAAAAATTATAAAAAATATCATCATATACTTTTTAGCTTCCCCCTGGATCCAGTAAAAAATTCCAGGTTTAGCCTTTTCAGGAATAAAGCTAAAATTCGCATTTTCCTGATAAAGATTAAATAATTTAAACACTATATTTAAAAACACTCCTGCTATTATAGCACAGAATACCCGGATACCCAAAATTTTTGAAGGTTTTGCTCCTGTTTCAGATATTACCTTAAGTTCTACCGGCAGTGAATGAGCCACAAGAATTATTGTAGACAAAATGGTTATCTCTGCCACTGTTACACTAGTGTTTTCTGTTAGGGTAAAAAGTGTAAGAATACCGGCATATATATTGGTCGTCATTGCCGTAGCCCAGACTATTCCCATCTCTCCGCTCAGTCCCATGATTCCCATAACAGGAGATATACCTCTAGATATTGTTTCAATTATCCCAAAATGACTGAGGATTTTTACCAAAATGCTCACCGGCAGCATTATTTTTAAAAGTTTGCAACTTATGTTGACACTATCCTTAAGTAACTTCAAATTTCCCCCTATACCTTAAATCTCCAATAGTCCTGTATTTACAGCTTCAGTCTTCCCATCATAAAGGACCTGTACCTTTTTAGGGACAGCCATATATACTTTTTTACTGACCTCTATAAACTGAGCCTCTTTTATACTCATGGCCCCACTCAAAAAATCTATTATCCTCTGGGCAGTGGGACTATCTACGTACTCAAGGTTAACAGTTACTATTTTATCATCTCTTATATAATTTGCAATTTTTTTACACTCAGAAAATTTCTTTGGATCTACAAAGACAGTCTGATAGTCTTTTATCCCCATAGGTGGAGTTTTAACTTTAGGTTCATCAGGTGATTTTACCGGGATTTCTATTTTCGACTTTGTCTTTTCATCTGTTTTTCCAGTTTCACCTGTGCTAAGAAATTCTGTCTTTAAAGCGGGTTTTTCCTCCCTTATCTCCTCTACACTGTCAATTACCTTTCCCAACTCCTCTGTCTCATCATCTGTAGCGTCGTTTATACCTAGAATATCTTTAAATTTAAGTCCCCTAAGCATCTCTTTCATCTTCAACACACCCTCCTAGGAAAAAATTTTACTTCCTATTCTAATTAATGTAGCTCCCTCTTCGAGCGCTATCTTATAATCACCACTCATCCCCATAGATAGTTCCTTCAACTCTCCTTGGAAATAGTCTCTGCTAAGATCATCTTTAAGCTTTCTGAGTTCTCTAAAGATCCTTCTCACTAGATCTGTATCTTCTGTGAAAGGAGCCATTGTCATGAGTCCTGTTACTTTTATATTTTTAAGTTTTAATATTTCCGGAAGTTCTTTATAAAGCTTCTCTATTTTGTACCCTTCTTTACTTTCCTCGCCTGCTATATTTATCTCCAAAAGAACTTCTATAATTCTGTCTGTAGCTTCTGCCCTCTTATTTATCTCCTTCGCTAGGGAAAGCTTGTTTACAGAATGAATCAACTCTATATAATCCGAAATGTACTTTACCTTGTTTTTCTGAAGATTTCCGATAAAATGCCATTTTATTTTACTTCCCAATTCACTCTGATCAAATTTTTCTTTCTTGTCCTTTAGAACCTGTACCCTGTTTTCGCCTACAATGTTGACCCCTGATGCTAGTACATCGGTCATCTCTTCTGTCCCTACATATTTAGTAACAGCCACTAGTTTAACCTTTTCAGGACACGGAGAATATTTTTTTATATCCTCTGATATCTCCTGGATATTATTCTTTATGCTTCCCAGAACAATCTCCTCCTTTAATTTAGCTTATAAATTCTTCAAAAACATCATTTGCTATCATAAGCCCCTTATGAGTCAAAATATACCTACCTGATTTTTTCATAAGGTAACCTTTTTTTTCTAATTCTACGCACTTATCAATATACTCTTTATCTGCCTCTACTCCTTTTTCTAGGAGTCTCAGGCCGAGAATATATCGATATTCCTCTTTTTCTTTTTCCTTTAGGACTTCCACCTCTTCATAAGGCTTTTCATTATTATCTATTTTACCATAATAATCTTCAAAATTCACAGCATTTTTATACCTTTGATTTCCTATATATCCAGATGCTCCTAGGCCTGCCCCCAAATACTCTTTGTTCTCCCAATATTTGGTATTATGCCTCGCTTCTTTCCCTGGCAGTGAAAAATTAGACACCTCATAGTGTATATATCCCTTTGACTTTAAAAAATCTATTATAAGTTCATACATCTCTGCCTCTATTTCATTGTCTGTCTCTTCTAAATCACCCTTTAACAACTTCTCATATAGAGGTGTCCCCTCTTCCCATATAAGTGAGTATATAGATATGTGTTCAGGCCTAAGTTTCGCTATCTTTACCAGGTCTTTTCTCACATCCTCTATACTCTGCCCCGGCAACGAAAACATAAGGTCCAAACTGACATTTTCAAATCCCGCTTTTCTGGCATCTCTGTATATTTCCTCTGCCTCTATACCTGTGTGCAGTCTCCCAATAAGTTTCAGATAATACGGATCAAAACTCTGAACCCCTATACTCAACCTGTTTATCCCGGCATTTCTAAAAGCTCTTAGCTTTTCTAAATCGACACTTTTAGGATTCACTTCTAAAGTTACCTCTGAATCCTCTCTTATTTGAAGTAGTTCTAATATTTCCTTCACTTCAAAAGGGTCAAGAAGTGACGGAGTTCCTCCTCCAAAGTAAACAGTATCATATTCAAATTCAGGATATAGTTTTATCTCCTTTTTCAGATACTCTACATACTCTCTTCTCTTATAAGGGGTGCTTTTAAAAGATAGAAAATCACAGTACTGGCATTTATTTATGCAAAAAGGGATGTGTATATATATTGCGTCACACATTTTCAATTTACCTCCAGTTTGGTTATTCAAAATAATATTTTAATATCTGTGTATTTTTTTTACAAATTCATATATTTTGACCAAATATTTTTCCTTCTTATCTTCTTTAGATATTAGTTATTATTCTTATTAGATTTATATAACCTTTTATCTAATCATAATAATGATTATTTTTCCACAATTACTTTCTGATTTAGCTAAAATTTTTTTATTTATTTAAATCAAAGCCCTTTTAAAAAAATATAACCCCGCATTAAGTGGGGTTATTAAGAGTTTATAATTCTATAATCTAATTATTGTCTATTATGTGAAGAGCCTCATGATCAAAAGTAAATCCTATTCTTTCCCCTACAGACTTTATATCTTTTCCGTGAGGATTACTTAGTACAGCCTCTATAATCTGGCCATTAACCTCTATCTCGTATTCATGGTTCTCCCCCATAAATACACTCTTTAAAACTGTTCCTTCGTGAGTTTTTTTGTCAAACTTAATTGTTTCAGGCCTTACTACAATATCTACCTCTTTCGATTTCCCGTTCAAGTCTTCCTTACTTGGATATTCATGCCCAAATATATTTATAGTTGCAGAATTTCCATCTTCAGGTATCAGTTTAGCTTTTAAAATATTAGCCCGTCCGATAAATTTTGCCACGAATTCACTATTTGGTCTCTGATAGATCTCGATGGGAGAACCTACCTGCATTATTTTCCCGTCTTTCATTATTACTACTTTATCTGAAAGGGACATAGCCTCTGCCTGGTCATGGGTTACATATATAGAGGTTATCCCCACCTCTTTTTGAAGTTTTCTTATCTCATCCCTCATGTGCAGTCTCAACTTGGCATCCAAATTAGAAAGAGGTTCGTCAAAAAGAAGTACTCCCGAATTCATTATAAGGGCCCTTGCAAGGGAAACTCTTTGCTGCTGTCCACCTGACATCTGTGATGGAACTCTTGTTGCAAAATCATCCATTTTCATAAGCTTTAGTATTTTTTCTACTCTTTCATTAATCTCAGCTTTGGGTCTCTTTTGCACCTTTAAACCATAAGCAATATTATCAAAAACATTCATATGAGGGAATAATGCGTAGTTTTGAAAGACCATGGCAGTATCTCTCTTGTCTGGAGTCAGGTTTGCCACATCCTTATTTCCGATAAAAATATTTCCTGTAGTAGGAACTTCGAAACCTGCTAGCATTCTAAGCATCGTGGTCTTCCCACATCCTGATGGTCCCAAAAGACATACAAACTCACCTGGTTCAATAGTAAGGTCCAGATTATCGACCGCTTTCACCTTATTTTTTCCAGATATAAATATTTTAGTTAAGTTTTTTATCTCTACTTTTTTAAATTCTTTCATTAGACATCTCCTGAGTTTTCGTTTTGAATTCCTAATTTTGAAGTTACTATTTTCATAAATACCATAACAATTGAAACTATTATAATCAGCATTGTACAATAAGCCGAAGCAATTCCTATTCTACCAGTATCAATATTCTCCATTACTGCCGGAGTGAGGAGTTTCCACTTGGCAGATATTAGAAATATAATAGTACTTACAAGGGTCATACTTCTAGCGAAAGAATATATAAGTCCACTGAAAAAAGCTTCTTTTATCATAGGCAGTGTTACAGAAAAGAATATCTTCTGACTAGATGCCCCAAGAATACTTGCGGCTTCTTCAATAGAAGGATCTATCTGCTGCAGAGAACTCATACCACTTCTTACTCCCACAGGAAGACTTCTTATTATAAATGCCACAATTATAATCAGTGCTGTCCCCGTAAGTGGAGGTATAAGTGTAATATTAGTAAAGGGTATATAATAAGTCTTATTATAACTGATAACATACCCTAGACCTATTATAGTCCCTGGTATAGCCATGGCCATAACAGTTGTAAACTCTATAAATGTCTTTCCTATAAACCTTTTTCTGACAATTAAAAAGGCTATTATCATTGAGAAAAATCCAGTTATAAAAGTAGCTATTACAGATAGAATTGTCGTTTGTAAAACAGGATCCATTCCAAACTTAAAAATGTATTTATAATGGTCTAATGTTGGAGTATAATTTATACCCCACAATTTTACAAAGGAATTTACAGGAATAAGTATATACATACCGATTACAAAAAGTGTCATAGTCACAAGAAGAACTGTTACAGGTACAGTAACTATCCTGTCTGAAATGAGCTCTCTTTTTCTAGATATCTTACCTGTTACTGTTATATAAGATTTTTTATTAATATAGAACCTTTGTATAACAAACATGGATATAGACAGAGATAGTAATATCATTGCCAAAGCCGTTGCTATTCCAAGCTGAAAGTTACCTATTCCTTCCTGATATATCTTAACAGCTATAGTTGTAAAATTCCCCCCTATAACAACGGGGTTTGCAAAATCTGCAATAGACTGTATAAACACAAGTAAAAAAGCATTTCCTATTCCGGGAACAACCAGAGGAAAAGTAACACTTGTAAACACTTTTAATCTGTTAGCACCTAAATCCCTAGACGCTTCCTCTACAGAGGGGTCTATTTTTTGCAATAATCCCACAAGCATTAGATACGCTATTGGAAAGAAACTCAACACCTGTACAAGTACTAACCCATGAAACCCGTAGATTTCATAATCTCTGATACCGAGTAACCCCCTTGTGATAAGGCCCTGTCTTCCAAATAATAATATAGCAGATAAAGCAACTACAAAGGGAGGTGATATTATCGGAAGCATAGCTATAAAATCAAACAGTCTCTTCCCTTTTATGGTCATATAAGATGTAGTGTAGGCAAAGAAGAATCCGATTATAAGTGCGAGAGTCGCCGTTACCAGTCCTAATTTTATTGTGTTAAATATAACTACCACATTCCCGCTTCTAGTAAATGCCGCTCTGTAATTGTCTAAGTTTATATCTCCCTGTGATGTAAAGCTTTCCTTTAATATATTTGATAGCGGTACCAAGACAAAGAAAGAAACTACAAATATAGAAAATAATACCGTTATTAATAAAGTGGGATCGTTTGTAATTTTTTTTATATGTTTTAGTTCTTGATCAATCTTTAATCTGATGTCATTCATTACTTCCTCCCGAATACTTTTCCACTGCTTTTAATAATAAAAACTTACCTTAGAAAATACTAAGGTAAGTTCAACATTACTTAGTAGGAGCTGTAGTACTTGTTTCTTTACTGAATCTTTCCACAAGTCTAACTCTGTTTTGTCCTGCCCAGTCAAAGTTATAATCAATAAGTTTTGTGTCTTTTATTGCCATAGCCTCTTCAGGTGGGATGGCATTTTTATTAGTAAGGAACTGGAATGATCCTACTGTCTGTCCTTTTTCCTGCACTTCTTTAGTAAGTACCCAGTCAATAAATTGTTTCGCTTCATCTGGATTTGGACCATTTTTCAGAAGTGATACTCCACCAATTTCAAATCCTGTTCCTTCTGACGGTGCCGAAATGATTATATCCTTATACCCTTCTTTTTTATACTTGATTGCATCGTGAAGGAATGTTATTCCTATAGTAGCTTCACCCTGGCCTACCATTCTTCCAGGTGCAGTTCCTGATTTTGTATATTGTCTCACTTGTCCATTAAACTTCTTGAAATATTCCATAGCATCATCTTCACCCATAAGTTGAACCACTGTGGCAAGCATTGTGTATGCAGTCCCTGATGATCCAGGATGGGCAACTACAATCTCACCTTTATATTCCGGTTTTAAAAGATCTTCCCAAGATGTAGGCATCTCAAGTCCTTTTTCAGCAAGTATCTCTTCATTCCCAACAAACCCAAGGTATCCCACATAGATTCCATTCCAAGTATTGTCTGTACTTTTAAATTCAGGCTTTATATTTTCTCCTTCAGGAGATTCGTATTTTTCGATTAATCCTTCTTCGTTGGCCGCCACAAAAGCATCAATAGGCCCGCCATACCAAACTGAAGCAGACATGTTATTTTTTTCTGCCTTAAGTCTTGCAAGTACTTCCCCGCTACTCATTCTTACAAAACTCGTCTTTATTCCGGTTTCTTGTTCAAATTCTTTTGCTATCATAGCTGCATGGTCTTCTTGAAGTCCTGCATAAAATGTAAGGCTACCCTTATCCTCTGCCTTATCTTCGGCCTTTCCACAGGATACTCCAAAAATAATCAGAAGAATCAACAATAACAGATTACTAAATTTAATATTTTTCATAAACTACCTCCCATTAATTGTAATTAACAAAACAATATATTAATACCACAAATTTTCAATTAGTCAAAATATATCGTTTATATTTAATACAGTATCTGTATATATTCTTACAATTATATACAGGAAGCTTACTTTATAATCTGACTCATAAATTAAAACCAGGGACATCAAGCCCCTGGCACCTTATTTTTCAAGGAATTCTGAGAATCCCTTCATTGTATTTTCCAATTTTTTCTCTGACTCTGCTTCTGTTTTTGCATTTATTCCATAATAGTACTTTATCTTAGGCTCAGTTCCAGAAGGTCTTGCAGTTATATGTGTATCATCTTCAAGTATCATCTGTATTACATTAGACTTAGGAAGTTCTATCGGATATTCTTTTCCCGCTTCTTTATCATAGTCCTTTTGAAGCTGGAAGTCTCTTACTTTTTTTACTTTTTTTCCTAAAACTTCTACTGGCATATTCTCTCTGAGGGACTTCATTATATTTTGTATTTTTTCAGCTCCCTCTTTACCGCTCATTGTGATAGCCTGTATTCCCTCTTTATACCATCCGTACTTGTCATAAAGTTTTTCTAGTTCTTCTATTACTGATGTACCCTTTGATTCATAATAAGCTGCCATTTCTGCTATAAGCATTGTAGAGACTATGGCATCCTTATCCCTTGCATGAGTTCCAACCAGATAACCATAAGATTCTTCAAACCCAAATAAGTATGTCCCGTCAATTTTTCCTGTTTCAAATTCTAATATTTTTTCCCCTATATATTTAAATCCTGTAAGAGTTCTGAACATCTTAACACCCTTATCTGCAGCTACTACATCCAACATAGGAGTAGACACCACAGTGGAAATTACCGCTCCGTTTTCTGGTATATCTTTTTTGTTCTCAAGAATATAATTCATAAGAAGAAGCCCGACCTGGTTTCCATTTGGATAAACCCATTCTCCATTTTTTCTCTTAACGGCTATGCCTATCCTGTCTGCATCAGGATCATTAGCCATACATAGTTTAGATCCCATTTTTTCAGCAAGTTCTATACCAAGTTTAAATACTGCTGGATCTTCAGGGTTTGCATAGTCACAAGTTGGGAAAGTTCCATCTGGTTCTTCCTGTTCTGCTACAGTATATAGACTGTCAAAGCCTATCTCCTTCATTACTCTCTGAACAGGTCTTTTTCCAGTTCCGTGAAGTGGCGAATATACTATTTTAAATTCTTTTTTACCTGGGATATCAGTATTGATAACCTCTTTTTTTATAGCCTCTATATATTTATCATCAACAGATTTCCCTACAAATTTAAGAAGCCCTTTTTCTTCAGCTTCTTTTTGAGTCATAGCTTTTATATCATCAAAGCTTTCTACTGCGTATACTTCTTTTACTATCTCAGTAGCATGAGGTTCTACAACTTGTCCTCCGTCTTCCCAGTATACTTTAAATCCATTATATTCTTTTGGGTTATGAGATGCAGTTACCATTACTCCTACCATTGTTCCTAGCTCTCTAACTGCAAAGGATAACTCCGGTGTTGATCTCAAAGATTCGAAAAGATTGGTTTTTATACCGTTTGCCGCAAAAACAAGAGCCATATTAAGAGAATATTCATAGGATCCTATTCTGCAGTCATAAGCTATAACCACACCTCTATCCACTGCCGCCTCCGCATCCATTTTCAGCATATAGTTTGCTATCCCCTGGGCTGCTTTTTTTACTATATATTTATTTATTCTGTTGGTACCTACTCCTCTTATACCTCTCATACCTCCAGTTCCAAATTCTAGATCAGTATAAAATCTATCTTCCACCTCTTTGGTATTATCCTTTATCTGTTTCAGTTCTTCTCTGTCCTCTGCATCAATATAGTCTGAACTTGACCAGTTTTCAAATTTTTTCCAAATATTAGCGTCCATTAAAATTTCCCCCTTTAAGTTTAATTGCTTGTTTTTTAGTAATTGTTTCCATAGAAACCGTTGAAATTAAACCTCTTAAAATCATAATGCGATTATCTTCTATAGATCTTCACAAAATTTAAATCAGCTAATATAATTTTAATGTATATTGTTTAAAAAATCAAGAAAAAAGGGAGCTAAAAGCTCCCTAAGCAAGTTCATTTGTTTCCTGTGATTTTTCTTTGAAAAATACCTTCTCTCCTATAAGCGTTACCAATGCATTTGCCATAAACCCTGGAACAATCTCATACATAAATGAACCATAACCTAGATGCTTCCATGTTACCAAAACAAGCATCCCTGCCACCATTCCTGTGAATACACTTTTCCAGTTCATATTTTTAAAGTAAAGAGTCGCTATAATGGCTGGACCAAATACAGCTCCGAATCCTCCCCATGCATAAGAAACTAAGGCCAAAACCTTTGCACTAGGATTAAGTGCCATAAGTACAGAGACGATAGATATACCTATCACACAAATTCTTCCTACCCACATGAGTTCCTTGTCATTTACATCTTTTTTTATATATTTATAAAAATCCTCTGTAAGTGTCGTCGACGATACAAGAAGTTGAGAATCTATTGTAGACATTATTGCAGACAGTATCGCAGCCAAAAGAATTCCTCCAAACCAAGGATTAAAGAGCTTTGATATCATATAAATAAATAATTTTTCAGAATCGCCACCCATATCTGCAGGGTTTGCAAACATTGCTATTCCTGCTAGACCTACTGCTATTGCCCCAGCTAGAGATATCACTACCCATATCATAGCTATTAATCTTGATTTTTTAAGATCTTTCACAGAGTTTATGCTCATGAATCTGACTAATATATGAGGCTGTCCAAAGTATCCTAGCCCCCATGCAAGAGAAGAGATGATCGCAACTGGTCCAAGTTTTCCAGATCCACTGCTAAAAATATCCATACTTATATTTTTGGCTGTCATTGCATCTATTACCCCTTGAGTACCACCGGAAATATTCAATGCCATAAGAGGCACAAGTATTATAGCTCCAAACATAAGAGCACCCTGAAAAAAGTCTGTCCAGCAAGAAGCCAGATATCCCCCCATAAAGGTGTAAGTTACTATTGTAAGTGCCCCTATAATTACGGCAATTTTATAATCTATCCCCAACATAGATTCAAAGAGTTTCCCTGCTGCTACCAGTCCAGATGATGAATAAATTGTAAAGAAAAAAAGTGTAACTATTGCTGAGAAATTTCTAATAAGCCCGGTGTTATCTCCCAATTTTTTTTCTAAAAAAGTGGAAATAGTCATTGTATCTGTCTCTTCTGTCTGAACCCTTAGTTTTGGTGCGACAAACTTCCAGTTTAAATAGGTTCCTACTAAAAGTCCAATGGCTATCCAAGCCTGATTAATACCAGATAGATACACAGCTCCAGGAAGTCCCATTAGTAGCCATCCACTCATATCACTAGCCTGAGCCGAAAGTGCAGTGACCCACGACCCCATCCCTCTTCCGCCTATTAAATAATCCTCTACGTTGTTTGTTTTATTATAGAAGTAAACCCCTACACCTATGAGAAATATCATATATATCCCAAAGGTAAAAAGCGTCTCAAATCCCGCCATTATTATTCCTCCTTAGATTTTTTTATATTCAGCCATATAACATCTATGCAGTTAATATGGTATCACAATTTCATTCACACTGTCAATTATTGTTGACTTTGAACCTAATATTTTCATAAAGCTGACTAAAGAATTATTTCTAATTAGATATTTCCTATATTGAAACTTAAATATAATTTTGGTATTTTCCTTGTTTATATTATATTATAGAAAAAAGGTTTTTAAATATATGGAGGTGTCAAAATGAAATTTGTTTATTACTTGGAAAACGACGAAAAAAAAATAGGAATAATGAAAAATGCTCAATCTATAGTGGATATAAGTGATTTTTATTCTTCTAAAAACATTAAAAAACCAAAAGATATCAACGAACTGTTAGACAGCTGGGACGAACTATTTTTAGAGGATCTCAAAAAATTTATCACTGAAAATAAAGCTACTTCAAATCTAACTGATGTTAAACTTCTAGCACCTATAGAATATCCAAAGAGAAACCTTCTGTGTCTAGGAAAAAACTACCTAGATCATGCCAAGGAGATCAAAGGACTAAAGGGAGCAGAAGACGTTATACCAAAGTTTCCCATCTACTTTTCAAAAATAGCAGACCCTGCCATAGGTGATGGAGATATCATCCTAAATCACAAGGATATCACAGATAAGATCGACTATGAGGTAGAATTAGGGATTGTCATAGGTAAGGAAGGGATTAATATAAAACCCGAAAAGGTTGAAGATCATATATTTGGATATACAATCGTAAATGATGTGTCCGCAAGAAATATACAAAGAAAACACGGACAGTGGTTCAAAGGTAAATGTCTTGAGACTTTTTGCCCTATGGGGCCAGTAATAGTCCATAAAAGTGAAATCCCTTTTCCTGTTGAATTAGACATAAAATGCAGTGTAAATGATGAGCTTCGTCAAAATTCAAATACAAACATGATGATTTTTGACATACCCACAATCATAAGTGACCTTTCTAAAGGAATGAAACTCCACAAGGGAGATATTATAATCACAGGAACTCCTTCTGGGGTGGGACTTGGATTCAAACCCTTTAAATTCTTGAAATCAGGGGACAAAGTTGTCTGTGAGATAGAAAAAATAGGTACTCTTACCAATATTGTGGAATAAAGAAATTCTAAAATTTAATATCACCATAAAGAGAATAATTAAAAATCTTAAATATTTATAGAAATACAAATATAAAATTTAACCTGGTATAATAAATAAATCTAAAAAATTAAAAATGGCGGTTTAGACCGCCATTTTTAATTAGTTCATTAAATTTTCAAACTCCTGCTTACTAAAAGAATACTTTGATTTACAGAAGTGACACTCTACCTCTAAAGTATCCTTCTCAGAGAAGATTTCTTCAAGCTGGTTCTTCCCAAGGGCAACAAGGCCCTTATAGAACCTATCTTTATCGCAATTACAACTGTATTTTGTTTCTATCTCTTCGTATACCTCATAGTCCTCTACAAGTTTTTCAGCATTCTCATCTTCCATGTCTTCATAAAGAAGTTTTGCTATTCTTTCTAGATTCATACCTCCATCAAAGAGTTCAGTCACAGGTCTTATAGCACCTATCTTTGCTTCTAACTTGTCTATAAACTGATCCTCAGAATCAGGCAAAAGCTGAATCATATATCCTCCTGCATTTTTTATGGACATGTCATCATTCAATGAAACTCCCAGAGCTAGAACCGTTGGCGTCTGTTCTGATGTATAATAATAATAAGCTATATCTTCTGCTATCTCTCCAGTCTGTATATTGGAAATACCAACGTATGGTTCTTTCAGTCCCATATCCTTTATTACTCTCAACATACCCTTTCCTACTACTCCACCTACATCAGGCTGTCCATTGGATTTTAAAGGCAGTTCCGCCTCTGGGTTTGAAAGATACCCCTTTATTCCCCCTAATGAATCTGAGGTAACAACCATGTGATTTAAAGATCCATCTGTGTCAGTCCTAAGAGTCATGAGATCATCACCTTTTAACCCTGCACCCATTATTATCCCTGCTGTAAGGAGTCTTCCAAATGCAGCAATAGCAGTAGGGCTGCATTTATGTATATCTTGAGCCTTTTGAACAACATCCTTTGAATCTACTATAAAAAATCTAGCATTCTTGCTAGCACCTCTAATAAGTCTGGCCATCTTTTGCTCCTCTCAAAAATAAATTTACAAACCTGATTTTATCATAGATAACATTTTTTTTCAATTCTTATGAAGCTAAGTATATAAAAAACCAAAGGAGACCTAGAAGGCCTCCATCAGTATCTCTCGTATTGTACAAAATCTTTAAAATAATAATACCTTTCATCGTCTAGTAACTCTCTAAATTCAATATTACTATTGATTTTAAAATTTTCTTTTTGTTTTTTTCTTATTTTCTTTATCTCTTTTTTTGTAAAACCAAAATAAAGAAGAATCTTATCAGAGGCTTCATTTATATAAAGCTTATTTCTTTTTGCCTTCTCATAAACTTTTACTTTTCCAGAGATTTTTTCAAGAGTTTTCGCCCCTATACCCTTTATCCTTCTGAGTTCCTCTATATTTTGAAATCCTCCTGTTATCTCACGATACTCGTCTATACCTTCGGCATATCTTAGATTTATACCATTTTTCAACATCGTATCCACAGTAGCTTTATTTATATCTAGAGGTTTATTTTTATCTTTATAAGCGTTTCTTGTTACAGTGAGCTCATACTTTGACTCTTTTTTGTTTTTTTCAGTATTGAAATTTTTATAAAGTTTTTCTCCTGCAAAAATTCCAAGTATCAGTAAGATGAGAAGCAGGAATTTTCTGTTCTCACTCATCTTTCCTCCCGATAAATTTAAAAAATTATTTTTTAAAAAGGTCTAACTTTTTTTTAAGCCTTTCTCTCATTTCTCTTACATAGGTTGCCGGTTCTTTTGGCCCTACCAGTCTGTCTATATGATCTCTCACAGGGGATTCTGCCGATATTTTTTTTGTGATGGCTCCTCCGCCTAGACCAATGGTAGACTGGTTTTCCTCTATCATTTCTATGTTAAATATAGATTCTTTCCCCTCGATAGCATAGCCTAGGTTTTCTCCCCACTGGGTGCTGTTTTTCAGCCTATACATGTAATAGGGTTTAAGAGATTTCTTTTTAGTAAGCTCTTCTATACCATTCTCAACAGCTTGCCTGTCGATTTTTTCCTCCTGATGTCCCTCTTTAAAAAGCACTGAGGCTTTTTTAAGTGCCAATACATGCACAGTGAGATTTTCCATCTGATATTTTTCAAGCTCTTTCATAGTATTTAGTATCTCTTTGGTTCCCTCTCCAGGAAGACCTATAATCAAGTCCATATTTATGATAAATCCCATATTCTTGGATAAGGAATACATCTCATCAAATTTATCTCTAGAGAATGTCCTATTTAGATTTTTTAAGGTTTCCTCATTAAATGTCTGAGGGTTTAAGCTTATTCTGTCTACACCATAGTTTTTCATTATCTCAAGCTTCTTCTTTGTGAGAGTATCCACTCGTCCAGCTTCAAAGGTAAATTCTTTTACAGAAGAAAGATCCACATTATTCTTCACAGACGCCAGCACCCTTTCAATGTCAGTTTCTGTCAGTATACTCGGTGTACCTCCACCTATATAAACCGATCCAAGCTTATAGCCGTTTTCTTTCAAATGTTCTCCTGTGAGCTTTATCTCTTCTATTAAGGTATCTACAAAGGCGTTATAGTGTCTTCCCACTCCACTGTTAATCTCATAGGATGCAAAAGAACAGTATCTGCATTTTGTAGGACAGAAAGGTATACCTATATACATATTTATATACTCTCGGTTTAGGTACTCCATTTCTTTTTTTACAACCTCAATAATAAGAGAGCTCTTTTTTTCTGACACCTTAAAAAGTCCCTCTAAAATATCCTTTATCTCTAGATAGTCATAATTTAAAGCCAACAGCCTTCTAACAAGCTTAGTAGGTCTTACCCCCTTTAAACTTCCCCAGGCATAGTCTTTACCATAGATCTCTAAAAGAGAGGTCTTTGCCATGACTATCTTTTGATCATCTATTCTGTCGATATGGTTTTTATAGGTGAACTGTTTTTTAAAACCGTTGGTTTCTATGAGAAGGCTTATATTCTCTCCTTCCTCTATAGTTCTTATTTTTATATCTCTTCCTCTTGCTTCGGGAACCAGTATTCTCAAAAACTCATCCATACTGTTTTCTGTAATATCAAAATCTGTATCTAAAATCAAACTCTAACCTCCGGTTTCTATTTCACAAGCTTTATCATATCAAACATAGGAAGCATAACAGCTAAAACGATACTTCCAACTACTACACCCATAAAAACTATGAGGATAGGTTCGATAATTGAAGTCAGCCCTTTTATATCATTTTCTAGCTCGTTATCATAGTGATCGGATATCTTCAGCAACATTTTATCGAGCTCTCCTGTATTTTCACCTACGGAAACCATCCTTGCAACCATCGCCGGAAAATATTTACTTTCCTCTAGCTCTTTAGAGACCTTTCCACCTTCACTCACAACCACTTTCATCTTATCCACGACCTCTTCTATGACAGCATTTTCTATACTTTCCTTTAGGATATCCAATGCATGAAGCATAGGGACAGAACTTTTCATGAGGGCTCCGAAAGTCCTTGTAAATCTTGATACCACTGACTTTTTCATAAGGCTCCCAAATATAGGGACTTTTAGTTTATATCCATCTATATTATATCTCCCGTCAACAGTAGTATACCAAAGACGTATCAATGCGATGATAAAAGCTATTCCCCCAAGCATCAAATACCACTTGGTTTTCATAAAAAGAGAAAGATTTAAAAGTATTCTTGTAGGAAGAGGAAGGTCCACACCTGCATTTTCAAATACAGAAACAAAACTAGGCAGTACAACTACCAATAGAAACACAGATACTGCCAGTGCCACTATAAACATTACACAGGGATAAATAATTGCAGATTTTACCTTTGATCTGTTCTTGTAGCTCACATCCAGATACTTTGCAAGATCTAACAATATATTGTCCAACTGTCCTGAAACCTCTCCTGATTTTACAAGTCCCGTATATATTTTTTTAAAGACCTTAGGGTGTTTTGACAGGGCATCAGAGAAACTTTCCCCTCCCTTGATGTCCTCTATAGCCTTTGATATAGCTGTTTTCAAGACCCCATCCTTTAGTTGCTTCGCCTCAATCTCAAGAGCTGAGACTATAGATATTCCGGCTTCTATAAGGGTAGACAGTTCTGTTGTAAATTGTGTCATCTCTTTTATCTTTACTTTTTTGAAAGGAGCGAGTATATCCCCCCCTAGAATTGCATCTGGTTTTTCTACACTTATCAGAAAGTGTCCGAGATTATCTAACTCTACATTCAGCTCCGATTCATTAGCTGCTTCCATTTCTCCGTCAATTAGGTGTCCATTTTTATCTCTGGCTCTGTATTTATATTTTGGCACAATTCATCACCTATAGATCAATTTTATTTTTCTTAACACTGGATCTTTTTTCAAATTCCTGTGTGGTTATTTTACCTTGTTTAAGAAGCTTTTCCAAAAAAGCGTCCATACTTATCATTCCGTGTCTCATACCAGTTTCTATCATTGAAGGTATCTGATATGTCTTATTTTCTCTTATTAAGTTTCCTATTGCCGGGGTTCCTACCATTATTTCACAGGCAACTTTTCTCTTGCGGTCAGTAGAAGGAACAAGTTGCTGAGCCAATACCGCTCTTAATGAAGTTGACAGCTGTATTCTTATCTGAGACTGCTGATCCATAGGAAATACATCTATTATTCTATCTATTGTCTTTGCTGCACTGTTTGTATGCAGTGTCCCAAATACCAAGTGACCGGTTTCTGCTGCTGTAAGGGCAGCTGTTATAGTTTCAAGGTCCCTCATCTCACCTATAAGAATTACATCTGGATCCTGTCTCAGAGCATATTTAAGAGCCGTAGAAAAACTTTCTGTATCGGCCTTTAATTCCCTTTGCTCCACCAAAGCCCTTTTATGAGTATGAAGATATTCTATGGGGTCCTCTACAGTTATTATATGATGTGCTTTTTCTTTGTTTATTTTATCAATCAAAGAGGCCAGTGTAGTAGATTTACCACTTCCAGTAGGACCTGTTACCAGTATCAGACCGTTTTCATATTCTGTGAAACTTCTTACCACTTCAGGTAGACCTAATTTTGAAAAATCAGGTATCTCTGTACTCAGTGATCTTATCGAAACTCCTATTGTACCTCTCTGTACATGGACATTTACCCTGTATCTACCAACTCCTGATATACCAAAGGAAAAATCCAACTCTTTATTTTTTTCAAAACTTTTTTCCTGATCCTCATTTAATATTGAGTAGGCAAGTTCTTTTACAGCCAAAGGCATTAATTTTTCCTCGCAGCCGGGCATATCTTCCAAAACACCATGGATTCTGAATGTAGGCGGTTTTCCTGCCACAAGATGGATATCAGATGCCTCTGCGTCCTTTGCTGCAACTAGAATGTCTGTAATATTCATAATTTATCCCCCCTTATAAAAATTAAACAAGGAATTTTATTCCTTGTTTAAAAAATACTGATCAATACCAGGATTCCCAGTACAATTCTGTATACACCAAATACCTTAAAATCCCTGCTTTTTATATAAGACATAAACCATTTTATAACAATGTAAGCTACAAAAAAAGAGACAGCAGTTCCTACAAGTGTGAGCTTCCACTCTTCGGGAGAAAAATCAAGGCCGTTTTTTAAAACCTTGAGCAGAGTAGCACCTGCCATTATTGGAATAGCAAGAAAAAAAGAGTACTCTGCGGCTACTCCTCTAGAAAGCCCCAAAAGTATACCACCAATTATAGTTACCCCTGATCTCGAGGTTCCTGGTATCATGGCCAAACACTGAAACCAGCCTACAAGGAATGCTGTTTTATAAGTAAGTTGTTTTATATCCTCAATACAGTTTTCCTTTTCAAAGTTCTTTTCCTTCATAAAGATAAACCCATATAGAATGAGCATTACCGATACTATTATCACATTTCCAAAAAAATATTCCGATATATAATCATCTAAAAGAAGGCCTAAAACTGCTGCAGGAAGAACCCCTACTGCTATCTTACTCCAGAGAGTAAGTTTCTCTTCTACCTTTTTCCTGTCTTTTACAAATGGGCTGATATCCTTCCAGAAAATAATAACAACTGCCAGTATAGCTCCTAGTTGCACAACTATGAGAAAAGTATCCATAAACTCTTTAGATAACTGTGGATTATTTACAAACTGTTCCACAAGAATCATATGACCGGTGCTGCTAACAGGTATGAATTCTGTCAGTCCCTCTACTATTCCAAGTATAATTACTATCAATAATGAATTCAAGTTATTTTATCCCCCTATAGATACGAGTCTTCTTTCACCAGATAATTTTGTACGTAATCTTTGACTCCCTCTTCAAGGGTATGAAATTCTTCAGTATAACCTATTTTTTTTAGTTTATTCATCTCTGCCTGGGTAAAATACTGATATCTACCTCTCAAGTCTTCAGGCATAGGTATAAATTCTATTACATCTTCACCTTTTATATCATAATTATCTTCTGCTGCCCTAACTGTATTCAAGGCCAGTTCATAAAAACTTCTAGCTTTTCCAGTTCCTAGGTTGTATACTCCGGATTTTGTATCATTATCCAAAAAGAATTTTATTACATTTACAACGTCTTTTATATATACAAAGTCTCTAAGCTGCCATCCGTCTTCATATCCCTCTTTGTGAGATTTAAAAAGTTTTACTATATCGTTTTCTTTATACTGATTAAAGGCATGAAATACCAGGGATGCCATTCTTCCTTTATGATATTCCTGAGGACCATATACATTAAAGAACTTAAGACCTATCCACTCTTTAGGGCTTTCCTCTTGTTTAAAGGCCCAGTCATCAAAGTATTTTTTAGAATATCCGTATTTATTTAAAGGCATGAGTTTCTTTAATTCTTCAGAAGATACATCATCATTATATCCCTGTTCTCCTATCCCGTAAGTAGCAGCAGATGATGCATAGATATATTTTATGTTTCTGTTTGTACAGAATTCCCACAATTTTTTTGAAAACTCATAGTTATTCTTCATAAGAAAGTCCCCGTTTTGTTCTGTTGTTGCAGAACAGGCACCCATATGTACTACTGCAGTTAGTTTACGAGCATTTTCATAAACAGACAGCCATTCAAAAAGTTCATCTCTGTCTACCCAGTCAGCATAATCTCTTTTTCTTAGATTCAACCATTTATCTTCTGTTCTTAATTTATCAGATACGACTATGTCATTTATCCCATCTTCATTGAGCTTCCAGACAAGGGCACTCCCTATAAATCCAGCAGCTCCAGTAACTAGAATCATATATATCCTCCTGTGTTTTTTATTTCCAGATCGTCATTTTTATTTTATCACTTTTCACCTTATATTTCAATTTTTAAAGGTTTTTTAGGGCTCCCTCTATACACCTTTTTGCGTGCTCTATAGAGTTATAAAAACATGTTGATATTTTTTCGTTACCTGCAAGCATAGCTGATAGTCTTTTGGGTGCCTCCTCATTATAAAGACACAGTATTTTTTTCCCCAGAGATTCAGCAATACCTATTTCATACCCCACTCCTATAGAAGGCTGTGATACCTCTGCCACTACCAGGTCACACTCTCTGAGCCAGGCTATGTCCTGATCATATATTGCAAAGTCTGATTTTTCACTCTCCATTGTCTCCTCTAAATCTTTATATCCCACATGCTCAGTAAGAACCGTTCCATAATTACTTAAAAATTCGATTAACTCAGCATAAATTTCCATATTTTCTCTGCCACCTCTTATGGAACCTGCAAAATATATTTTTTTCATATTTTCCTCCCCTCATAATAAATCAAAAGAGCCTCATATACATACATAGGAACTTCTCCGTCACCTATCTCTATTATATCTCTTTCATTGCCATGAAAATCAGAACCCCCTGTCCACAGAAGCGCGGTTTCTTTAGCAAGATCCATATAATATTTCACATCATTTATTTGAAATTTACCGTGGTATGCCTCTAGTGCATCTAGCCCCACTTTTTTAAGCCCATTTATTATTTTAAGTATCTGACCTCTGTCTCTTGTTATGAGTTTTGGATGTGCCAGAGAGACCAAGCCTCCATTCTCTTTTATTATTCTCACGGCTCTGTCAGGGCTGAGGTTGCTTTTAGGTACATAGGCTATTCCATGCTGACCTAGATATCTTGAAAAGGCCTCTTTTTTTGAATAAGCATAGCCTTTTTTCATTATTATATTGGCCATATGAGATCTGCTCAGTATATCTCCCTTTGCCTCTTCCTGAAGTTCCTCTAATGTTATGTATATACCATTTTTCTCCAGTTTTTCCAGCATTTTTTTATTTCTATTTTCCCTTATTTCTCTCAGTGCCATGATCTCGCTCTGAAATTTTTCATCTTCACAATTTATAAAATAACCTAAAATATGAACCTCTTTCCCCAGCCAGTCACATGATATTTCGATTCCGTTTATGAATTCAATACCTAGCTCAAGGGCTTTTTTTCTTCCCTCTTCCAACCCATCCACAGTATCATGGTCTGTTATAGCCAAAACTTTAATACCCTTTTCATAGGCTTTTTCTACAAGTTCTGTTGGAGACAAAGCCCCGTCTGAGACTGTTGTATGCAGATGCATATCTACCATGTCAGTCCTCCTATTTTTCTTTCAAATATTTTTCCACACATTCTTTACAGACACAGGCCTTTCCCCTTATATCTTTTGGTATTCTTTCTAAAAGTTCCTCAGGAACTTTTGTCGTCATGCACCAGCAGCTGTAAGGATCAGAACCTGCAACTGTGGCACAATGGTTTTCTTTGCCGCAAAGTGGACATATTCCATTTTTATTTTTCACAATTACCTCCGGTAATTTAAATCTGTCTCTTTATTATAATTCAGCTCTTAGAAAATTTCAATTTTAATCAGTATCTTTGACATCTAAATTATAAAGATTTCCAACTATTTAAACATATGAAAAGACCGGGCAGTAAAAGCCCGGCCTATACATTAATCTTTCCATTTTTCTAGTTCTGAGAAATACTCTGGATAAGCAATATAAAGTGCCTTGGCATTTATATTGTTTCTTTCAAATTTAGAAACCTTATCTTTTTTAGAAATTTCAACTATCTCTATAAGTCTAGAAGATATCTCTCTGTTATACCAGTTTTCTGCTAAGAAAAACTCTTCTCTTTTCAAGAAAGAATTAAGCATTTTTTTTAGTTTCTTGGTCTCTTTTTCTGTAAGGTCTTTTTTCTTTGCATAAGAGGATAAAAGATCTTTTTCTTTTCCTGTAGCTACATTATTTAAAATATAATTTGAAGGATTTTTCATTCTTAAATTGGCCTCTTTAACTATTTTTTCTGCAAGCCCCTTAGGGTCTTTTAGATTTTCATCTTTCAGCCAAAATTCTCTTTTAAGTTTTTTGTTGTATTTGTTTAAAAGAGTGTTAAATTCTTCTGTGTCCTCTTGAGTTATAGCCTCTTTCTTTTTAAGGGAAGTAAGGAAATTATACTCTTTCTCCTTCATTATCCCTGATTTTCTCAAATAAAATATTGGTTCATCATTTCCATACCAGTCCTCTATAAGAGCCTCACCTTTTACTGTCTCACTTATGGTTTTATCCCAATTTTTAACAGCCTCTTTATCCACACTGTATTTTTCTGCAAGATCAGTTTTAGGTGCAAAAAGAGAACTGCAAGATACCATTATAAGCAATATCGGTAAAAATAATAGTTTTTTCATACCTTTTTATCCTCCATAGTAGTTATTATAATCTTCCGCAACATTTTTTATATTTTTTTCCACTCCCACAAGGACAAAGATCATTTCTCCCTACTTTACTTGAGTGTCTCTGATTCTCTGTTTCTTTTTCAGGAGTCTCTCCTGCATTGTATTTTACATTTTTAGGAGTCTCTTTTCTCTTCATCTCAAGTTCCTCTTCTTCATCTCTTATTCTTATCTTAAACAAGAATGAAGTAGTTTCCTCATCGATCGTATTTAACATTTGATGATAAAGTTCTCCCGAAAGTAACTTATACTCTACAATAGGGTCCTTTTGTCCGTAAGATCTAAGGTATATACCCTCTCTAAGCGAATCTAAAGTTTTTAAATTTTCTCTCCATCTTGAATCTACAACTTCAAAAAGCATATATTTTTCAAGCTTTCTCATCATGTCGCTTCCAAAAATAGTTTCTCTTTCTTTATACTTTTCCATAACTTCATTGTATATTTTTTCACTGTAACTTTCTACAGTCAAAGCCTTATATTCTTCTAAATCCTCGATTTTGTATTCATATAAGTCATTTATTTTTTCTGCAAATCCATTTATATCCCAGTCTTCCTTATATTCTCCTACAAGTTTTTCTATTGCTATGCTTTCTATAGTCCTTCTAATCATTTCAGCAATATTAGATTTCAGATCATCTTTAGCCAAAGCATCATTTCTACTCTTATATATTGCTTCTCTTTGTTTGTTCATAACATCATCAAACTCAAGAAGAGATTTTCTGATACCAAAGTTTCTAGATTCAACTTTCTTCTGTGCATTGGCTATAGCCTTACTTATCATGTTGTGAGTTATAGGCTCTCCCTCTGGAAGTCCCAATTTTTCCATCATATTTTTTACTCTGTCAGAACCAAATAGTCTCATCAAGTCGTCTTCCAAAGACAGGTAAAATTCAGAAGCTCCAGGGTCTCCCTGTCTTCCAGATCTACCTCTAAGCTGGTTATCTATTCTTCTAGATTCATGTCTTTCAGTTCCTAGTATAAATAGTCCGCCTGCTTCTAGCACCTCATGTTTTTCCTCTTCACACTGGATTTTATATTTTTTAAGCAGTTCTTCATATCCTTCATCTTCTCTTGAAGGTATATCCTCAAGGGCCATAAATTCAGGATTACCACCTAACATGATATCTGTACCTCTACCTGCCATATTGGTGGCTATTGTAACTGCACCGTACCTTCCTGCCTGAGCTACTATTTCAGCCTCTTTTGCATGGAATTTTGCATTTAGTACATTGTGAGGTATACCTCTTTTCTGAAGATGGCTAGAAAGCATCTCTGAGCTTGATATTGAAATTGTACCTACGAGCACAGGCTGTCCATTTTTATGAAGTTCCTCTATTTTTTCAAAAATAGCATTTACTTTTTCTGCATGAGTTTTGTATACAAGATCTGGACTGTCTTTTCTGATAACAGGTTGGTTAGTAGGGATTACAACTACTTCCAATCCGTATGTATGCATGAATTCAGACGCCTCAGTTTCTGCAGTACCTGTCATTCCAGAAAGTTTATCATACATTCTGAAATAATTTTGAAGAGTTATACTTGCAAGAGTTTGGTTTTCTCCTGCTATTGTTACACCCTCTTTTGCTTCTAGAGCCTGGTGAAGACCATCTGAATACCTTCGCCCCTCCATTGCTCTTCCTGTAAACTCATCTATTATTATTACCTCTCCTTCTCTTACGAGGTAGTCTCTATCTCTTTTAAACAATTCCTTACTTCTCAGAGCCTGATTCATATAATGTGTCAGCTCAACGTTTTCAGGAGAATATAAATTGTCTATCTTCATTATCTCTTCTATTCTTTTTATTCCCTTTTCCGTTAGGGTTATATTATGAGATTTTTCATCTACTTCATAATCTCTCCATTTTTCATCTGGAATGTTCATCTCTTTCTTTTTTTTAGGATCCTTTATATCCTCTGTTTCATAGCTTCTTACAAGCATCTGAGAAACTTGGTAGAATATTTTGTACCATTTTGCAGTATCTTCTGCCGGTCCAGATATTATAAGTGGAGTCCTCGCCTCATCTATAAGTATCGAATCCACCTCATCCACTATACAGAAGTGGAGATTTCTTTGTACTTTTTCCTCTATCTTGCTGACCATATTATCTCTTAGATAGTCAAATCCAAACTCTGAATTTGTACCATAGACAATATCACATTCATAAGCTTTTTTCCTCTCTGGGACAGGCATAGCATTTAGTATAACCCCTGAAGTAAGTCCTAAAAATTCATAGATCCTACCCATTAGTTCCCTATCTCTTTTTGCCAAATAATCATTTACCGTTACCAGATGTACATTATCCACAAGGGCATTCAGATAAACAGGACAAGTTGCAACTAGTGTCTTACCCTCTCCAGTTTTCATCTCTGTTATTTTACCTTCGTGAAGAACAACTCCACCTACGAGCTGTACATCATAATGTCTCATACCAAGAACTCTCTTGGATGTCTCTCTGACCACTGCAAAAGCTTCTACAAGAATATCATCAAGAGTTTCTCCATTTGATATCCTTTCTCTGAATTCTACAGTCTTGCCTTTTAACTCTTCGTCGGAAAAACCTTCAAACTGTGGTTCTAACTTGTTGATTTCATCGACTATTTTCATTATTCTTTTTATCTCTCTGTCATTTTTCGTTCCAAATACTTTTTTCATTAAAGAACCAATCATTATAGCTTACCTCTCTCCATAAGTAGTATAATATAACCCATTATCATGTTATCATAAAGATATACTCAAGTCAATAAACTCCAACTCTTTCCTCTTATTTCGCTTTTAAATGTACCTACTCAAATTTTTAGACTATAGTTCTATATAAAAAGTTATATATTTTAACTGATATAGATCCTGCAGTTTCTTTTAACCTAATAATGATTGTTTATGTTTTTTAAAAAGATCATATTTTTTTATTCTAATAAGCCCTTTTGACTTTTCTATTATCTCTTTTTCAGAAAGTTTTTTAATTATTCTTTGAAGTGTTCTGATATTTATATTGAGATTTTCAGAAAGTTCAGATGTACTTGAATATGATAGTTCCCCTTTATTTTTCTCAATATATTTAATAAAAAAAAGCTCATTGGAAGAGGTTGCTCTCGATAAAGTTTTCGAAATAATACTAACAGATTCTTCAGCTGTTTTTATTGCAATTTTATCCCATATTAGATTCATAATGTCCTTTCTAGTAGTCATAATCTTTTTTAAAGGAAAAATAAGTATCTCTGAATCTTTTGTGGTTATAAAATCCGGTAAAACAGGACGGTTGAGAATGGTTGATATAAGCCCGAAAAATTCTCCCTTTTTCAGCATTCCATAAAAAACTCCTCCCTCATCTGAATATACGTGTACCTTCACTTCCCCCTGAAGTATAACCATCACTTTTTCAGAAGAATCTCCAGAACCAAGAACTAAGCTGTGCTTTTTAAACTTATTTATTTTAAACTCTTTCATAAGTTTATCATCTACAAGATTTTCTATTCCTAGTTTCTTTAATAGCGATTGAATTCTTTCCATTTAGTCTCCTCCAGACCAACACTTCAACATATATTTATCTAAAATTCTTTTATTTTCATCAACTAAAATAAACCAAATGGCATTTCTTCATTTTGGTCAGGGCATAATAAAAGCAAACCCTATGAAAAATAATCTGAATTCTGATTTTGTCTATGGATATGAAAAAAGGATATAAAAACTCTGACAAAATAAAATATTTATAATTTCTACTTCAACTCTGGGAAACTTTATTTTTCTCTGTTTCATCTGTGACAAATGTGACAAAAAAATTTTTATTATTTGTGTTAATTTTTCTGTATTTTATAGATTCAGAAATTTATAAAAAAAATAGATTTCCAAATAGAAAATTATTTTATAAAAGATTTTTACTTCTCTGTCATTTCTAAAAATTCGGACTCAGTTAATATTTTTACTGTTTTTAATTCCTCTGCTTTTTTAAGCTTACTACCGGCCTTTTCCCCTACTATAAGGTAATCTAACTTTTTACTCACACCTGAAAGATTTTTACCCCCGAGAGATTCTATATATTCCTTAATTCCTTCTCTAGTAAAATGCTTTAATTTACCAGTTGCAAGAAAAGTTTTATCTTTAAATTCTTCATTAAAAAATTCAGCTGTATCTTCTACCTCTTTTATTTTAAAATTTACACCATAATTTTTTAGCTTTTCCAATCTTTCTAAGAACTTTTTATTTCTAAAAACACCGTAAACACTTTCTGCAACCTTTTTTCCTACACCGTCAATTTCCAGCAAATCCTCTATACTCATCTGAGCCAGCTTGTCTATATTCTTACTTTCCTTAGCAAGGAGTGAAGCCAGGAATTTCCCCACATGAGGTATCCCCAAAGAATAAAGGCTCTTAGGATATTCTCTTTTCTTACTGTCCTCTATTGATTTCAATAAGTTTTCCACACTTTTAGCTCCCATTTTTTCTAGGGATTTAAGTTCATCCTTGTATAAGTGCAGATCATATATATCAGAAACATCTTTTATTTTTCCTATCTCTATGAATTTTTCCACAATCTTCTTTCCAAGTCCATTTATATTCATCGCGTCTCTTGAAACAAAATATTCTATCTGTCCCCTTACCTTAGCAGGGCACTTTTCATTGGGACACCTCAGATCTATAAGCCCCTCTTCCCTACCTAGTTCTGTACCACATTCAGGACACACCGAAGGAGGCATTATCTCTTTTTCTTCTCCAGTTCTGGCTTCTTTTACTACCTTTACAACCTGAGGAATAATTTCTGCTGCCTTTTCAATAAATACCCTGTCGCCTATTTTTACATCTTTTCTTATTATCTCATCAAAATTATGCAGGCTGGCTCGTTTTACTTTACTTCCAGAAACTTCAACTTCTTCTAGTTCAGCTACAGGAGTTACCTTCCCTGTTCTTCCCACCTGCCAGGTAATATTTTTTAGGGTAGTAGTTACCTGTTTTGCTGGAAATTTATATGAGATGGCCCATCTAGGACTTTTCGTTGTAGCACCTAATTTATCCCACAATTCTACCATATTAACCTTTATCACAAGACCGTCAGTCTCATAGTCTAAAACTCCTCTGTTATTTTCCCAGTATCTTATCCTGTCTTCTAATTCCTCTATACTGCTGCACAGATCACAGACTCCGGTTGTTTTAAGTCCTACTTTTTCCAAAAATTCCATGCTCTCAGAGTGTTTTTCTATTCCGAGTTTATCGCAGTCGGCCAAAAAGTAAAAATAACAGTCCAGATTTCTTTCAGCGACTATTTTAGAATCTAACTGTCTCAGGGTACCGCTCGCGGCATTTCTTGGATTGGCAAAAAGATCTTCACCTTTGTCATATCTTATTTGGTTCAATTTTTTAAACTCACTTAACGGAAGGACTATCTCTCCCCTTGCCTCTATATCTATATTTTCTTTCAGGTACTTGGGAATGGATTTTATCTCCATGATATTTTCAGTTACATCTTCCCCTACTGTCCCGTCTCCTCTAGTTACGCCCTTTACAAGTTTACCGTTTTTATAGTGGACACTTATTGACACTCCGTCAAGCTTTAGTTCCAGAGCATAATCTGTAATTTTTTTAGATTCATCTTCTTTTAACTTCCCCAGAATTTTATCAATTCTCTGATGAAAATCTTCCACATCCTTTATATTATAGGTGTTAGACAGGCTAAGCATGGGCTTTTTATGCTCTACCTTCTGAAATTTTGTATCACTCAGGCTAGAACCTACCTGTCTAGTGGGAGAAAGTTCATCTTTGATCTCTGGGTGTTTTTTTTCTATCTCTTCTAACTCTTTCAAGAGCTTGTCATACTCTATATCTGACACTAGACTTTCATTTTTAACATAATAATAGTAATTATATTTGTCTATCTTCTCTTTTATTTTAGTGGCCTTTTCCAAAATATTTTCCATCTTTCCTCCAATTACAAATAAATCTTTAGTTTATTCAAAATTTAGCTATAAATCCTTAAAATATTTTACCATAAATAATTTAAGTTACTAATTAATTTTACTATAAATTGAGAGAAATATAAGAATAATACCAAAATAAACTCACAAAGAGCCTTCATAAAAATGTAAGTTAATTATACATTTTTATGAAGGCTCTTAACAAAGTAAAAATTAGGCGTTTAAGTCACCTATTATATCTAACTAATTAGAACTTCCTCTTTCATTTATGATGTCATTAGTTTCGATTTTTAATTCCTTTACCTTTCTACTTAAGTTTTCATCTGAAACTCTTTCCTGCTTAGCAAGGTTGCTGTTCTGCCATTCAAAAAACTTTTGCTCTCCTCTGTCTAGCCTGTCATTGGCTAATGATAATGATCCCACTATCAACATCAATCCTAGTATTGTTTTTTTCATAATTCTCATCTCCTGTACTTTTTTAAAGTTTTAATTTTTTATTTTATTTAAATTATGCTCAAATGCATCCATTGTTCGTTTCCGAATATTGACTTGAAAAAAATTTATCTGTTAGAGCCTCTTTCATTTATAATTTCATTAGTTTCGATTTTTAATTCCTTTACCTTTCTACTTAAGTTTTCATCTGAGACTCTTTCCTGCTTAGCAAGGTTGCTGTTCTGCCATTCAAAAAACTTTTGCTCTCCTCTATCTAGCCTATCATTGGCTAATGATAATGATCCCACTATCAACATCAATCCTAGTATTGTTTTTTTCATAATTCTCATCTCCTGTATTTTAATTTTTTATTTTATTTAAATTATGCTCAAATGCATCTATTGTTCGCTTCCGAATGTTGACTTGAAAAAAATTTATCTGTTAGAACCTCTTTCATTCATAATTTCATTAGTTTCGACTTTTAATTCCTTTACCTTTCTACTTAAGTTTTCATCTGCGACTCTTTCCTGCTTAGCAAGGTTACTGTTCTGCCATTCAAAAAACTTTTGCTCTCCTCTGTCTAGCCTGTCATTGGCTAATGATAAAGATCCTACTATTAACATCAATCCTAATATTGTTTTTTTCATAATTCTCATCTCCTGTATTTTAATTTTTTATTTTTATTTAAATTAAATTCTAGAATATTATTTAGAAAGTTTATTTCAAACCCAAATTATTCGATAACGAATGATATGGGTAAAAAAATAACAACCAAAAACTGAAATAAATCTGAATCTCATCCATTTTCGAACCATTCTTTGAAAAAATAAAAATGAAAAAGAAATAACGACATCATCCTAACATCTACCCTTAATTTTCTTATTTAACTTTGCGAGAGTTTGGAAGTTTTAAGGGGTTTTTCTATATTCAAATCTAAAAAACTAACTTTTCTAACTTCACTAAATTAGACTATTCTGTTCATCATATAGTTTAAAAAATAACGGTTAGTTATTGTTAAGATATTTGAGTTTTACTTCATAAAATGAAATCTTAACAACAACTTTTTTCCCATAAATAAACAAATTATATAAAGGCTTTAATCATTTTATCTAAAATAAATTTTAAATCTTCAACTTGTTGATCAGATAGATTTGAAGTTGCCTTTTTTAAAAAAGCTTCACTTATCTCATTAAAATCTTTCTTATATTTTAGACCTTCTTCAGTAATTTCTACATAAACATTCCTTTTATCAGAGCAGCAGTTTGTTTTTTTAATAAGTTTTTCATCTGCATACTTAGATGTAATGTCACAAAGAGTAGATTTTGATTTTCTCCATATACGAGCCAACTCTTTAAATTCAATTTTTTCACCTTTAGAAAAAAGAATCATAAAAAGTCCCGCATGTTTTACCTGTATAGGCATTTTTCTTCTTCTGAGTTCTTTTCCCAGATAATCTCCAAATTCTTCACTTATATGCCTGATAATTCCCAGTGCACAAGCTTCTCCTATTACAGAATCTTTTATATCCATGAAATCACCACCAATCAACTATCTAGCTACAACATGATTATATTCGTTTCCGAATGAAATGTCAACAGTTTTTAAAAAATATTTCAATGGGTTAAAAATCTTGGATTTCGAACCCTTTGGGCTGATTCTTTTTTGATATTTACTTTCTTCATTATTTATTTCAAATACTAAATACTTGTAATATTATAAAAAGATAAAATTCATCTGTAAACGTCACTTGTCGTTGAAAAATAAATTTAGAAGAGTATAATTATTTTGCTTTACAATAAATATTACAAAGGGGAGAGTGTAATGAAAAAAAGATTAATAGTTACTTTAGCAGGGTTACTTACACTAGGTGTAATGGCTCCTGCAGCAACAGGATGGATAAGAAACTGGGCAGAACTAACTGAAGAGCGTCCAACTAATAATGATACTGGAAGTAATTCTCAAGGAGTTGAATGGACTCTTGCAGAGGGGTCTATTGGTATCACAGATAAACTTGCAGTTACATTTGATGTGGAAAAAAATTACGACAACATTACAAATGGAAAAGATTTAGAAACTTACTGGGATAACAGATTCGGATTCTCTTATGACCTGGGAAAATCAGGAGACTGGGACCTTTCTACAGGGATTGACTACTACTATGATACAAATGGTAGCGATGATGTAACAAAGTCACAATATTCACCTTGGTTTGAAGCTAGTACAGCTCTTACAGACAACACAAAACTTACTTTTTGGGGTGCTATGTACTACAACGATGGAAATGCAAACCAATATGATGACGATGGAAACAAAACAGGAAAAGTACATGGAGACGACTATGAGTTAGATATCCTACTCGATACTGGTAAGGTAGCTTTCTTTGACTATACCGGAACATGGTTATATTTATATCATAACACTTCAGGAGGAAGCGGAAGTAACGAGTCTACATCTGCTGAGTTAGAGGCTGAAGCTTTCACTACTGTATATACTCATGATTCTGGAGTATATGCTGGGATTGAATACTATTTCGATGGAGAGGCTGGAGACAAAGCTGAAGAATGGATGGATTCACACATCGGACCAAGAATTGGATATTCTACAAAATTAGATGATGGTGTTACTGCATGGGTTTATACTTCTTATGAAGTTCTTTCAGTTAACTACAAAGAAGGCGGCGACTGGTATAGTGATAACGAATTTCAAGTTGTAGCAGGGCTTAAAGCAACATTTTAATTAAATTTTAAAATTTAAATTTCTTTTTATGCAGATATGTTTAACCAAACTATTATATAATTTAAATAATTTTTTTAAACAGAAACCTCCCTATGATTTCAAACTCTCGCAAAGTTCTAGAATTCCTGAGGTAATCTACTCTGCATAAGTGAAATTTGATTCTTAAACCAGAGAGAATAATTAATAATATAAAATTTTTTAAATACGTCTGTTGCCATGGCATTAGACGTATTTTTTTTAGCTATCACTGTCCTTTTGAGGCTTTATTTTTAAAAGAAATTTTGAAATACACATATTGTAATTTTAATTGTCACTAAAAAAATATGGATAAAGATATTATTATAAAATTTCTACAAAAGAATCCATTTTTACGACACCTGTCATTTTAATTATAAAGTAAACAGGATATTATATAAGAAAGAAAAAAAGAATCTCTCGCAAAGTTTCTCCTTTTTCTTTTGGGACTCAGAGTCTTTTTTAAAAGACTCTGAATTACTAACTTAAAATTCAAAATACAAATCTTTTATTTTAATTTATTTTACTCTTTTTCTGGTCCCTGTAGATTTTTATCTAAAAGGGACTTTTTATTTTTTATTAAATAAGAATTTGATTTTTCATAACTTTGAAAGTTCTAAAATTATACATATTTCGACTTGTTGATTTCATCATTTAATGATAAAATCTCATACAGAATGTTAAAAATCAAAGGAGGACTTTAAAAAATGGATTCTGTTTTAGTTTTAGGACATAAAAATCCCGACACCGATTCTATATGTTCGGCCATTGCTTACGCCGAACTTAAAAATAAACTTGGTCAACAATCTAAAGCCGTAAGGCTTGGACAACTCAGCAGAGAGACTGAATTTGTCTTAAATCACTTTAATCTCGTGGCCCCTGAGCTTATAAATACTGTAAGACCTCAAATTTCAGATCTTACACATTTAGAAAAAGAGGTAATCTATGTAGATGACTCTTTAAAATCTGCACTAGACCTCATGATAAAAGAAAACTTCTCAAGCCTTCCTGTTGTTGACGAGGAAAGAAGACTTGTAGGAATGATACATGTATCTGACATTGCTAATACCTATCTTGAAATGGATCATACAAAACTTTTCAACAATTATTCCACCCTTTACAAGAATTTAAAATCTATGCTCAAAGGAGAGATAATAAGCGGAGAATACCCTACCGGTATAATACAGGGAAGTCTCAAAGCTGCTTCTGAGATGGACTCTGTAAAACAAGGAGACATCGTTGTAACTACTACTCTTGTTGAAAATGCAGTTGAAAATGCCATTGATGCAGGAGCCGGACTTGTAATTTTATGTGTTAACGAAGGTGACGAAATCCCTAAACCTACTAGCACAAAGACCCCGGTTATGAAGGTAGAAAAAGGTTTGTTTAAAACTTTCAGACTAATAACTCAGTCAGTATCTATATCTTCTATCATGTCGCACTCTAAAAAGTTTTATCAATTTAAAGAGGAGGATTTTCTCCACGAGATAAAAGATATTATGAAAGAAGCCGATCAGACAAACTTCCCAGTAGTTGACAAAGAAGGAAAAATTTACGGTACAATCAGATCAAAAAACCTGATTAATTTTACAAGAAAAAAAGTAATACTTGTAGACCACAATGAGAAAAGTCAGTCTGTTGACGGAATTGATGATGCTAAAATATTAGAGGTTGTAGATCACCATAAATTTGGAAATTTTGAAACAAACGAACCTCTTCAAATCAGAGCTGAGACCGTAGGATGTTCTTCTACCATTATCTTTAACCTCTACAAAGAAGCAGGTTTATCTCCTTCTAAAGAGGTTGCAGGGGTTATGCTCAGTGCCATACTTTCAGACACACTTCTTTTCAAATCTCCTACGTGTACTGAAAAGGATATAAAGGCCGCTAAAGAACTTGCTGAATTTTTAGGCTTTGATTATGAAAAATACGGAATGGAGATGCTGATAGCAGGGACTTCTCTTGGAGATAAAAGTCCTATGGAAATAATAACCATGGATATGAAAGAATTTAGAATGTCCGGACTGTCTGTAGCCGTTGCTCAGGTAAATACAGTAGATGTCAAAGGTACACTAAATAAGCAGAAAGAGCTTGAAAGTGTAATGGACAAGATGATATCAGAAAAAGGTTATGATGCATTTATACTAGCCATCACAGATATTATAAATGCCGGTTCACAGGTGATCGCACTTGGTCAGTGGGCATCTCTTGTAGAAAACGGATTCAATACAGAACTTGAAAATAATTCTGCTTGGTTAGAGGGCGTTGTTTCAAGAAAGAAACAGCTAGTCCCTTTCCTAATGGCTGCCAGTCAGTCTATATAAGTCTTTAAAACCGGGAAATTTCCCGGTTTTTTTATATTTTTTTTTTACAAAATAATATAAAATTCTTTCAAAATAATGTCTGTATTTAAGACCTCCACCTATAGCTTGAAGCTATAACAAATGAATCTTTCCCTTGAAAAAAAAGGTATATACTAGATTAAAATAACAATTTATAATTAAAATTTTTATTTTCTGTTTCAAAAGGATACTGAAAATTATTCGGTACATTTTAGGTAAGTAAGTATAGTAAAGGAGGGATTTTATGACAGAGAAAAAAAGAGGTATTTTGAGCAGTGATTTTATGGATGATTTTATGGAAGAGGATGATCCGTTATTCAAACACGGTGGTAAGGTACCAGCTTCAAATATCTTAGATAAGGCTGATGCTTATGAGATCGAAGTCGCAGCTCCTGGTTTGAAAAAAGAGTTTTTCAAAGTTACAATTGAATCTAACAGACTTGTTGTTTTAGCTGAAATAGATGATACGGAAAACAAAGAAAAAAATTACTATTCTCAGGAATTTGGTCATTCTGCCTTGGAAAGAAGTTTTAATCTCCCTTCAGATGTAGATCAAAATTCTATTTCTAGCTGCTACAATGACGGTGTACTTTTTATTAGACTCCCAAAACAAGAAAGTCAGGAATCTGCTGCAGACATAATTGCCGAGATAAAAGTTGATTAAAAGATCACTCTTCTCATAAAATAAAAAACCAGCTTAGGCTGGTTTTTTATTTGAACACCTCTTCCTGACTTTTGCTGTCTTCATTTTTTTTAGTATTTATGATATAATATGTAGAATTTCGAAAAATAAGGTGATATTATGTTTTTGGTTACAACAAAAGAAGAGATGGATAAACTAGGGTGGGATTCCCTAGATATAATTTTAGTCTCTGGAGACACATATATAGATTCATCTTATAACGGCACTGCGGTTATAGGTAAATGGCTTTTGAGATATGGATTCAAGGTGGGGGTTATAGCCCAGCCTGACATATCGTCTCCTGATGATATCACAAGATTAGGTCCTCCGGAACTTTTTTGGGGAGTATCTGCAGGATGTGTAGATTCTATGGTAGCAAACTACACTGCCACCAAAAAAAGAAGAAAAAGTGATGACTTTACACCTGGAGGAATAAATAATAAAAGGCCTGACAGGGCCAGTATCGTATATACAAATCTGATAAAAAGATACTTTAAGAATAATAAAGTGCCGGTTGTTTTAGGCGGTATAGAGGCTAGCCTTCGTAGGATAGTGCATTATGACTTCTGGTCTGATAAACTCAGGAAATCTATTTTATTTAATGCCAAAGCTGATATACTCTCATACGGTATGGGAGAAAAATCAATGCTTGAACTGGCTCTGGCCATGAAAAGAGGAGAGCCCTGGGAGAATATAAGAGGGATAGCTTATATCTCAAAAGAACCTAGAAAAGGGTACCTCGAGTTGCCTTCATTTGAAGAATGTATAGGGGATAAAAAACTCTTTATCAAGGCTTTTGAAACTTTTTATCTGAACTGTGACCCTTTGACTGCAAAGGGTATATTTCAAAAGCAGGACACAAGATACTTTGTACAAAATCCTCCATCTATGCCTTTCTCCTCAGAAGAGATGGATAGTATTTACGGAATGGATTTTGAAAGGGAAGTGCATCCTTATTACAGATCCTTAGGTGAAGTTAAAGCCCTTGAAACCATAAGGAACTCCATAACAACTCATAGAGGCTGCTATGGAGAGTGTAACTTCTGTGCTATAGCTGTTCACCAGGGTCGTACCGTTACATGCAGAAGTGAAGAATCAATAATTTCTGAAGCTAACACAATATTATCTTCACCTAAATTTAAAGGTTATATCTCTGATGTAGGTGGTCCTACTGCAAATATGTATGGAATAGAATGTGAAAAAAAACTTAAATCTGGTGCATGTAAAGATAAAAAATGTATGTATCCTAAAACATGCCCTGTTTTAAAACCAGACCACTCTAAGCAGGTTTCACTCTTGAAAAAGTTAGAGAGATTGGACGGAGTAAAGAAAGTCTTTATCGCCTCAGGTCTCAGGTATGATCTTATCTTAAGTGATGAAAAATGCGGTAATCTTTATCTTAAAGATCTTATAAAAAATCATGTCTCAGGACAACTTAAGATTGCTCCTGAACATACAGAGGATAAAATCCTTTCTCTAATGGGTAAACAGGAAAAAAGTATCCTTAAAGAATTTAAAGAAAAATTTTATTCTATAAATAATAGTTTGGGAATGAAACAGTTCCTAACTTACTACCTCATAGCGGCTCATCCAGGATGTAATGAAAAAGATATGGAAAATTTGAAGAAATTTGCCAGTAGAGAACTAAACACAAATCCAGAACAGGTACAGATTTTCACTCCTACACCCTCTACATACTCTACTCTCATGTACTACACCGAGATGGATCCCTATACTGGTAAAAAACTTTTTGTAGAGAAAGACACTGGTAAAAAACAAAAACAAAAAGACATCCTAGTTTCAAAGGAAAGTCATAAAAAATCTTTCAGAAGATCAACCTTTTCTGAAAATAAAACTAAAAAAAATAAAAATAACAGATGGAAAAATCGTTAAATAATAATGATTAATTTTACAGACCAATTTTACAATCCCCTATGTAAGATAATTAAGGAGGGAATATTTTGAAACCAATAGTTGCAATAGTAGGAAGACCAAATGTAGGAAAATCAACACTTTTTAATAAACTGGTGGGAGACAGAATAGCAATCGTAGATGACCAACCTGGCGTTACAAGAGATAGACTTTACAGAGAAACCGACTGGCTAGGAACTGAATTCGTAATAGTTGATACAGGAGGTCTAGAGCCTAGAAACAAAGATTTTATGATGACAAAGATAAAACAACAGGCTGAAGTAGCTATAAATGAAGCTGATGTTATTCTTTTTGTTGTAGATGGTAAGGCAGGAGTTACGGCTTTAGATGAAGAGGTAGCCTATATTCTGAGAAAGAAAAATAAACCTGTGATCTTATGTGTAAATAAGGTGGATAACTTTCAAAGACAAAGTGATGATGTCTATGACTTCTGGTCCCTTGGATTTGAATTCCTATTACCGATCTCGGCAGAACATAAACTGAATCTTGGTGATATGTTAGATACAATAGTACAAAATATAAATCAGTTAGAGTTACCTGAAGAGGAAGAAGAAGGTCTCAAACTTGCCATAATAGGAAAACCAAACGCAGGAAAATCATCCCTGGTAAATAGATTATCTGGAAAAGAAAGAGCAATCGTAAGTGACATCGCTGGAACTACCAGAGATGCAATTGATACAACTTTTGAATACAACTATAATAAATACATTCTTATTGACACTGCAGGTATCAGGAGAAAATCAAAGGTTGAAGAAAGCCTTGAATATTATTCCGTTTTGAGAGCTATTAAAACGATAAAAAGATCAGATGTATGTATGCTTATGTTAGATGCTCAAGAGGGAATCACAGAGCAGGACAAAAAAATAGCAGGTATCGCATATGATGAGAAAAAACCTATAATTGTGGTAATGAACAAGTGGGATGCTTTAAAAAAAGAAACCAATACAATGAAAGATATGAAGGCGCTTATTCTTTCAGAACTGCCTTTCCTTAATTATGCTCCTGTGGAATTTGTCTCTGCACTTACAGGACAAAGAACACTTAAATTATTGGATCTTGCAGACACTGTTTACGACGAATATACAAAGAGAATCTCAACAGGTATTTTGAATACTGTTCTTAAAGAGGCACTTATTCTTAATGCTCCACCTACAAGAAAAGGTAGACTGGTTAAAATAAACTATGCTACTCAGATCTCAACTGCTCCTCCGAGATTTGTTTTATTCTGTAATTACCCAGACCTTATACACTTCTCTTACCTGAGATATCTTGAAAATAAATTTAGAGATGCCTTTGGATTTGAAGGTTCACCTATTGATATTATTTTACAAAAAAAAGGTGAAAGCTAATATAAAATAAGGACCCAGAATCGCTACGATCTTGGGTCCTTTTATTTTATCCATAATTTAAACTTTTGATTATCCTTACTTTAGATTTTCATCACGCATTTTTACCTTTTCTAAAACCATATATAACAGGTGATTGGTAACATTTATAATGTTCTTGTCTCCGAATTTATCCCTATATATCTTATCAAGAGCCTTAAATTTTTCTCTTGTAAAGTTACGTTTATTGGAAAGGGCACTGTTTGATCCTATTCCCTTTATTGCTTTTAAAAAAGCCATTACATTTTCAAATTTTTCTATAAAAAAATCTTCATCAGCAGCAAGAATTCTAAAATTCTTATTTGTTATTTCAGTCATTTCATCAAGCTTTACAAATTTTTGAGAATATTTTAATTCTGGGTCTAAGGTGCTCAAACTTTCTCTTAACTCAAAATATGTTTTATTACCGAATGTTGAAAATGCTATTTTACCTCCATAATCTAGTAAAGAATACAGATGGTTAAAAAGTCTCATTTGATCGTCTATCCACTGAAATGTAGCATTGGAAAAAATTAAATCATACTTTTTTTCAGGATTATAATTTTCGACATCTTCAACTATAAAATTAAGATTTGGAGAATCACCAAGCTTTTCTTTTGCCGTTTCTACCATAGCAGGGGAAATATCCAAAAGATCTATTTTTGAATTGGGAAATCTTTTCAGTATTTTTTGGGAAAAGATACCTGTACCACAACCCACTTCTAATATATTATATTGTTTTTTAGACCCATGTACAAAAATTTCCAATTTATCTGCCATATGCTTCTGTACTTGTGCATAATTGTCGTAGGTTTTAGCTCCTCTTGAAAAATTTTGATTCACCCTTTTTTTATCAATAATAGCCATTTATTAATCCCTCTCCCACATTTTCTTCACATTTTCCATAAATACAAAATCTTCCTCAGAGGTTCTGCCCTTAACTGTAAGATATCCTCCTACTAGCATTCCGTTGGCTCCACTCATAAAAGCCATCCCCATGAAATCCTTTAAGATTCCCTCTCTTCCAGCTCCTATTTTTATTACCTTATCCTTAAATATTATCCTGTAAATAGCTATTGTTTTAATTATTTCATCCATAGAAAGGTGTTCTCTGTCTCCTAAAGGTGTCCCCTCTATAGGGTTCAGTATATTCACAGGTATACCATCTACATTGAGGTCCTTTAGAGTAAAGGCCATGTCTATCCTGTCCTCCCAGGTTTCCCCCATACCTATTATTCCTCCGCTGCACACTTCCATCCCTATTTTCTTGGCCGCTTTTATCGTAGCCAGCCTGTCATCTATCTTGTGAGTAGTGGCCACTATTTTGTTGTATGCATTTATAGAGGTCTGCATATTGCTGTGAAATCTAGTCACACCGATATCTTTTAGCTCCTTTAATTCCTCTTCATCTAAAAGTCCTATAGAACAGCAGATATTGGTAGTTATATCTTCTTTCTTGGCATCCTTTACAAAATCTTTTATATTATCATATTCTTCTGATCCTTTTTTTATACTTCTTCCACTTGTAACAACACCAAACTTAGTACTTCCCAGTTTTTCTGCTCTTTTGTATTCAGACATTAAGGTATCTTTTTCTTTTAAATCATAAGTTGAGAGACTGGTTTTATAGTGAGCCGACTGGGCACAAAACTTACAATCTTCTTCACATTCACCGGACTTTGCGTTGGATATGGTACATGTATGAAGTGTATTTCCACAATATTTTTCTCTTACCTCATTTGCAACAGAAAAAAGCTCCATCATCTTTGAACCCTTTATTTTACAAAGTTCTAAAGCCTCCTCTTTGGTTATTTCTCTATCAATAAAGTCTCTTATATTCATTTATGCCTCCTAAAAAGTTTATCTGCTCACAAGGAAATTATAACATAAATATATTATTTTTGCTCTCCAAAAATAAATTCAAAATTTCGTATCTTCCCATAAATAATCATATCAGAGAAAAGCACATAATAAAAAATAAGAAGCAGTAACTCTTATACAAATCACTGCTTCCTATTATATTTGTTTTTATAGTTATCTAAACAAGAATTAGATCAGAAAAAATTGTCACCAACTATCCTGGCTTGGTTTTGAATTTAAATTTCAGAAATTATAAAGTTTTTCGATCTCTCTAGATGGATTTTATTTATTTCCAAAGCCTTATTTATATCTTTTTCTTTTATTGCATTTACAAGCTCAACATGGTCATCAGAAGCCTGTTTTTTTCTTTCAAAATCTTCAACTGCCATTTTTCTGAACCTTTTTAAATAAAGATTCATATTCTTTATAAGATCCTCTACTCTTGACATCTTTGCAATACTATAAAGAGTATTATTAAATTTAGAAAAGAGTTTAAATATATCACCATTATTTTTATTTTCAACCATAATTTCTTTTGTTTCTTTTATTATCTTTTCCAATTTTTTTATATCTGACTGAGAGGATTTTTTTATAACCTCCTCTAGAATTATCCCTTCTAGAGCTATTCTGATCTTGTATATCTCCTCTACATCTTCCTTGGTGCAGTTTTTTACTATCACACCGCCCCTACTGTGTGCCTCTACATATCCTTCTAATTCTAACATCCTTATAGCTTCCCTCAAGGGAGTCCTGCTTATCTGAAATTTTTCAGCATATTCTGTTTCAACTATTTTTTCTTCAGGAGATATCTCCCCGTCTATTATCATTTTTTTCAAAATTTCATATACACGCTCTCTCATAGGCTTATTTTTCTGTATGATCATGGGTCTCTCCTCTCTTTAAAAACAAACTTTTTTTATAAATTACAACAAGTTATTGTAATTTATAGAGAATATTTTGTCAATTTAAATAAAATCAAAAGAAAAAACCCAGGCTCATATTTAAAAAAATACAAAATTAATTTTTAAGAATATCACTGGAATTATAATTCCCTGTTAAATATCAGATCAGAATTCTTTACTGAAATTCAAAATTTCAATATTCTAAAGTTTTACAAACTCTTTAGTTGTTTTATTCAAAACTTCACACCCGTCTTTTTTTACAACTACATCATCTTCTATCCTGACTCCTCCGAAGCCCTCTATATATATCCCAGGTTCTATAGTGACTACCATATTCTCCTCAAGTACCAAGTCCTCTGCCTTATAAGATAAATACGGATATTCATGAATCTCTAACCCAATCCCGTGACCTAGTCCATGGCCAAAACAGTCTCCGTACCCTTTTTCAGTTATGTAGTCTCTAGCTATCTTGTCTAACTCTCTAGTTGTAATTCCGGCCTTCACTGCATCTATAGCCTTCTTCTGAGCTTCTTTAACCGTATTATATATTTCATAATGTCTTTCTGTAGGATTTATCCCAAGATACACTGTTCTTGTCATATCAGATACATACCCCTTATAAAAACATCCGAAATCAAACTTAACAAAGCCTTCTTTCTGAAGTTTTTTTTCACTGGCAACACCGTGAGGCATTGCAGATCTATAGTTAGAAGCTATTATTGTATCAAAGGAAGGCCCTTCTGCCCCTAGTTTTTTCATCTCATACTCTAGCTCTGTGGCCAGTCTCTCTTCAGATATTCCTTCTTTTATAAGACTTTTTATATTTTCAAAGGCCTTGTCTGCTATTTTGGTAGCTTCCTTTATGAGTTTTATCTCTTCCTCTGTCTTTACCATTCTAGCCTTTAGAAATTTATCCTCTATACCTGTGTATTCAAGATTACCAAAGTTTTTTTCAAAACTTCTATATTGTGACAGGGTCACACTTCCGTCCTCTATAGCCAGCTTCTTTATTTTAGATTCTTTTATGAGCTCCCCAGCCTTTCCAACAGGATCTTTATCCTCTCTCACAAGCTGAAAGCCCTTAGGAACTACCTCTTTTTTTCCCTGCTCTTCATATCTGAAATCTGTTAAAAAATATCTTTTATCTCCCAAAATAAGAGCAACTCCTGTAGTACCTGTAAATCCGGTAAAATACCTCACATTTATCATATTAGTGATCAATATTCCCTGAGCATCTAGCTCTTTCATTATTTTATTAAGTATCATGTTTTCTCCTCTCAATCTCTTTTATAATTAATCTAAATTACTAACTTATTAATAAATTACTGACTTTATCTGAAAACCTGTGTTACTTTCTTTTCTTGATAAAAGAAAGTAACCAAAGAAAATCAAGAATTTTCAAATGTCTAGGAAGTATATATTTCTTTTATCGCCTTTGTAAGCTACAGTCCTCGGTTCCCTGCGGAACTTATTCTGTAGGACGGCTAAGTGCGGGCTCTTTCCTGTATAAGCCCTGCGACTTGAAATTCAAAAAAATTTAAAACCATATGTTCTCACTTAAAAAGCAAGCGCAATTGTTTACCAAGGTTTATGCACACAAAAGGTTTTTTAAGTTTTTGGCCATTGATAAAATAAGCGTTAAGAATGGCTGAGAGAAATCTCTAGAAAAAATCAACTGTTTGAGCAAAGCGAGTTTTGATTTTTACTTAGATTTCCGAAGGCATTTAGCTTATTTTTCACAGGCCTTGATTTTTGGTTACTTTTCATCAAGGAAAAGTAACGGAACTTTGGAGAAACTCAATAATTTAACTTTACTTGAATTAACTAGCATCCTAAGTTAATTATACATCTATGCCAGAACTAATCAACTATAAATTTAATTTCTTATAAAAACTAGACCTCAATATAATCATCATATATCAAATATATTGTTTTGATATAAAAAATAAACTTGCTGTATACAGTGTCCGATGTTATCATATACGAGGTTAATGTATTTGCAAACTTTAATTAATGTGGTTTATGAAAAGGTTTTTCTTCTTATCTTTTGTATAATTTAAAAGCAGTGTTTAGTAAAAACTATTTTAACAACAAAAAAATCAATAATAAATCTAACTATGTTAGAAAGGAGAGATGTTATGCATAAAATTACACTTATCCCTGGAGATGGAATCGGACCTGAAGTTACAGGAAGTACGGTAAAAATATTGGAAGCCGCCGGTTTTAAAGTAGAGTGGGAGGTAGTCAACGCCGGTTCAGAAGTATTTGAAAAAACTGGAGTTCTTGTACCAGATGAGGTATTTCAAAGTATAGAAAGAAATAAAATTGCCCTCAAAGGACCTATCGCTACTCCTATAGGAAAGGGTTTTAGAAGCATAAATGTCCAGCTTAGAAAAAAATATGATCTATACTCAAATATAAGAGAAGTTAAAAATATACCAGGAGTTAAATCCAAATATGAAAATGTCGACCTTGTTATTTTCAGGGAAAATACCGAGGGTCTTTACATCGGTATAGAGGAGATGCAAGATGAAGATACTGCTGTGGCAAAAAAGGTAGTTACAAGAAAAGGATCTATGAGAATTGCAAAGTCAGCCTTTGAGTACGCTGTTCAGCAGGGAAAAACAAAGGTTGCCGCTGTCCACAAGGCAAATATCCTAAAGCTTGCAGACGGTCTCTTCTTAGACTGTGTGAGAGAGGTGGCAAAAGATTACCCTAACATAGAGCTTTCAGAAGTTATCGTTGACAATATGTGTATGCAGATGGTTATGAACCCTTCTCAATTTGAGGTCATTGTAGCTCCAAACCTTTACGGAGACCTTTTATCTGATCTTGCTGCAGGTCTTGTAGGAGGACTAGGTCTTGTCCCAGGTGCAAATATTGGTAATGATATCGCTATTTTTGAGGCAGTTCACGGAAGTGCTCCTGATATCGCAGGAAAAGACCTTGCTAACCCAATTGCTGTTCTCTTATGTGCAGTTCATATGATGAAATTCCTAGGAGATTTTGACAGAGCTGAGTTAGTATTTAGAGCTATCATCGAAGTAATGGAAGACGGAAAACACCTTACAAGGGATATGGGAGGAAATGCCACTACTACAGAAATTACCCAGGCTATCATTGATAAAATAAATCACATAAAATCATTTTCTTCTAGAATCGTTAAATAAGCCTGTCATATCTGACAGCGCTATTTATAGATGGAAACATCTGATTTTTTTGATAAAGAGAAATATATCTAAGGAGGATTTTAATGATAAAACTTAGTGAGGCTGGAGTATACCTTGTAAATGGAAAGGAAATAATCCCTGCTGATTCTGGAAAAAACTTAGGAACTACTCCAGAGGAGGCAAGAAAAAATACCATAGCCTATTCCATACTTAAATCTCACAATAAATCTGATAATATGGAAAAACTCAATATAAAATTTGACTGTATGGCCTCCCATGACATAACCTATGTGGGTATTATTCAGACAGCGAGAGCCAGCGGTCTTAAAAAATTTCCAATTCCCTATGTTCTAACAAACTGTCACAACAGTCTTTGTGCTGTAGGGGGTACCATAAATGAAGATGACCATATGTTTGGACTTTCCGCTGCAAAAAAATACGGAGGTATCTATGTCCCTGCACACCAAGCTGTTATTCACCAGTATATGAGGGAGGAGATGGCTGGCTGCGGAAAAATGATCTTAGGATCTGACTCTCACACCAGATACGGAGCCCTTGGAACTATGGCTATAGGGGAAGGTGGAGGTGAGCTGGCAAAGCAGCTTTTAAATAAAACCTACGATATCAATTGCCCAGAGGTTGTAGGTGTATACCTAACAGGAAAGCCGAAAAAAGGAATAGGACCTCAGGATATAGCTCTAGCTATAATCGGAGCTGTATTTAAAAATGGATATGTCAAAAATAGAGTTATGGAATTTGTTGGTGATGGAATTTCTGATCTAGATGTAGAGTTTAGAAATGGTATAGACGTTATGACCACTGAGACCACTTGCCTCTCATCTATATGGGTTACAGATGACAAGGTGAAAAACTATCTAGATACTCACTCACGTATTAAAGACTACAAAGAGCTTAAGCCCGGTAATATAGCCTATTACGATAGAATGATTCAAGTTGATCTATCAGAGGTAGAGTCTATGATCGCTCTGCCATTCCATCCGAGTAATGTCTATACTATAAAAGAGCTCAATGCCAATCTAGAGGAGATTCTCACAAAGGTGGAAAAAGAAGCTGCAGAGCAGGGACTAAAAATAGATCTGAAAAGTAAGATTATTGATGGGAAGCTTCATGCAGAACAGGGAATCATTGCCGGATGTGCAGGAGGTACATATGATAATCTTATGGATGTTGCCGACATTTTAGACAACAAAGCAGTAAGCAGTCATGATTTTTCACTGAGTGTTTATCCTTCTAGTCAACCTACAGCACTAAGCCTTGTAAAAAATGGTTCTACAGCAAAATTTATGGCTGCAGGTGCCATAGTTCGTACAGCATTTTGCGGCCCATGTTTTGGAGCCGGAGACACTCCTGCCAACAATCAATTGAGTCTGCGTCATACCACTAGGAACTTTCCAAGCAGGGAAGGTTCTAAACCTGGAGAGGGACAGATCTCATCTGTTGCTCTTATGGATGCAAGATCAATAGCAGCAACTGCCATAAATGGAGGGATCCTTACTCCTGCAACAGACTTAGATATAGAGTATACAAAACCTGAATATAAATTTGACAGCACTGTGTATAAAAACAGGGTTTATTATGGATACGAACACCCATTGGACTCAGAACTGACTTTTGGTCCAAACATAGTGGACTGGCCTGCAATGCCAAAACTCACAGATAATCTTTTGCTAAAGGTAACCGCCTTTATAAAAGATCCTGTGACAACTACAGATGAGCTTATTCCTTCTGGAGAGGCCTCGTCATTCCGTTCCAATCCTCTGAAATTGGCTGAGTTTACTTTGTCCCGTAGGGTTCCTGAGTACGTTGAAAAATCAAAGGCCGTTCAGATATTTGAAAAAGAAAGAGAAGATGGAAAGGATCCTGTAGCCTTAGATATAAACTTGAAAAAAGTTTTTGATAAAATCAAAACCATTCCTGGACTGGAAAATATAGACCCAAAAGCTACTGGAATCGGAAGTACAATTTATGCAAATAAACCTGGAGACGGTTCAGCCCGTGAACAGGCGGCTTCCTGCCAAAAGGTATTGGGAGGATGGGCCAATATCTCCAAGGAGTACGCTACCAAGCGGTATCGTTCAAACCTTATTAACTGGGGGATGGTTCCTTTTACTATAGAGGGAGAGGTTCCATTTGAAAATGAGGACTTTATCTTAATCAGAGATATAAAAAACTCTATAGCCGAGAAAAAGGACACTATCAAGGCCTATGTTATAGGGGATGAAATCAAGGAATTTGATCTGACACTCACTGACCTCACTGATGAAGAAAGAGAAACTATCATAGAAGGATGCCTTATCAACTATTATAAAAAATCATAATTTAAATGGATCCAGAATAATATTCTGGATCCATTTTTTTAAAAAATTATTTTTCCTCCACCTACAACAAGGTCTTTATAGTATATTACCATATGCTGTCCTGGAGAATTTTTTGCGTTTTCCTCGTCATAAATGAAAAATATTCTATTATCTATTTTTTTCAATCTTCCAGGAAGTCCTATACTAGAAAATCTTGGTCTTCCAAATAATTTTATTTTTTCAAGTTTTTCAATATCTGCTAGGAAAACAGTGTCAGTCAACTCTACCTCTTTTTTCATAAGCTCTTCAAAATCACCTAAGATTATCTCGTTTTTATCTGAATCTATGCCAGTTATAAAATAAACTTTGGAAAGATTTATTCCTAGCCCTCTTCGTTGACCTATGGTGTATAGCTGATACCCCTCGTGTTGCCCTAAGATATGACCGTCTCTTGTGATGAAATTTCCAGGTTTAATCTTCTCTCCAAGGATTCTTTTAAGAAGTTCTTTATATCCTTCAGGTGCAAAACAGATTCCCTGGCTGTCCTTTTTATCATGAACCGATATTCCCGCTTCTTTTGCTATCCCTCTAACCTTTTTTTTCTCAAAATTTTTCAAAGGAAAGAGCATTCTTTTCAGTATATTTTCTCCGATCCTATAAAGCATATAAGTCTGATCTTTAGCAGAATTTTTAGATAGTTTCAAGAGATGCGACCCCAACTCCTGACTATAACTCACATCACAGTAGTGCCCTGTAGATATATAATCTGCTCCCAGCTTATCTGCTGTTTCTGCCAACTTTTTTATCTTAATCTTCTCATCGCAGACTACACAGGGAGAAGGAGTTATACCTTTAGAGTATTCCCCTATAAAGTAATCGATTACGTCCTTCTTAAAGGGTTCTACTGCATCTACAACATAATGAGGTATCCCTAGCTTAAAACATGCCATCTTTGCATCATATATATCGTCTAGTGAACAACAGGTTTTTGTATTGGTATTTTCAGAATCTTCATCACTTAAGTGCTTTAATGTTACCCCTATAACCTCGTATCCCTCTTCCTTCAAAAGGTATGCCGCCACAGAAGAATCAACCCCTCCGCTCATTCCTACCACTACCTTTTTTTTCAACTCTTACCTCCCTCTATACTCTTTGCTTTTCATTTTACCGCCTTGTCCTTAAAAGAAATATGCACCTCACCAATATCAAAGCTCTTTTTAATTCCCTCTACGTCTACTTCTAGAGTCCCGTCATCTAGAACTTTTCCCCCTATACCTCTTGTTATCTTATCTATTATCTTTATTGTTACAGGTTTATCAAGTAAGTAATTTTTTTCGTTTATCTCCTTTAATATAAGTTCCCAGCCTCCATTTAAAAATTCTTCAAAACAATTTTTAAACTCCTCTACAACTGTTAATATTAGCTCTTCTATATTAAATTCTTTATTGCTTTCAATTTTCAGGGAAGTTGCAGAATTTTTTAGATCTCCGAAATCTTCATTGTTAACATTTATTCCTATTCCAATTATAAAATTTTCATTTATTTTTTCAACTAAAATTCCAGATATTTTTTTCTCATTTACATATATGTCATTTGTCCACTTAAACTTATAATCCAAACTTTGAAATTTTTTTAGTGCCCGAAGAACAGCAACTCCTACCACCAAAGGAAGTTTTCTGTACTCCTCCATAGGAAGTTTAGAATTTTCTTTCAGCACAAAACTAAAAAGTGCGGCTCCTTCCTTTGAGACCCAAGAGTTTCCTCTTCTTCCTCTTCCTTCAGTCTGATTTTTAGCCATTGCCAGGTCATAATTTTCAAGCTTGTTTTCTCTTTTCAAAAAACTATTGGTAGAATCTATCTCACCAAACCTAAAAACTCTCATTTAAATACCTCCCTTTATTTGATAAAATTATATCATAAAGAGAATTTTTTATCTATTACACGTAATTTCAAAAGGTTTAGTACAACACATAATATTCTATCACGTCATATAAAAAGATGGGAATCTATAGATTCCCATCTTTTTATAAATATCTGAGCCAAATATAAGCACTGGCGATAACCAGAGTTTGAATAGATATTATAGCTCCAAATTTTACGAATTCTACAAAAGATATTTTACATCCCGCCTTTGCTGCTGCAGCTACGGCAACCACATTAGTTGCTGAGGCTAGAATTGTTGCATTTCCACCTAGACACGATCCCAGTGAAAGTCCCCACCAAAATACCTTTACATCTCCTAAGGACTGGAATGAAGGAGTCATTACGTGGATTATCTTTGACACAGTGGCTGCATTGGCTACATTTCCAATGACAGATGTGAATAATGCAGAAACCCAGGTTATAAGCATTACCGCAAAATTAAAATTGCCCTCTGTAATATTTACTATTTTTTCCCCTAGCAGATCTATCAGGTGAGTTTCTTCTACACCTTTTATCATAATAAACAGACCTATAAAGAAAAACAGTGTATCCCATTCTACATGTTTAAATATATCTTCAGGTTTTTTCTTAGCAAGAATAATAAGTGCTGTTGCACCACTTAAGGCAATAATAGCCAGACCCTTATCTATAAAATTATTCATTATGAAACCGGTAATTATAAGCACAAATATCGTTCCCGATTGCTTTAAAAGACTCATGTTTCTAAGTGATCTAGAGGCGTCTAAATCCATTATTCTAGCTTTCAAATCTCTGGAGACTATCATCTTTCTTCCGTACAGAATGTAAACTGTAACCATAAGGGAAATAAAAGCTAGTATAGATACCGGAGCGGTGTTTATTATAAAATCATTGAACCCAAGCTTTCCCTCATTTCCTATGATTAGTTGAGTTGGATCTCCTATCAGTGTGGCAGATCCCCCTATATTAGCAGCCATTATTTCCGTCATGATAAATGGAAAGGGTTTCTGTTTCAGCTGTTCCGCTAGAAGTATAGACACGGGAGCCATCAATAATATTGTAGTCACATTATCTAAAAATGCCGAACATATAGCAGTTACTACAGACAGCAACACTATAAGGGCAAAGGGTTCTCCCCTTACAATCTGAGCGACCCTGATTGCAAACCACTGAAATACACCTGTTTCAGATATAAGATGAACTACTATCATCATACCTATCAATAAAAATATTATCTCAAGTCTTGAAGCTACAGCTTCTAGAGCTTGCTCTTCATTTAAAAGGCCCACAAGAGCCATTGCTAATCCGCCACCCATTGTTGCTAAAACACTTGGAACTTTCTCTGTGATTATCAAAAAAAACACAAATATAAAAATAAGTAACCCGACAATCAGTTGTAACATTAAATACCTCCATTAAATGTGAAGAACTTTCTTAATTATGTCTGATCTTTGGATCATTCCATAATATTTGCCATTTTCCACAACGTAAATTCTTGTTTTTCCTTTGTTTACCATTAAAAAACATATCTCCATAATCGGAGTTTTTTTGTCTACCGTGATGACGTCTATTTTTCTATATAATTCCTCTATTGTAGCTATTTTTTCATTTACTAGATATTCCTCAAAGGGCTCTCCTACAGTAAGGAAGTTTAAATCCTGCATAACAGATGTATATTTTGGCATTCCAAACTCTATAAGTTCTCTTTCTGTTATCTCTCCTAAAAAATATCCATCTTTAACCACTGGAAGTCCAGTTCTGTCCTCTATTATAAGTCTTTTGGCCACTTTGTCTAGAGTATCGTTTGGATGTACAGGCATTAACTCTGGACTCTGTACATCTTCTGCTACTATTTTTCCATCAATTTCAACTTCGGCATTTTTTATAAAGTCAAATAATATATTTGAATTAGAACTACTTTTTATCTCTTCTAAAACCTTCGGGTGTTTTACTGCTATCTTCATGATTCCAGACATTACTTTTAACATTCTTTTATTTCTAAGAACTTCAGAAACTAAAAGTATTACCATTTTCACATCATCTTCTTTATGAAGTGCAGCAACTTGACATTTAATTGGATTTTTAAGGAGACCTATTATAATTATAAAATCATCCAAACCTTCAATTCTAGCATGAGGTATAGCTATCCCCTGACCCATGGCAGTTGAGATTTCATTTTCTCTTTCTAAAACACTTTTTATTATATCTTTTTTCATCGAGGCTATTTTTTTATCCTCTTGTGCAGATTTTTCTATCAATAACTTTATAGCCTCTTCCTTTGTTTCTACCTCTAGGTCTGTAAAAATAAGTTTTGGATCTAAATAACTGGAAAGCTTCATAAAATTTACCCCCTAATTTATTATTAATTTCTCGCAAGAGTTTGTTATCTTCTATCTAAGTATACTCTTTATTTAATATTTTCCTAGCCTCAAGTCAATTTATATAAAAGATAAAACATTGTATGTGTGTTAAATTAAATTTAACAGTTTTTTTAAAAAAAACTACTATTTTTTATGACAAACTTATTTATACTACTAATATATGATATTGTCAAGGAATAATGAGTTTTAAAAAATGGCCTTATTTATATCGATGTTTGATTAAACTTATCATCTCAACTTTTAAAAAAAGCCGGAAAAAATATCCGGCTTTTTTCTATCTTATTTTTGGAAAAATAACCATACCATAAACAGGTCCACTGTGAGAGCCTATAGCGGCACCAATTTCAAATCTTCCCCTATAGTCAGCTTTCTTCTGTTTGTCTCCTATAGACCTCAGTTGATCAGCACTATCAAGTTCATCCTGAGTTCCTCCCCAACCTGTGTATAAAATTATTGATCCGTTTTTAGATTCATTCTTTATTATTTTTTCCATATACCTCATGGCTCCTATCTCTCCAATAGGCTTTTTCTCCGTGCAAACCTCTCCGTTTTCAATTGTCAGAACCGGTTTTATCTGGAAAACGTCTCCTATTACAGATGAAGCTTTTCCTATTCTGCCACCTTTTTCTAAGAAAGAAAGTTCTTTTACAACAAAATATACCTTTATTTTATTTTGAGCCTCATCTATCCATTCCAAGATTTCATTAAAACTATGTCCCTCTTTTACAAGTCTTGCTGATTCTAAGGCGAGGTGTCCTAGACCTAAAGTAACAGATTTAGAGTCTACAATAGCTACATCTTTTTCCCTGCCAAGCATTCCTCTAGCTACCTTAGCAGCCTGTTGGGTACCGCTTAACTTACTTGAAATATGAATAGAGATAATTTTTTTATATCCCTTATTAAATAGTCTTTCATAAAGATCTTTAAACTCTCCTGGGGATGGCTGTGAGGTTTTTGGAATCACATTTTTACTTAATACTGTTCTCCAAAAGTCCTCCTTAGAAATATCTATACCGTCTTTATAATATTTATCACTTTCAAATTTAAGCTTGAGAGGAATTATATCTATATTCATATCTGCAACAAATTCCTCACTTAGGTCTGAGGTTGAATCAGTAACAACTGCTATCTCTGGAAGTTCAGGGTCTCTGTTTTCTATATAGATATAATAGGAATAATTATCCTGCATTCCAGGATAGTCTGAATACCTTACATCCAAACCAGGCTTTAATACCTTGTTACCTTCTTCTGTGGATTCTTTTCCCATTACTGCAAAAACACTCAAAGTATCCTCAGAAATATATGATCCGTATACATCCTCTATAAGAGTTTCTATTTTATCAGATTTTTTCATGATTTTTCCATTTACAAGGGCTATATGATCACCTTTTTTTATCATCATATCCTCAGATTTAGTCTCTCTGACAGCTTTTGTGATCTCAACTGATATATTTCTCTTCACACCTTTTACAAGATAGTTCAGAGTCTCCATCTTATTTTTCAGAATATAGTGTCCCTCTAACATGGATTTTGTTTCTATAACAGTAATCTCCTTTATAGATCTTTCAGCAACTATTTTAGCCGCTGAAATTATATTTTTGTTGTTTGGAAGTATTATTATTTTCTCAGCCTTTATATGATCTAGCGTCTTCTCCAAATCTGAAACACTTGGATTTTGGGTCTGTCCTCCTATCAAAACGGCAGAAGCTCCGCTGTTTATAAAGAGTTCTCCCATCTGAAGATTATCTGCCACTGCAAAATAAGCAATTGGACGACTATTCTCATTTTTAAACACTGTCTTTGATTTCATTGATTTTTCTGATTGATATCTTGCATCCTTTGTTAGTACATTTCTGTGCTGTATCTTCATGTTTTCAATTTTTATATGATTAAGATCCCCTAAACTCCCTGCTATTTCTATTACTTTACCAGGGTTATTGGTATGTATATGAGTCTTTGTTTTTTTAGAAGTCTGAGCACATATTACAGAGTCTCCTAAATTTATAATATCAGATTTATACTTCTCCAGATCAAAATCTCCAGATTCTATAATAAACTCCGTACAGTATTTGAAATTGATTTTTTCAAGAGAAGTTACACTGTGTTCTAACCTTTCACGTCTGTTAGACTGAGATTGCACTATCCTTTCTAAATCTTTTAGCATTTCCGGGTCTGTTACCGATTTTTCAAACCCCTCTAAAATATAAAACATCCCTTTACCACCAGCATCTACCACACCGGCTTCTTTTAGTTTTGGAAGTAGATTCGGGGTCTCTTCAACAGCCTTACCTGCAACATTTTTAAGATGAGCTAGAAAAAGTATAAAATCATCTTTAGGGCCCTGGTACTTTTCAGCTTCTTCAGAGACTACTCTTATTACTGTAAGTATAGTCCCTTCTACTGGTTCAGTCACCGATTGATACGCCTTTTCTTTTGCCTTTTTAAAGGCCACCACTGCATCATCTACAGTTACATTTTCTGTATGGGATATCCCAGATAAAAATCCCTGTATTATTTGAGATAAAATAGTACCTGAATTTCCTCTTGCTCCCAAAAGTATCGCCTCTGACACGATTTCACAAAACTCTTCCATATCCGGTTCGTGATTCAGTTTTACAAGTTCGTTTTCTACAGATTGGAGGGTCATTGACATATTGGTTCCTGTATCACCATCTGGTACAGGATACACATTGAGGTCATTCAATACATCGGCATATTTTGACAGCCATCTGCTAGATGCAATAAATAGTTTTGTCAGCCTCTGTACGTTAAGAACTTTTACTTCAATTTTCATAGTATCTCCTCCACAGCCTCTTTATCTTTTATTTCTATAGTCCTCTAGAACCTTATTCCAGATTCCTTTCTCTCTCAGAATATACTCGACAAACTCTCTTACAGCACCCTTTCCTCCCTTAGAAGAGGACTTAAAGTCAACCATTTGAAGTATATCATTAGAAGAATCAAACGGTGCACCTGACATTCCAACTCTCATTATTGCCGGAATATCATTTATGTCATCTCCCATATAGGCCGTTTCCTCATAGGTAAGTTTATATTTTTCCAGTATTTCATCTAAAACCTTTATTTTATTGGATACCTTTTGATATACCTCTTCTATCCCTAGTTCCTGGGCTCTTGCTTTTACTATCTGTGAGTTTTTACCTGTTACAATAGCAAACTTCATTCCGTATTTTATTCCCTGAGCTATGGCCATTCCATCCTTTGCATTAAAGGCCTTGGTTTCTACCCCGTTATTGTCTGTATATAACTTGCCATCTGTAAGGGTTCCATCTACATCGAGGACTATAATTTTTACTTTTCTCGCTTTTTCACGCATTTTTTCTCCTTGTCTGTTCAGTCTATAACTAAAAACTCGGAGGTGTTACCACCCATAGAGCCCTAGCCACTTTATCTCCATTATTTACAAATCTATGTTTTTGGCTAGATTTAAAATAAAGACTATCTCCTTCATTTAGTGAATGAACCATATCATTTATATATATTTCCAAAGTTCCTTCTAAAATAAAGATGAACTCTTCACCTGGATGAGTATAATAATCTCTTCCACTTTCTCCCCCTGGATAAATCTCATAAAGAATAGGCTCCATATTTTTTTCTATATCTGATGATGTTAAAAGTGAGATCTTCGTATTAGAGTCTATACTTTCTATAAAGTGTCTTTCACCTTTTCTGATTATATCAGTATTTTTCTTAACTTCATCATCTTCTATAAGGTAGCTGACCCTTACATCAAGGCAGTTAGCTATTTTTTTTAGATTCTCTATAGATGGAGAAGCTTTCCCCTGCTCTATCTGAGACAAAAAACTTGCAGACAAATCTACCCTACCTGCTAAATCTCTTAGTGATAATCCTTTTTCATTTCTATTCTTCTTTATTCTTTCTCCTAACGACATTAGTATTCCACCCTCTTTTCAAGCATTTTAAGTAATTTAAACAAAGCAGTCATAGACGAATATCTTCTTATTCTTTTTCTATCACCCTTAAATTCATATTTTTTTATATAGTATTCATCCAAAATACGGACCCCTATATAAACAGTTCCCACCGGCTTCTCCTTGGTTCCACCTTGGGGTCCTGCTATTCCCGTAGTGGCTATGGCCACATCTCCTTTTAATCCCGCCAGCATCTCTCTGGCTGTCTCCTCGCTTACAGCGCCGTAAACTTTTAGTGTTTCCGGACTTACTTTTAGCCTATTGATCTTAGAATCATTGCTGTAGCATACTATCCCTTCAAAAAACACCTTGGAAACTCCAGAAACTTCCACAAGCATCGAAGCTATCTGACCTCCAGTACAAGATTCTGCCAGAGAAATATTATAACCTAGTGTTTTTAGATGAGACACTACACTGTCTTGAACTCTTTTTCCATCCTCACCTATTACATAATGACCTATTTCATTATATATTTTTTCTACTATTTTTTCTACTAGATTTTTTGAACTTTCTTTCCCCTGAAGCCTGACAACTATTCCGTAGTCCTTGGCCAGGAACTCATAAAAAATATCTTTTTCATCAAAGAAGTTCTTTATTCTTTTTTCTAGATGTGATTCCGGGATTCCCCAGACTAGAATATCCTTTATATAAATCTCATCCTCTAGCTTATTTTCTTTTGCGTAGTAATCCATGAATTTCGGAAACAGATTATATAGCTCTCTTGGTATTCCTGGAAAAGCCGCTATCCTGTCTATATATATTCCTGGAGCCATTCCGGCGCCGTTTCCAAAACTTACTGCTCCCTCTGGTTTTTCCACTTCTTTTACATTGTTGTCTAGAAACTCTATTCCCAGTTTATCAAACTTTTTTTTAAGCTCTCTGTATTCTTCTGGGTCTACCACCAGTTCTTTTCCAAGATATTTGGCGATGGCCTCCTTGGTCAAATCATCCATTGTAGGGCCTAGTCCACCTGACATTATTATGAGGTCACTTTGACTTTTGCCAAATTCTATGGCCTTTATTATCTCTTTTATATTATCCCCAACAGTTATTTTAGAAGATATTTCAATACCGTATTTATTCAGTTCCTCTGCCATAAATAAACTATTTGTATCCACTGTCATACCACTTAGAAGTTCTGTTCCTACCAAAATAATAAATGCTTTCATGCCATTACTCCACCTTTATTAAAAGAAAAAACTCCAGATACACACCATGATAAAGTTTCCGATTATTCCCGCCAAAAAGTCGTCTAAGACCACACCTACACCGTGTCCAAACATCTGTGATTTATATATAGGCCCTATCTTTGTTATATCAAGTATTCTAAATATGACAAACCCTAAAAATATTGCCCCTATATTCTGTACCACGCCTACTGGATTGACAAGAAATAGTGTCGTCAGAAATCCTAACACCTCGTCTATTACAACATTTTGAGGGTCCTTCTCTCTATATATCTCCCTTTCACATATGTCTGACACATATACAGCCACTGCAAAAAGAGTTATAAGAAACATAAAATAAAAGGAATTGTATACCATATTGTTTGGAAAAAACCTTCTGATAAAGGTGAGCCCTATAAATATCGGTATCCCTCCTAAGGTTCCAAAGGTTCCAGGAGCCTTTGGAAGATCTCCAAGTCCAAAGCATGTAGCCAGATTTTTTACTGTTTTTTTCTTCATCTATTCCACTCCTTAGTAAACCCCTTTTTGAAAATTATAAGGGTTGTACTCTCCTGTTTTAGTTTTTAGTGAGTTCAAAATCTTTTCTGTTTCTTCTTCTGACTCATCAGTAAATAAAAGTACCAGTTCATCTATTCCGGCATCTAGAAGTTTCTCTAAATTTGGTATAAGATTCATAGGGGTTTCAAGGTACAATTCACTGTTCCCTATAGAATTTTTAATTACATCAAATTGATCTCCCTGATCATTTGTAATTGTAACTTTATTTTCCTGAAAAATCGGTACCTCTATAAACATTCCCTTTAATTTACCGTATATCATGAGTCCTTTTCTAATCCCTGTTTCACCTATCTCTTTTATTCTGTCTAGATTCAGTTCAGGTGATATTATCACAGTGTCTGCACCTGGTATCTTACTTATTTCCTCTAAAGCATAAGTATTGGTTATATTTAGATTCCAATTGACAGTTACGGCATTATTTTTATTTTCAAGAAGCTGATATAAATTCCATGCCAACTTGCTTTCTAAATCGATTCTTCCTAGCTGTGATTCTTTTGCCACATCCAGACCTTTTTCATATATTTTTTCTATCCCGTACCTCACAGCTGTATCTCTTTGAGAGGAGTTTGAGACAATTACTGAAAATTTCATATTTTTATTATTTGATCTGCTGTAATCTATTTTTTTTATATCTTTTTTAGCTTGTCTACGGTGGCTTAATATTAGTTTTTCTCTGAGAACTTCTGTAGCATTTCGTCTCATTTTTTTTATGAGACTAAGTGGAATAAATGCCTTTCCGTCAAAATTCACCTTTAGATTATTTATAGAAAAAGTAGTTTCTCCGGTCTCGCTGAGTTTTATTTTTATATATTCAGAACTTATTACTCTTTTTGAAGCTTCTTCCAAAAATATTTCTGAATTTTCTATAACTGAAATATTTTCTCCCTTATTATTTTTACATATTAGCTCTAATGTGGCTCTTTCCCCTATTTTACCGTAAAACACACCGTCTATGTCTATTGTTTTTTTATTTTGTTTTATCCCTCTTGATATCTCATCATTAAGACTTTTAGAATAATTTTTATATACATACTTGGCTTCTCTAGGGACTTTATCTAACAAAACTCTGTCTCTAGCTTGTGCAGACTTTTGATTTTCTGTTTTACCCTTTATTTTTATTTTACTGACATTCTCTCCGCCCAGTTTCTCGTAGTCTTTTGATACATAGGAAATCCCGTCTCCAAGCATTAGATCTTCAGCTATTTTTAACTCTTTCCCCTCTATACTCCCTATAAACTTTCCGAAATCAGAGGAAAATTTTGAATTTATTATCTTATTTTTTTCATCGTAAAAATATCCCTTTGAATATCCTCTGTTAAATAGATGGGAGGTTCTTTCAGTTACACCTATCTCTTTTATTAGTCCTCTATAGTAGCTCACAGTTTCAAAAACATAATGGGGACTCTTCATTCTTCCTTCTAATTTAATGGATTCTATTCCTATCTCTTTCAATTTTTTTATCTCTTCCTGTCCCATAAGCTGATCCTTAGGACTCAGGAAATACCCTTTTTCTCCTTGAGAATTTGTATATTCCTTTCTGCAAGGCTGGGCACAAAGTCCTCTGTTTCCGCTTCGACCACCTATAAAGCTGCTCAGATAACAGTTTCCAGAATAAGATATACAAAGAGCACCTGAAACAAATATTTCAAGCTCTATCTCAGTATTTTCCTTTACTGACTTTATCTCTTTGAAAGAGAGCTCTCTTGATAAAACAACTCTTGAAAACCCTATTTTTTTTAGATAATTTGCCTCTATATGATTAGCCACAGTCATTTGAGTACTTCCGTGTATACAAATATCTGGAAAATTATCCTTAATAAATCTAAATAGTCCTAAATCCTGTACTATAACTGCGTCTAACCCTTGCTCATATAAAACCTTTATATTTTCATAAAGGGCTTCAATCTCCTTATCTCTCATCACAGTATTCAAGGTAAGAAAAATCCTTACCCCTCTTTCATGAGCATAATCAAGGGCTTCCATATATTCACTTAGAGTAAAGTTTTCAGCATTTCTCCTGGCTCCAAACCCCTTGATACCCATATATATTTCATCGGCCCCTGCCTTTACAGCGGCGTAAAATCTCTCCATATTTCCTGCTGGAGCCACTATGTTCATAACTTCTCTCTCCTCTGTATCGAAACATAACATTATCCCTAATTATATCACAGGGGATTTGATTTTGCAAAACTTTGGTAACCTATACTTAACTAAATATTATTCTATTTCTGTATTACAATTAACCTTGATTTTTATAAATATTTTCTTAGGTTTTTTTTAATATATTTCATAATATATCTTTTAAACTTTTGAAAAAACATCTTTTATCTTTTTCTCAAGCTCTTCAATTGTTCCGTCATTTTTTATTTTTATATCTGCTCTTTCTAATTTTTCAGACAAAGGCATCTGGTTTTTTATTATATTTATGGCAGTTTCTCTTTTACTTCCGTCTCTTTCCATCACTCTTTTTATTTGAGTTTCGATGTCCACATAGACCACTATTACTTTATCACACAGATCTTCCATCTTTGCTTCAAAAAGAAGAGGTATGTCAAAAACAAGCATCTCCCCTGTTATAATAGATTTTTTTCTCTCATTTTCAAATCTTTCTATCACAGTGGGATGAACTATAGAATTTAGTTTCCCCACACTTTTTTTAGATGAAAAAACAACCTCTCTCAGCTTTGATCTGTCCAATTTACCTTTTTTATCTAATATATTTTCCCCGAACTCATCTGAAATTCTCTTTATCACTTCTTTTGACTCCATTACTTCCCTAGCTACTATATCAGCATCTACAACTATTATTCCCATCTTACTCAATATTTTAGATACTGTACTTTTTCCAGAGGCTATCCCTCCAGTCAGACCGATGATCATCTGCTTCCTCCTAAATTTATCTATATTTTACCTCTGTCTTTTAATTTTTTTATAATTTCCAGATTATTTTTTAAAGACTGGATAAAAATAATCCACTCTGGATTCTAGATTTTTTACTATCCCTCAACTCTGTTTCTTCCTAGCTCTTTTGCCTGGTAAAGCATTTTATCTGCCTTACCGATTAGTTTTTCCATTTCATATTCATTATTTGGTACAGTGGCTGATATCCCTAGGCTGACTGTAACTACACCTCCGTGTCTTGACTTTACATGCTCTATTTCCATATTTTCTATATTTTTCCTTATTTTTTCTGCCACAGTTCTAGCCCCCTCTAAAGTCGTATCCGGAAGAAAAATTATAAACTCCTCTCCCCCATAACGACCTACAATATCCGAAGGTCTTTTACAGGATTTCTCAAGTTTTTCAGCTATCTTTTTCAGACACTCATCTCCAGCCTGATGACCATAATGGTCATTGTACAATTTAAACTTATCTATATCCAGCATAATAATTGAAACATTTTTTTTATTTCTTAAAGATTCCTTGAAAATCCTTTCAGACATCTCTTCAAATCCACGCCTGTTGTATATCCCTGTCAGACTGTCTTTTATCGATAAAACTTTTAGTTCTTCTTGCATGTGCCTTATATCTGTAATATCTGATATTGCACCTATTATTCCTCCGATCTCCCCTTCCTCAGTATAAAAAAGAGTCTTATCAAATACTACAATCCTGGCTTCGCTATTTTTATCTATTATATTGTTTTCACTCTTCAGATGTTTTTTATTCTTGAGAAGATCCATATCTCTTTTGGCAGAACAACCTGCCAGCTTTTCTCCCCAAACACTCTCTTGTAAGTTACCTTTAATTTTATCTTTTTTCATTCCCACAAGCTCTTCAAATGCCTTGTTGCAGTTTATATATTTCCCGTCCTTGTCCTGGTAATAGATAGGAAGAGGAACAGTATCTAAAAGAATCTCTATCATCCTTTCTTTCTTCTCTGCAGTTCTTATAGCTTCCTTTAGATTCGTTATATCTAGTATGACTCCTATAATTCCATTTTTTTGTCCATTTAGATCTCTGAATACAGACTTATAAAACTTCACATCCTTTATTTTACCATCTTTGTCCATTAGCTTTGAATGATAAACCTGTTCCTCTCCAGATTCTAGGAGTTTATCGTCTGCCTCTTTGTATATATCCGCCTTATCTTTCGGGGATACATCATATACACCTTTACCTGGAAGTTCCCCTTTTTTTACTCCTATGTACTCTGCAAAGGCCTTATTACAACCCAAGTAAACGTGATTTTTATCCTTATAAAAAACGGGGCTAGGTATCGTATCTAGTAGATTTTGGAGAAAGGCAGCTTTTTCCTTTATATTTTTCTCTCTTTCTAAAACCACTTTTCCCATGAGTCTGAACTTGCCTGCCAAATCCTCTGTTTCTGATATTTCATAATTCAATGTCTCAGGCAACTCTCCGGCAGATACCTTTTCGGAGATAAGTTTCAATTTATTCATATCTTTCAAAAGTTTATCAAGTCCAGAATAAGAAATATAAATTATAATCAAGGTAAACAGCCCGATACCAAAAACTATCTGTCTATAAAAATCCCATAAAAAGATAAAACCTTTGCTTACATCTTCTACTAATAGTATATCCCACCCTGTTTTTCCAATTCTACCATAGTTTTCTATTATGGTGTCTCTTCCCTTTATAAAATTTTCGTTTTTTGAATTATTATTTTCCAATGCCGATATATATTTGTATTTGATTTCACTTTTTCTCTCAGAATCCATTCCATCTATATCGTAAAAAATTATATTTCCGATGTTGTCCAATACAACCATTTTACTTCCTGTATTTTTAAGACTTTCTTTCAAAATGATATTAAGATTTTCAATATTTACGTATCCCACAAGAATATTTTCCCCGAGTCTTTTGGCAAGCATAATTTCTTGAGTTCCATCTGATGAAGACTGCATCACCTCTGACCAGTGGTATTCATCATTTTCTATAGCCTTTTCTACGAATTCAAAGTTAGACATGTCATATCCAATTTTTTCAGAACCTTGAGAGGAATACTTTATAACCCCTTTTAAATTCAAAATCTCAATTTTACCTAAAATATGATGAGTCTTTACCAAAGTATTGAGATAGTTATTTTTTTCAGATTCAACTACATGCTTTTCATAAAAAACTTCCCCCACCTGCATAATTAGCTCTTCATAATGATCCACAAAATGATTTACCATATTTATTACTGCTATATTTTTTCTTTCTATTCTCTTTCTTATGCTGTTCACAGATATCAATATAGATGCACAGCTTAATATAAACATGGGAAGAATCACCATGATAATTATTTTTTTAAATAAAAACTCCTTTAAACTTTTTTTCTTCATTTTAATCCATCCTTAGTTTCAGATTTTAAATTTTCCCAGATATTTCAGTTTTTCTAAAATTCCACCTTTTGAACTTTTTATTTTTTACCTGAAATACAAAGGTATCTCTTTCACAGTCACCATATTTATCAAATTTTCCAGGCTGTAAAAAATATTTTTCTGATTCAGTGGATAACACTTCTCTTTTTAGATTCTCGCTGTTCCCTTTATTTCTTCTTATTGCATAAACCAAAATATTAAAGCTTTCATACCCATTAAGAGATCCGTTATTGGGATCTTCTTTAAACTTATTTATGTAGTTTTTCTTAAAATTTTTGAATCTTTCATCTAAATATCCTTTCTCTTTTTTAAAATAAGCATCATCATAATTAACAGCGATATATACCCCTTCTGCGTACTTCCCACCATAGGTTATAAAATTCTGATGATATGCCCAGTCTGAAGCCAATATTTTTATATCTCTTTTTATTTTCTTTATCTTCTGTGTTATTTCTGCTGTATCTATTGGACTTGCTATTATTACCACTCCGTCGATCTCATCTTTTATCTTGGTAAAATAGGAAGCTATTTTTTCTGAAGACTTTTTTATATAAACAAAATTCTCGTAATTAGAATTTTCTGTGAATTTTTCTATATACTTATCTTTAAAAGATTCTGTATAAGCCAAATTCTTCTCATTATAAATAAGTAATATTTTTTTCATACCCATATAATCTCTAGATACCTCTGCAAGAGATACTGCATTTCTATCTACAGAAGGCGTCACTCTTATAAAATAGTCGTCCTTACCAGAAAGTTTTTTGGTTGCCACTGTAGGACTTATTATGAGCTTTTCTCTTTTATTCCCCACTTCACTTACTGCTATCCCAGCCTCAGATAAGGCAGGTCCCAGTATAGCTACAACCCCTGCATCTATGAGTTCTTCCGCAGATTTTTTTGATTCTTCAAAGTCATTTTTATCATCTTTTATTGTCAAAATAACTTTCTTTTCATAAAACTTTTTGTCTTTGTTAAACTCTTCTGCAGCCATTGCTATACCATTTAACACTGATATTCCCAAGCTAGATTCCTCTCCAGAAAGTGTGGTAATCACCCCTATACTTATAGTATTTCTATTGCTTATCTCCTTACATAAAAAAAGTCCTGATAGGACCACAATCAAAATAACAATTACTTTTTTCAAAAGAACACCCCTCTATAATTAAAAATATTCATTAATCACGATTAAATTAAAATTTTTTAAGACACTTAATTATATTTTATTATTGCAACAATAACAAGATGTAACCGATAACTATTGTAATAATTACAATAGTTTACTAGTTTATATATATATTAAAAACAATTTCCCATCTAAAAGTAACCAATAAAAAAATCTGGAAAAATCCAGATTCTTTTACATCTTAGTATGAATACTCCCTGTGTCACTACATTTACATCCTAATATAACCTCTATATTTTCCTTATCTACGTATCTCACTTCCCACCCTAGGCATTCTGGGTCACCGTCATCAAACTTCACAACCTCTTTTCCCTCTGCTCTCAGAGTCTCTTCTGTGATATTTATAGATTTTAAAAATTCCTCTTTTGTCATATAAGATACCTCCTCATAAGATAATTATATACTCATTATAGCACCCACACATTTTTTACTCAAGTTCCTGTCTAAAATAAATTATTGAATTTATCTGAAAACCTGTGTTACTTTCTTTGCTTGCCCAAAGAAAGTAACCAAAGAAAAGGCACCCAATTAAAATTAATGAAACTTGTAAAAATAAATTTTACAAGAACTAGAAAATATATTCGTTCCACTCATTATTTTCTAAGTCAAATCCCTTCTGAACTAACTTTCTATTGAAATATAGTCGGTAAACCTCCTTATTTCAATGAAAGTGGATTTCACAAGATGATTTCTTAACGGCATTTTTTAAAGGGGAAATTCAAAATCTTAAATGATTTTCTTTAAATCTTTTGAAATTTTTTTGGCCATTGATAAAATAAGCGTTAAGAATGACTGAGAGAAATCTCTAGAAAAAATCAACTGTCTGAGCGAAGCGAGTAGCCAAAAAATAACGAGTTATACGAGTATATTTTATGGTTCTCAGAAACTTAATTTCTGAGTATCATTACTTTACTTAGATTTCCGAAGGCATTTAGCTTATTTTTCACAGGCCTTGATTTTTGGTTATGCCCTGACCAGAGGGAGGAAATGCCCTTGGGGTACTTTTCATCAAGGAAAAGTAACAGAACTTTGGAGAAATTCAATAATTTTTAAAAATATAAACTTAATATTATTTAAGTCCATCTAATACAGGAGAGCTAATCTCACTATTGTATAATAATAGTAAGTAATCTTTTCGGAGGTATAATTATGAAACCAAATAAAAAAATAATAATTACCAGTGTGGTTTTGACACTCATGCTTTTCTTTTTTCTTGTGAAATTCCCTGTTTACATAAAAAATACAGCTATTAAAAAACTCGAAGAAACCCTTGGACGAAAAATAAATTCAGGAAAATTTAAATATAATCATCTCACGGCAACCATATATTTAGAGGATTTCCAAATTATGGAAGCCGATGAAAAAGATATATTTCTCTCTTTTGATTCATTCAATATAAATATAGATCCTACAAAATTCATAGTAAAAACCCTATATTTCAAGGAAATCTCTCTTATAAACCCCACTTTCAGATATGAAGTTTCTGATAAGGGTAAAAACTTTGATGATATATTAAAAAAAATGAGTTCCGGTAAAAATATAGAATCAAAAGAAAACGATATGTTTTTCAAGAAAATAGGTGTAGGAAATATACTTGTAGACAGATACACCTTATATTATTCAGACAGAACTATAAAAGGTGACAGTATGGTGAAATTCAAATCTCCAAAATTCCAGTATGAAAATAATACAGTAAATTTTTCATCTGGACTGGAACTTTCAAAAAAAGATTCTATAGCTCTTTCTTTAGAGGCGGACACCTCCACAGGAGATTTCAAAGGAGTTTTTAATGCTGAAAACATTACTTTAGACGAAAATTCTTTTATAATAAAGAAGATAAAGGGTTATGACTCTCTCACAGGTAACATAAAGGCAGAAATTCCTTTCAGTGGGAATTTTAAAAATAAAGTTTATCTTTTGAAAGGTGACGTTTATTCAGAAAATTTCAACATAAAAAATAAGACTCAAAGCATTTCTTTTAAATCAGGAGATATAAATATAAACGAAATCTCTTTTCCAAAATTAAGTATAAATATAGACAAAATAAATTTGGACAATTTTGTGGCAGACTATAAGCAATCTCCAGAAGATAAAAAAACAAAATCCAACAAATCTTTTGAAATCCCGGACTTTAAAATCAGAGAAATCAATCTATCAGACTCAGTTATTTTGACCTCCAATTCTTCGTTAACAAAGATCGGACTCAGCGGAAAAAATATCTCAAATGAAAAAAATAGTGAGTCGGATATCCAGTTATACTTTAGCCTAGATGAAAAAACATCCATTTCTACAGATTCCACTTTAAGGCTGAAAGAAACATTAAAAAATCCAAAAGATTTACTTCAGCTCATAACTATTGAAGGAAAATTAAATGCCAACGGAGGTGACCTTGATTTCCTTAAATATATTAAAAATCTTCCCTATAAAATGAGTTCCAAAGATTTTTCAATAGGTGGGGACTTTCTTTTCAAGTATCCTAATATTTCTGCCGCTGCAGATATATCTATGAAAAGTTTAGAGGGATTTAATGATAAGGAATCTAGTTTTTCCATGGATCAGATTGAAATGTCAAATAAAATCCATTATCATATAGAGAATAAAAAATTGGATGTTTCAGGCCCTGGAGAGATAAAAAACATGTTCTTCAAGTCAGATAAAGAAAAAAATCTATTTGAGGGGGATTTTTCCTTTCTTTCAAAGGAATTATCAAAAGAATCTTTTATTTTAGATTCTATAAATCTGAAAAATGCAAAGTTAGACCTTACCACGAAACCAAAAGAAACAGAAAATAAAGAAATTTTAGAAAAAGAAAAAAATAAAATACCCTGGATCAAAGTCGCAAACTTCGATATACAAAACTCCCAAATTCTTTCAGATAATTTTTCACTGACTGAGATCAAAGGTTTATTTGAAAATTTATCTACTAAAAAAGGAGAGGGAAAGGTAAACTTAGCTGGAAAATTAAATGATAAAACTTCTTTGGCTATAAAAGGAGATATTCTGTTAGATAAGGATTTAGAGTTCACTGAAGATGTTAAAGATATAGGGTATAGGGGAAAGGTAAGCCTAGATTCACTGGGTATAGAGGATCTAGAGCCATTTTTAAAAGAGATTCCCTATAAAATTGAAGGTGTTGCAACATTAGATTCAGACATATCATACAGTAAAGGCAGTCTCTCTTCACAGAACTCTTTGTCTATTGATAATTTGAACCTTTATGCCAGTGAATCCACAGATGAATTTTCAACAAAAAAAATAATATCATCCTTTCTTATTCAAATTAAAGATAAAAAATACAATATTACAAAAGGTAAATTTAATCTCGATGAGTTCAAAGGAATCTTCGGAAAAAATAAATACTTATCTTTTTCAGGAAATAATATCAGTTTAATTTTAAACCGACTGAATAAAGATGAATTTAATGCCGATGAGCTTATAATTTCAAACCCTGACGTAGTTATTAATAAGAAAACAGAAAATATTGAAAAAACTAAAAAATCAGAAAAATCAAAGATGAGAATAGATATAAAAAAATTAAATATCTCTGATGGGTATCTCGATCTTTTGACCAAAAGTAGTTCTTATCCTATTGATAAACTACTGCTGAAATTAAATGATTTTTCAACTTCTAAAAATAAGAAAACAGATATTATACTTGATTCTGTTATCAAAACCGGTGGAACACTTTCTGCAAAAGGTTCATATTCTCTGAGAAAAGACTGGGAATTTTCACCCAAAACAATGGATATTAACGGAGAATTTACCCTAAATAACTTAGATCTCACACCCTACAAGAATATTTTAGAACTGTATTTCCCAAATTACCTAAACTCTGGAAAAACAGATTGGAAAGCAAGCTACAAAATAGAAAAGGGTAAACTCAATGGAACGAATGACATAACCTTCAAAAATATATCTTTAGGACAATCAACTGGAAACAACACCTCCATCCCCTTGAAAACAGCTGTGGGAATACTTTCTGATAAAAGTGGAAACTTTAATTTAAAGATACCTATTTCAGGAGACTTAAATAATCCACAATTTAAGCTTAGAGATATTTTTATACAAAGTTTAAAGAGTATATTGATAAAAACAGTTACATCTCCACTAAATATTATTACAAAAACAATAGAGTCTGAAGAAATATCAAAGATAAACTTTATCTTTCTTTCAGATAATTTAGCTCTGACTGAAATTCAAAAGTTAGAAAAAATATCAAAGATGCTAAAAGAAAGGGAGGAATTAAATGTCAAATTTATCCTCTATACAGACTTCTTCAGAGAGACAGAGCTTCTTAGACTAAAGAGCATAAAAGATATTATTCTTATGTCCTCAAAGGATTCTAAAGATTTAGAATCCCAAGTCAATGAACTTATGAACTCTAGAAAAGAAAAAATCATAACTTATTTCAGGGAAAAATCTCTAGACAATAGAATTTCAGTAGAGGTTTCCACTGGAAAGAGAATTTATCCCCAAGCTGATGTAATTTTCATCTCTCCATAGAAAAAGGCTGTGCTTGAAGCACAGCCTTTTTAGTCAACGATATTGTTCAGCTATTCTTACCTTAGTAAGTGCATCCTGAAGCGCTTTTTGAGTTGCAGCAATATCTCTGTCCTCTTTGAGCTTCGTCAGCTTAGCCTGAGCAACCTCAGCATCTTTTTTTGCTCTTGCCACATCTATCTCTCTTGCATCTAGAGCTTCATCAGCAAGAATTGTGGTCCGCTCTCTCGATATGTCTATGAAACCTCCAGATACAAAGTATGCCACTTCTTCATCTGAAGATTTTATTTTCATCTCTCCGATAGCAAGTTCCGCCACGAAGGGAGCATGGTTTGCCAAAACTCCCATATCCCCCTCAGTGGTTCTTAAGATAATCATTTCAACTTCTTTTTCAAGAATCTTTTTAATTGGAGTAATCACTTCTAACTTAAAGGTAGCCATGATTATGCATCTCCCTTCATTAATTCCCTCGCTTTTGCTATAGCCTCGTCAATTGTCCCCACATAAAGGAAAGCTTGTTCAGGAAGGTCATCATGCTTACCTTCAAGGATCTCTTTAAATCCTCTTATGGTTTCCTTTACAGTTACATATTTTCCTTCCATTCCTGTAAACTGCTCTGCTACGTGGAACGGCTGTGAAAAGAATCTTTCGATTTTTCTTGCTCTGTTTACTGCTATTTTATCCTCGTCAGATAACTCGTCCATACCTAGTATGGCGATGATATCCTGAAGTTCTTTATATCTTTGAAGTACAGACTGTACCTCTCTAGCTGCTGTATAATGCTCATGACCTGTGATCCCAGGCTGAAGAGCTGTAGATGTAGAATCTAGAGGGTCAACTGCTGGATAGATTCCAAGTGATGCTATTCTTCTAGACAGTACTGTCGTAGCGTCTAGATGAGTAAATGTAGTCGCTGGAGCCGGGTCAGTAAGGTCATCTGCTGGTACATATACAGCTTGTACTGACGTAATCGATCCAGTTTTTGTAGATGTTATTCTCTCTTGAAGAGCACCCATGTCTGTTGCCAGTGTCGGCTGGTATCCAACCGCTGATGGCATTCTTCCTAGAAGTGCCGAAACTTCTGATCCTGCTTGAGTAAATCTAAAGATATTATCTATGAACAGAAGAACGTCCTGTCCCTCTTTATCTCTAAAGTTCTCAGCCATTGTAAGACCAGTAAGTGCCACTCTTAGTCTTGCTCCAGGCGGCTCATTCATCTGTCCGTAAACAAGAGAAGTTTTGCTCAGTACTCCAGACTCAGTCATCTCATCAAAAAGGTCTCTACCCTCTCTGGTTCTTTCACCTACACCTGCAAATACTGATAATCCCCCGTGCCCCTTGGCGATGTTATTGATAAGCTCCATTATAAGAACTGTCTTACCAACTCCTGCTCCACCAAACAGACCGATTTTTCCACCTTTTACATACGGAGCCAGAAGATCGATTACCTTGATTCCTGTTTCGAATATCTCTACTTCTGTTCCTTGATCTTCAAATGCAGGAGCTTCCCTGTGAATAGACGAATATTCTTCTGCTTTCACTTCTCCTGCTTGATCTATTGGTTCTCCTAGTACGTTTAGTATTCTTCCTAGTACTGCCTTACCTACTGGTACTGTTATTGGAGCACCTGTATCTATTACTTCCATTCCTCTTTGTAGACCTTCAGATCCATCCATACAAATAGCTCTTACAACACTGTTTCCTAAGTGTTGCTGTACTTCAGCTATTAGGACTTCTCCGTTTCCACGATCAATTCTAAGTGAATTGTAAATCTTAGGCAATTCGCTATCGAAAGATACGTCTACAACTGGACCAATTATTTGGGTAAGAATTCCCTTGTTCTCCACTAAAACTGCCTCCTCTTCAATAAGGTTTTGAAAAATTCTGCTCAATTTATTTAGAGAGCAGATGCTCCACTGACAATTTCAGATATCTCCTGAGTAACTGCAGCCTGTCTTTCCCTGTTATATTGAAGGTTCAGATCAGCTATCATTTCCTCAGCATTGTCAGTCGCATTTTTCATAGCATTCTTTCTAGCCGAATGCTCACTTGCCGTATTTTCCAAAATAGCCTGATATATTCTTATATTCAGATATTTTGGAAGCAGGCTTGATAATATACCCTCTACCGATGGCTCAAAAATATACGTAGTATTCTCTTGAACCTCTACTCTCTCGATAGGTAACACTTTTTTTACAATTAGCTCAGTCTGCATTGCAGATATGAATTCATTGTAGATCATGTATACCTCATCAAAGATATCTTCATAAAAATATTCTACAATATTTTCACTTATCTCTTTAGCCTTTACAAACATAGTTTCAGGAATCAGCTGGATATACTCAGCTTTAAGATCGTAATTTCTTTTATTACAATAATCTCTGGCTTTTTTACCCACTCCGATAATTGAAACTTCCTTGTCTGGATTTTCGGCAATAAGAATTTCCATCTTTTTTAAGGTGGCATTGTTGAAGCCTCCACAAAGTCCTCTGTCAGAAGTCATCACGATAACCCCTATTTTTTTTACATCCTTTTTTCCGTCGAAAAGCGGATGCCTTTCAGATTTTATCCCTGCAGCGATATTTTTCAGTACATTATCCATACTTTCAGAGTATGGCTTTGACTGATTTACCAGTGCAGAGAATCTTTTAAACTTTGTTGAAGAAACTATCTCCATAGCCTTTGTGATCTGGTGAGTAGACTGAACACTTTTAATTCTACCTTTTAATTCTTTTCCTCCAGCCATGGTCTCACCTCTCTTTAACTAAAGTTTTTTTTGAAATCTTCAATGGCTTTTCTTAATTTAGCTTCTATTTCATCACTAAGAGCTTTTTTCTCTAGTATTTCTTTTAGTACTTCTGTATTGTCTTTCAGATGTGTTATTAATTCTTCTTCAAATCTTCTTACTTCTTCAATAGGAGTGTCATCAACATACCCATTTAAAACCATAAAGAATGAAACCACTTGCTCTTCTACTCTGTAAGGCTTATATTGATCCTGCTTTAGGACCTCCATAATTCTGTGCCCTCTTTCAAGCTGAGCTTTTGTAGCCTTGTCTAGGTCTGATCCAAATTGTGCAAATGTCAAAAGTTCACTGTACTGTGCTAATTCTAGTTTTACTTTGGCAGCAACTTGTTTCATAGCCTTTATCTGTGCTGATCCTCCAACTCTTGATACTGATATACCTGCATTTATTGCCGGTCTGAATCCAGAGTTAAATAGTTCAGAATCTAGGAATATCTGACCGTCTGTAATTGAAATTACATTGGTAGGGATAAAAGCAGATACGTCTCCCGCCTGTGTTTCAATTATAGGAAGTGCCGTTATTGAACCTGCACCTAGATCATCAGATAGTTTTGCCGCTCTCTCAAGAAGTCTTGAGTGAAGATAGAATACGTCTCCTGGATATGCTTCTCTTCCTGGAGGTCTCTTCAGTAGAAGTGACATCTCTCTGTATGCAACCGCATGTTTAGAAAGGTCATCATATACTATTAATACGTGCTCTCCCTTATCCATGAAGTACTCTCCCATAGATACACCGCAGTAAGGTGCCATGTATTGAAGTGGAGCTGGTTCTGAAGCAGTTGCTGCTACTACGATTGTGTATTCCATCGCTCCTGCATTTTCAAGTTTTTTTACTATCTGAGCTACTGTTGATCTTCTCTGACCTATAGCTACATAGATACATTTTACCCCTGTACCTTTTTGGTTTATGATTGCATCAAGTGCTACAGCTGTTTTACCAGTCTGTCTATCCCCGATGATAAGTTCTCTTTGACCTCTTCCGATTGGTACCATTCCGTCTATTGACTTGATACCAGTTTGAAGTGGTTCATGTACCGGCTTTCTGGCGATTATTCCATGAGCCTTTCTTTCTAGTGTCATCATTCTTTCTGTTTTTATGTCACCTTTACCGTCAATTGGCTCTCCTAGAGCGTTGACTACTCTTCCTAAGAGACCTTCTCCTGCTGGAACCGCTGCTACTTCTCCAGTGGCTCTTACCTCGTCTCCCTCTTTTACCCCTGTAGGGTCTCCTAGTAATACGGCACCTACATTGTTTTCCTCAAGATTTAATACCATCCCTCTTATTCCATTAGGGAATTCTAATAGTTCTCCGGCTTTTGCATTACTAAGACCGTATATTCTTGCGATTCCGTCTCCTACTTCTACGACAGAACCTGAAGTTTTAATATCTAAAGATTTTTTATAATTTTCGATCTCAGTCTTTATTATGCTGCTGATCTCTTCCGGTCTGATCTTCAAGCGGTTACACCTCCTACCTTTCGAACTGGCAAGATACTAGTTGTTAGCAACTGTATCAAGCTGTCTTCTAACGCTTCCGTCAATTATTTCATCACCGATTTTTATGATTCCACCGGCAATAATGGATTTATCTATGCTAACTACCAAGTTAACTTTTTTCTCTGTTTTCTTTTCCAGTTTTTTGATAAGCTTAGTTTTCTGTTCTTCACTAGGTTCAATTGCAAAAATAGCTTCTACGTCTACTATCTGGTTTTTTGTATAATAGATTTTCAGGTATTCTGCAACAATTGATTTTATGTAAGACAGTCTTTTCTTTTCTACAAGATAGAAAAGAACATTTAGACTAAAATCCTCAAATTTAGAAAAGATTTTACCTATGAATTCTTTTTTTTCTTCTACTTTAATAAGAGGATGGTCCACAAGGTTTTTAAACTCCTTATCCCCTTTATAAAGCTCCATCACAAGGTTTAGTTCCTCGTAAAGTTCTTTTACTTTTTTATTAGATTCCGACATTTCATAAATAGCTTCTGCATATCTTTTCCCTACTTGCGCTTCTATCATCTGTCTTCGCCTACCTCTTCAATAAAGTCATTGAGTAGGTTTTCTCCCAATTTAGAATCAAGTCTTTCGTTAATCATCTTTTCAGCAAGACTAACCGCTAAAGCAGTAACTTCTGATTGAAGTTCTTTTCTAGCCTGTTTTTTCATTTTTTCGACTTCTAATTCAGCAGACTTTATAGTCTTTTCTCTTTGAGCATTGGCTTCTTTTAAAATAGTCTCTTTTCTTTCATCAGCTTTCTTTTCAGCCCTCAAAAGAATTTCATTAGCTTCTGCCTTAGCCGCTTTCAGGATCCCTTGGGTTTCCTCATTGGCCTCAGCTGCCATTTTTCTATCTGTTTCAGCCTGTTTCAACTCGTTAGCTATCTTTTCTTTCCTAGCATCTAACATCTTGGAGATCGGCTTTTGAAAATATTTTTTAAAGAAAAACATTAAAATCAAAAAGTTTATGATCTGCCAAAACATATTAATGTCAATAGACACAGCAGGCATATTTTGTGTTGCCAAGTCGTCTACCTCCTTTCTGTGGAACGATTTCTATGCATAAATCGCAAAGCTTTCTCGTCAAAATTTGGCAGCATCCCTTTCAGGATAGCGACCTTCCTAAAATTATCCTAATAGTCCGACAAATGGGTTAGCATAAAGTAGGATCAAAGCAATAACAAGTGAATAGATACCTGTAGATTCCGCTACCGCTTGTCCTAGTACCATTGTAGAGATGATGTCTCCTTTTGCTTCTGGTTGTCTAGCTACAGATTCTACAGCTTTACCTGCTGCATATCCTTGCCCTACCCCTGGTCCTATACCTGCGATCATTGCTGTTCCAGCACCTACAGCAGATGCTGCTAATACTACAGTTTTAGCTAATAACATATCCATATTATAATTCCCTCCTTAAAAAATATATTTCTAATAAAAAAATTTAATCAACATACTCCGCGTCTCCAATGGAACCTTGAATATATACCATTGTTAACATTATAAATACGAAACTCTGTACAATACCACTAAATAAGTCGAAATATAGATGCATAGGTGCCGGTATCAAAGCTGGAGCTGCTTTATAAAGTAGTCCCAGTATTACCATTCCTGCAAACATATTTCCAAAAAGTCTGATTGAAATATTTGTCGGCTTTGCAAATTCCCCAGCCAGGTTAATGGGAAACATGAGCGGCATAGGTTCAAACAAACCTTTAAAAAATCCAAAAAATCCTGATACTCTAAATGAAGCAGCCATAAAACTATAGGTGGTTATTAAAGCCAGACCCACTGTTGTGTTAAGATCTGCAGTTGGTGTCCTTAGTGCAGGTGCAATTTTTAAGAGACCGCCTTCAAAAGAAAATCCTGGAATTGGAAAAAATGAAACAATATTTGAAATAAGTATAAATAAAAATAATGTAGAGATATAAGTGAAATATTTTTTCTTCCAAGCACCTAACATTTGTCCTATCAATGCATCAAAGAATGCATATACAGTTTCAAAAAATGCCTGCTTTTTTCCTGGCATAATTTCTAGATTTTGCGATGCCCATCTAAAAATTAATATAAGGAATAACATAACACACCATGTACTGATTATTGTTATTGTTACAGGAAATCCATAACTGCCTTCTGCCATTTTTAAAGCAAAAGGAAAATCATGCATCGACTGTGGAAGTGGCACATAAAACATTATCTTTGGCCCTTCTACCAGTGGTGGAGTTTCAAACTGAACAATTCCAAGCATCTTCATGGCAAAGGTAAAAACTGCTATTATTGCTGCAAGTATTACAGGTCCAAATTTTTTCATAACTCTCCGTTGACCCCCTTTCTTTAAAATTATTTTAATTTTTTTAACCTGCTTTGTATTTTTTTTATAACGGTTAAAATAGCCATAAGTGCAATGTTAAACTTTATGTTCAGTAGACCTATAGCCCCGCCTAAAAAAGTGGGAATACCTAAAAATTTTATAAGTAGACCCAAATAAATACCGTATATCAAATATCTTTTTAGATATCCTGTAACTGTTACTTTAAATGGATTATTATTTCTCACAGCTGCCTCTGCCTCTAGGCAGATACTGTAAAAACCCATACAGGAAATTACACATCCCCCAAACATTCCAATATATATAATTGGACTTCTTATCAAAATTCCATAGATAAGGACAATTATCGTTGTGATAATTGAATTTTTAAGAACTTTTTTTATCTCTTGATTCATCAAACCACCATAAATTTAAGTATTTTTTCTCTTTATTTTTTTTTCATAATCAGCTTATACGAGTTATAAAAACCACTGAATATCCCTATAAGGGTAAAGGTTATAAACAACAAATCACTTGAAAAAAAATACTTTTCAATTATCTTATAAATAATTATAAAAAAAAGAATGTTGAAAACCATAACAAAGCCCAGATAACCGAGCAAAGAGAAATAGTAAACTATATCCTTATAAAGATTTTTCATCAAAATCACCAGCTTTTGAATTGGTTTTCTATTTCTTTATTACATAAAAAAAACGCTCCCCAGCAAGACTGCTTTCTTCATAGATATTTTCCACATGAAGTCCAGATTTCTCGGCAGCTTCCTGTATCTCTTTATGAGTATAAATTTTTTTAATGTGCTTTTCCCTGTACTTTTTATACAGGCCTTCTTTTTCTTCTACAAAAAAAGTTGTCTCTATACAATCTAGTTGATCTTCAAAATAATGTTCCCAGATCACTGTCATATCCTCTCGTTGGTCTATAAAAAATCCATCAGGAAACATCTCATCCATGAAGTTTCTGTCTACAACATCAAATATGTATATCCCCTTGGTATTCAAATGAATTTTTATTCTCTCAAAAAGTTTTTCTAAATCCCCTATACTCACAAGATGATTCACAGTGTCAAACAAAGATATTACTATGTCGTACTTTTTATCCAGACTAAGCTCTTTCATATCTTGACACAGTAACGGAACATCCTTTCCTAAATCGTTCAGTTTTTCTCTAGTAACCAAAAGCATATCCTCAGAAATGTCAACACCTGTACACTCATACTCTTCTAAAAACCTTTTTAGTACTTCGCCAGTTCCACATCCCAGGTCTAGCAAGGTCTTTCCACCGGGATTATTTCCTTCTATAACATAGGATACAAAGTCATGCCATTCGTCATAATCAGCTAACTCCATAAACTTGTCATAAACTTTTGCAAATTCCTGGTACATATTTCACCTCTAAATATAATTAACATTATTGATAAAATCAATAAGATTTTCACAAAAAATCACTAATTTTCACAGTGACATAATACATCATAGCTCATTTTTTTTTTTTTGCATTATTTTTTTTATTTTTTTTATTTTTTTGTTTTTTTTTGAAACAAAAAAAACTTTTTTAGAATTTTTAACCACATTTTATAGACAGTGTACACTTTTGGTACTTGTTAAGTATTCTTTATGTAATAGATATTTACAAAAGATTTATATAGTTTGTGATTATTTTAATTTCATTACTCTTAGAATATAATATTTTAAATTAAATTTCAAGATTTTTAAGAAAGTTCCTTTTTTACTACCTCAGAAATTTCTATAGCTACAGAGTCTACCATCTCTTGATTTTTACCTTCTACCATCACTCTCACTATCGGCTCAGTCCCAGATGTTCTAACCAGTACACGTCCCATTCCGGACATTTCTTCTTCTTTTTTCTGAATAATATCCATAATTTTTTTATTCTTATTCCAAAGGTTCTTTTTATCATTTGATACTTTTATGTTTATCAGTACCTGGGGCCAGTCACGAATATCAACCACGTGTTCATCTAGACTTTTTTCACTATCTCTCAGAGCTTCTACTAATTTAAGAGAGGTAAGCACACCATCTCCAGTTGTATTATAATCTAATAAAATTATGTGACCAGATTGTTCTCCCCCTATATTTAACCCATTTACTTTCATTTTTTCCAGTACATACCTGTCCCCTACATTGGCTCTTATGAGACCAATTCCATTTTTATCCAGATAGTTTTCAAATCCCATGTTACTCATAACAGTTGTTACGACCCTGTTATCATTGAGCTCTCCTTTACTTTTCATTTCCTTGGCAAGGATCGCTATTATTTTATCACCGTCGATGACATTCCCGTTCTTGTCTACTGCCATAAGTCTATCTGCATCTCCGTCATAAGCAAGACCAAGATCAGCTTCATAGCCTGTTACAACTTTAGCAAGTATCTCAGGATGTGTAGAACCACATTTCACATTTATATTTGTCCCGTTTGGAGCGTCATTTATTACAACTATCTCAGCACCTAGAGCCAGAAATACTTGTCTTGCAATTCGGTAGGCAGCTCCGTTTGCAGTATCTAGGATTATTTTCATCCCTGAAAAATCTCCCTTTACAGTGGATATCATATAGTCTCTGTATAAATAATACTCATTGTCTGCATACTTAAATTTCCCTACCTTGTCTCCAGGCATGCACTCTTTACTTATCTCTTCGAATCTATCCATAAGATTTTCTAATTCAAGTTCTACTTCGTCAGGAAGTTTATACCCGTTAGAGGCAAAAATCTTTATACCGTTGTCTTTTGCCGGATTATGTGATGCTGATATCATTATACCTGCATCAGCAGAGAGTTTTCTGGTTAGATAAGAGACACCTGGAGTAGGTATTACTCCTACAAAATCTATATCTACCCCCATAGAGGTCATACCTGCAAAAAGAGCAGATCTCAGCATATATCCTGAAATTCTTGTATCAGTTCCCATTATAACCTTTAATTTTTTATTTGGATTTTTTTTTCTAAGATAATGCCCTATGGCGTATCCCAGTCTCAAAGCTATATCAACGGTTAGTTCCTTATTGGCTTCGCCTCTTATCCCGTCAGTTCCAAAATATTTTCTCAATTTCTTATCCTCCTTCTCAAATTTAATCTCTCTCCCAGGTATCCCGTTACCATACCGGAAAGCCACCCAAGAGCCAGAAAAAGTAGTACAAAACTAAGTATGGATTTAGTATAAACATCTATATTTCTAAACATTAAAAAGTAAACTACAAAAAGCTGTGTTATATTATGCACCACAGCTGAAAAAGAACTTATTGCCATCAAACTAAGATTTTTTCTAAAATTATATAAAAATACCATTACTACGGTACTTGCAGTTCCTGCTGTCAGGCTTACAAAAAAACCTGGAGTAAAAAGGGTTCCGAGCATCAGCCCTTGTATTATTATCCTGAGTCCTACCACTTCAAATGCCATCTTTTTATCAAACTTTTCTAGAGCTATGATTGTAGCAAGATTTGCTAATCCTATCTTCATCCAAGGAAATGGTTTCGGTATTAGATTCTCAAGAAGAGAAAAGTAAAGAGCTATCAAAACCAATGCAATCAGATAGCCCTCTCTTTTATTTTTTAACACTAAACTCTTAACTCCGCTTCGATTCCGATCATTGCCTCGTATTTTTTTATAATAGGATTTACATCTTTTTCAATAAACTCTAAAGTTTGCTCAGAAGAGAATCCAACAAAATTTTTAGGATCTAAAATTTCTAATAATCTTTCCTTGTCTATATTAAAATAGTCATCTTTTATAATTCTTTCTATAAGATCGTTTTCTTTTCCCTCTAGTTTCACAGTTTTTGCTGCTTCCATTGAGTGGACTCTTATTCTTTCGTGAAGCTCCTGTCTGTCTCCTCCACTTTTTACACCTTCCATTATTATATATTCAGTTGCCATAAACGGAAGTTCTGACATGATACGCTTCTCTATCATCTTAGGATATACCACAAGACCATCCATTATGTTTTGCCAGATAAGAAGTATTGAATCTATTGCTAGGAAAGCCTGAGGTATAGAAAGTCTTTTGTTTGCTGAGTCGTCTAGAGTTCTTTCAAACCACTGTGTAGCAGCAGTCATAGCAGTACTCTGTTGCATTGCAACCACAAATTTAGCAAGGGAAGAAATTCTTTCACTTCTCATTGGATTTCTTTTATAGGCCATTGCAGAAGATCCTATTTGACTTTTTTCAAATGGCTCCTCTATCTCTTTGAGGTGCTGTAAAAGTCTTAGATCGTTGGTAAATTTATGTGCTGACTGAGCTATATTTGAAAGCAGATTCAGAATCTCTGAGTCCACTTTTCTGTCGTATGTCTGACCAGTTACTAGGAAACTTTTACTGAATCCCATTTTTTCTGCCACTATTTCATCTAATTTCTTAACTTTTTCAAATTCACCATTAAACAGTTCTAAATAACTTGCCTGAGTTCCAGTTGTACCTTTTACACCTCTGAATCTAAGAGTTTCCGCTCTAAATTCAAGCTCTTCAAAGTCAAGTAGCAGACTCTGAAGCCACAAGGTTGATCTTTTCCCGACTGTAGTAAGCTGAGCTGGTTGAAAGTGTGTAAATCCAAGTGTTGGAAGATCCTTATACTCAATAGAGAATTTAGCCATTGAGTCAATTACATTTACCATCTTTGATTTTAGAATTTCAAGTCCGTCTTTGATTTGAATAAGATCTGTGTTGTCTCCTACATAAGCACTTGTAGCCCCCAAGTGAATTATAGGCATAGCTTTAGGAGCCGCTGTACCAAATGTATGTACATGAGCCATTACGTCGTGTCTGAACTCACGCTCTTTTGCCTTTGCAAGTTCGTAATCGATGTTATTTACATTTGCTCTCATCTCTTCTAGTTGTTCCTCTGTGATGTTAAGACCCAAGTCTTTTTCAGCTTCTGCAAGAGCTATCCAAAGCTTTCTCCATGTTGAAAACTTTTTATCAGGAGAAAAATTCTCCAGCATCTCTTTTGATCCGTACCTTTCAACCAATGGATTTGAATAAACATTATTTTCCAATTTTTTCCACCCTTTCATAAATAATTTATTTTTTAAATGACCCAGTTAATATAGGTATTTTGATCATTGTTTACTTAGTGCCATTACCAAAGCATCTTCCCCTGTATCACCGTAGTAATCTTTCCTTTTAAAGAGATTTTTAAATCCCATTTTTTCATATAATTTTATAGCTGCCAGATTACTTTCTCTGACTTCTAGATGTATATTTTTTTCAACATTTTGTAATATAGTTCTTAGCATTTTCTCCCCTATACCTTGGTTCCTACAACTTGTGTTTACAGCTATTTTGATTATCTCGAAAATATCGATACTATCTAAAAGGATAACATATCCTATTAATCTTTCCTTTTTCCAGACTCCCCAAAAATAATACCTGCTATTTTCAAGCATCTTAAATAAAGAATCCCTGCTATAGTAATTTCCAGGAAAGTATTTTTTCTCCAACTGGTAAAGTTCCTCTATATTGTCTGTATCCATACCTTGAATTATTTGCATCTTATCCCCTTATTTGACCAATCCCATCCTGTTTAACGGCCAGAATCTTACAAATGCCTTTCCTTTTATTCTATTCTCAGCGACAAACCCCCACATTCTAGAGTCATAACTTCCATCTGTGTTGTCTCCTAAAACCATATAATAATTTTCATCAATTTGAGTTTTTACAGTTTTTCCTTCTAAAATATCATCTAGCATATCCTTATCATGTATATAATCCAAAATCATTCCGGTTTTTTTCCCATTTACATAAAAATCAACATCTGGAAGTATTTCTTTTAACTGCCCAGGCTTTTCAAGTAAAAATTCTTGAATTTCTTCTATATCCTCGCTTTTTATTTCAGAGGTATAATCAGCTCCAGGAACAATTTCTACAGTATCTCCTTTTTTGGGAATAGTCCAAGTGTCATACTGTATAAATCCAAGATTAGAATACTCTCTGCTATCTATTCTTTTGTTATTTATGTAGAGGTGTCCAAACTCTATTTTTACTTCTTCCCCTGGAAGTCCCATGACTCTCTTTGTGTATAATACTTTATTTTCCACTGGTTCTCTAAAAACGATTATATCTTCCCTTTTAGGTTGTTTAAAACTATAAACCACCATGTTTCCGAATATTCTGTCTTTTGGCATAATTGTGGGTATCATTGACCCCGTTGGAACAAGAAAATTTCCCAGATAAAACTTTTGAATTATCAGAACCAATATAAGTGCAGACCCTATTGTTTCTACAAAATTAACAGTCTTTTTTACCCCCTTTTGAGTTGTGGGGCTCTCTATATTGAATATAGAAATTACCTTTTGAGAGAAAGCTCCCCTATACTCTTTAATGAGTTCAACCACTTCCTTTTCTTTTATCCATAATAAAAGAAAACACGTTGTTAAAAATAGGTAAAAAATTCCATTAATTACTATTTTTTCTTTTTCCATTTATGCACCTCTTTCAGTATTTTACTTTACCATTTTAACATAATTAATTATTTTTTTCGACTTTTTTTACCCTATTGTCTTTGATACTTATGAGAAATAAAATAAGCCGGCATATGCCGGCTTATACTTCTAGTTCTACTTTTATTTTCCCATTTTCCTGAATCGTATGAAACATAGAACTACATTCATTACAAACGAAATGTTTTGTAACTCTTTCATAATCTACCTCACCTGATAGATTCCCACAATGCGGACACTTGATTTTTTCCATTAAACCCCTCCAATTATTAACAGTTTTTCTTTACCCTTCTAGTATATTTCATCTATTTAGAACTGTAAATAATAGTTATCTTTTTCCTTATTTTGCAATATTCTATTTTTCACAAACTTTAATTTTAAAATATTTCTTACTGCTATACGATTATCATTTTTAGATATTTTTTTATTTTAAAATAATTAAAATTATTCCTATGTTATTTTTTTCTGTATGTTTTTTATGATAATCAAAAAAGCCCAGGGCATTCGCCCTGGACAGTTTTGATATAATTACTTTCTGATTTCTTTGATTCTTGCTTTCTTTCCAGAAAGTTCTCTTAAGTAGTAAAGTTTAGATCTTCTTACTTTACCGATTCTCTTAACTTCGATTTTTTCGATCATTGGAGAGTTTACAGGAATAATTCTTTCCACTCCAACTCCTCCTGTTACTTTTCTAACAGTAAAAGTTTTAGCTACTCCTCCACCATTGACTCTGATTACTACACCTTCAAAAAGTTGGATTCTTTCTTTTTCTCCCTCTTTTACTCTGTAGTGAACAACAATTGTGTCCCCTGCTTTGAACTGAGGCACATCAGTTCTAATGTAGTTTTGTTCTACTAATTGGATTAATTTTTCTTTCATTTCTTCCTCCTCAAAGATATTCATTTAATATTCCTCAGATTAAAGCGGAATACCTTGTATAATAACTTAATTAGTTTATCATAATATTCCAATAAAGTCAATCTATTAAAGCAAAAATAAGCCCTTTAAAATAAAAAAAAGCTTGGCAAGTACCTATCCTCCCAGAGGGCTGCCCCTCAAGTACTTTCAGCGTATGCAGGCTTAACTTCTGGGTTCGGAATGTGACCAGGTGTACCCCTACAGCTATTCTCACCAAGCTGTTATCAACATTTATATATTGATATCATATTCTTTTGTCTGTCATGGACATTCAAAACTATATAGTAGATTTAGGTTAAGACTTCGACATATTAGTATTGGTCAGCTAAAAACCTCACGGTCCTTACACCCCCAACCTATCAACCTCCTAGTCTCGAAGGTGTCTTAGTTCATATAGAACAGAGTACTTATCTCAAAGCTGGCTTCCCGCTTAGATGCTTTCAGCGGTTATCCGTTCCAAACGTGACTACCCAGCTGTGCCACTGGCGTGACAACTGGTACATCAGAGGTTTGTCCATCCCGGTCCTCTCGTACTAAGGACAGATCTTTTCAATACTCTTGCGCCTGCAGTGGATAGGGACCGAACTGTCTCACGACGTTCTGAACCCAGCTCACGTACCGCTTTAATGGGCGAACAGCCCAACCCTTGGGACCTTCTCCAGCCCCAGGATGCGATGAGCCGACATCGAGGTGCCAAACTTTGCCGTCGATATGGACTCTCGGGCAAAATCAGCCTGTTATCCCCAGAGTAGCTTTTATCCGTTGAGCGACGACCCTTCCATTCGGAATCGCCGGATCACTATGTCCTGCTTTCGCACCTGCTCGACCTGTCAGTCTCGCAGTCAAGCTCCCTTATGCCATTGCACTCTTCGGTTGATTTCCATCCAACCTGAGGGAACCTTTGAACGCCTCCGTTACTCTTTCGGAGGCGACCGCCCCAGTCAAACTGCCCACCTAGCACTGTCTCCATGCGTACAAAGCACAGATTAGAATTTCAAAATTACGTGGTTGGTATTCCACCAGCGACTCACACACAGCTAGCGCCATGCCTTCATAGTCTCCCAACTATCCTATACACGTAATGCCAAAACCCAATACCAAGCTACAGTAAAGCTTCATGGGGTCTTTCCGTCCTACTGCAGGTAACCGGTATCTTCACCGGTAGTACAATTTCACCAGGCCTCCCGCCAAGACAGCTCTCAAGTCATTACACCATTCGTGCAGGTCGGAACTTACCCGACAAGGAATTTCGCTACCTTAGGACCGTTATAGTTACGGCCGCCGTTCACCGGGGCTTCAATTCGGAGCTCTCACTCCTCCTCTTAACCTTCCGGCACTGGGCAGGTGTCAGCCCATATACATCGCCTTTCAGCTTAGCATAGACCTGTGTTTTTGCTAAACAGTTGCTTGAGACTCTTCACTGCGGCCACCAATCGCTTTAGTTCGCTTGTAACTATCACAATCAGTGGCACCCCTTCTCCCGAAGTTACGGGGCCATTTTGCAGAGTTCCTTAGCGAGAGTTAGCCTGTACGCCTTAGGTTTCTCACCCTGAACACCTGTGTCGGTTTCGGGTACGGGCGGTTATAATTTAACGTTTAGAAGTTTTTCTCGGCAGCGTGGGATTTGCACCTTCGTCCGAAGACTCCGCGTAACACCTCAGATATAACCTGGCGGATTTTCCTACCAAGTCACCCTACATGCTTGCACATGGACAACCGTCGCCATGCGCGCATACCCTTCTGCGTCCCTCCATCACAAACTATAACCGGCGCAGGAATATTAACCTGCTTTCCATTCGCCTACGCAATCTAGCCTCGGCTTAGGTCCCGGCTTACCCAGGGAAGACAAACTTTACCCTGGAACCCTTGTTCTTCCGGCGAGGGGGATTCTCGCCCCCTTTCTCGCTACTCATTCCTGCATTCTCACTTCTGATACCTCCAGGGTCCCTTATCAGTTCCCCTTCAACGGCCTACAGAACGCTCTCCTACCAATCCAACTTAAAAGTTGAATTCCACGACTTCGGTTTATAGCTTAGCCCCGTTACATTGTCGGCGCAGAGACTCTCGACCAGTGAGCTATTACGCACTCTTTAAAGGTATGGCTGCTTCTAAGCCAACCTCCTGGTTGTTACAGAATCTCCACCTCCTTTCCCACTTAGCTATAATTAGGGACCTTAGTCGGTGGTCTGGGCTGTTTCCCTTTTGACCATGGATCTTAGTACCCATAGTCTCACTCCTAAGCTCTAGAACTATGGTATTCGGAGTTTGATTGATTTCGGTAAGCGGTACGCCCCCTAGACCATTCAGTGCTCTACCCCCATAGTTGAACGCTTAAGGCTGCACCTAAATGCATTTCGGAGAGAACGAGCTATCTCCTGGTTCGATTGGCTTTTCACCCCTATACCTACCTCATCCCCCGGCTTTTCAACGACGGTGGGTTCGGACCTCCACTGTGTCTTACCACAGCTTCATCCTGGACAGGCATAGATCACCAGGTTTCGCGTCTACGACCAGCGACTGTATCGCCCTATTCAGACTCGGTTTCCCTACGGCTCCGTTATACTTAACCTTGCCACTGATCGTAACTCGCAGGATCATTCTCCAAAAGGCACGCCATCAGTCCGAAGACCTCTGACCGCTTGTAAGCACACGGTTTCAGGTTCTATTTCACTCCCCTCCCGGGGTTCTTTTCACCTTTCCCTCACGGTACTATTCACTATCGGTTAACAAGAGTATTTAGCCTTACGAGATATGGTCCTCGCAGATTCACACAGGGTTTCACGTGTCCCGTGCTACTCGGGAGAGAACACACAACTTAAAGAGTTTACCTGTACGGGGCTATCACCCGCTACGGCGGAACTTTCCAATTCCTTCCAGTTACGTCTTTAAAATTGCCGGATACCTTGTAGTTCTCCAGGCGTTCTTCCCACTACCCCAATACAGCAACGGCTACATCCTTGACACTGTATTGGTTTAGGCTCATCCCCGTTCGCTCGCCGCTACTTAGGGAATCGTTTTTACTTTATTTTCCTCGGGTTACTTAGATGTTTCAGTTCACCCACTTACCTCTTTCGCGCTAGATCTTCAATCTAGCAGGTTGCCCCATTGGGAAATCTGCGGATCAATGCTCAATTGCAGCTAACCACAGCTTATCGCAGCTTATCACGTCCTTCATCGGCTCTTGTTACCTAGGCATTCTCCGTGTGCCCTTAATATCTTAACCTAAATTGTTCATCAGCTAACTCTCTTTCTTGACAATTTTTACTTCGAATGAAATAAATCCATTCTCGAAAATTTCGTCAGAAAAAAAATTTTATGTTGATTTCTCTACTATATAGTTTCCAATGTCCATCTCAGTAATTATTCAAACCTTTACAGGAAAGAACAATACCAAATAAATAGAGAAGGTCGTCTGTGCTCCTTAGAAAGGAGGTGATCCATCCGCACGTTCCCGTACGGATACCTTGTTACGACTTCACCCCAATCGCTAATCACACCTTAGGAACATCCCTCCCGTAAACGGGTTAGGCCTGCTACTTCAGGTGCAACCAACTCTCGTGGTGTGACGGGCGGTGTGTACAAGACCCGAGAACGTATTCACCGCGACATTGCTGATTCGCGATTACTAGCGATTCCAACTTCACGCAGTCGAGTTGCAGACTGCGATCTGAACTAAGAACAACTTTCTGAGATTGGCTCCCCCTCGCGGGATCGCGACCCTCTGTATTGTCCATTGTAGCACGTGTGTAGCCCAGCCCATAAGGGGCATGATGACTTGACGTCATCCCCACCTTCCTCCTGCTCGTCGCAGGCAGTCTCGCATGAGTCCCCAACTTAATGATGGTAACATACGATAGGGGTTGCGCTCGTTGCGGGACTTAACCCAACATCTCACGACACGAGCTGACGACAGCCATGCACCACCTGTCACCAAGTTCCTCCGAAAAGGCACCTAAGCATCTCTGCCTAGTTCTTGGGATGTCAAGGGCTGGTAAGGTTCCTCGCGTTGCGTCGAATTAAACCACATGCTCCACCGCTTGTGCGGGTCCCCGTCAATTCCTTTGAGTTTCATACTTGCGTACGTACTCCCCAGGCGGATCACTTATCGCGTTAGCTTGAGCACGGAGGTTCGACCCCCCACACTTAGTGATCATCGTTTACGGCGTGGACTACCGGGGTATCTAATCCCGTTTGCTCCCCACGCTTTCGCGCTTTAGCGTCAGTATTCATCCAGTGAGCTGGCTTCCCCATCGGCATTCCTACAAATATCTACGAATTTCACCTCTACACTTGTAGTTCCGCCCACCTCTCTGATACTCTAGCCTTCCAGTTTCCAACGCAATACGGAGTTGAGCCCCGCATTTTCACATCAGACTTAAAAGGCCGCCTAGACGCGCTTTACGCCCAATAATTCCGGATAACGCTTGCGACATACGTATTACCGCGGCTGCTGGCACGTATTTAGCCGTCGCTTCTTCTGGTGGTACCGTCACTTTCTTCTTCCCACCTGAAAGCACTTTACGATCCGAAGACCTTCATCGTGCACACAGAATTGCTGGATCAGACTTTTAGTCCATTGTCCAATATTCCCCACTGCTGCCTCCCGTAGGAGTAAGGGCCGTGTCTCAGTCCCCTTGTGGCCGATCACCCTCTCAGGCCGGCTACCCATCATCGTCTTGGTAGGCCATTACCCTACCAACTAACTAATGGGACGCAAAGCTCTCCTCTAGCGCATATAGCCTTTCATAGTTCCGCGATGCCGCAGTTCCATAATATCCGGTATTAGCTGTCGTTTCCAACAGTTGTCCCAGTCTAGAGGGCAAGTTCTTTACGCGTTACTCACCCGTCCGCCACCGTACTATCACCCGAAGGTGAATTCCAGTCGACTTGCATGTGTTAAGCATTCTGTCAGCGTTCATCCTGAGCCAGGATCAAACTCTTCATTCAAAAAGTTTATTTAAATCTCTTGCGAGATTATTAACACCTAACTGTGTCCAAACCTTGTTTGGACTTCTTTGTCATCTATGATGACGATTTTGACTTCCTTCTCTATTTAATTGCTAATGTCCTTTTGTTTTCCAAATCTCCAGCTGACTTGCCACCTGAAGTTTCGTCTGTCCTTTTCTCTCGCGGACAAGAAATATAATAACATATCTGCAAAGGGGCGTCAATAGTTTTTTAATCTTTTTTTAACATTTTTTATTTCAATCCTTTATAACCTAGATATTTATTCTTTTAAAGCTAATTTTATAACATGTTTTTAATAAAAACCTCTTATGAATAAATTCCAAAAAATTAAAAAACCACAGAAAATTCTGTGGTCATAGTTATATCTAAAAAAGGTAGTAAAATAAGCCGGGTTTTGTCTGAGTTAATCATTTATCTAGGTCTATAATTACTTATCGACTCTAGCAGCTTACCCTGAGAGTGGACGAGCAGCCCATATTCTCTCCTATTTAGCCTTGCTCCAGAGGGGGTTTACCAAGCTTTCTTAATCTCTTAAGAAACTGGTGGTCTCTTACACCACCTTTTCACCCTTACCAGCAAGTGGCGGTCTATTTTCTGTGGCACTTTCCTTAAGGTTTCCCTCAGCAGCCGTTAACTGCCCTCTCTGCCCTGCGGAGCCCGGACTTTCCTCTCCCTGTTTTCACAGGCAGCGATTAACCTTACTACCTATTTTTAATAATTTTAGAAAAAAACTCTCGTACTTTTTTATTTTTTCCTACAAAAACACCTATCCCAAGAAAAACAAGAAACAAAAATACTCCGTTTAAATTCCCTCTTTTGGAAAATTTTTCTTTTTGAATTTCTTTATCTTCTCCCATTCTTTTAAAAATGTCTTCTAGGCTATTCAAGAGTTCTAAGGTATATTTTTCATTTTCTCCTTCGGTAATAAGGTTTCCCAAATTCCCAAGAACATTTTCTAGCTCCTCTTGATAGGAGCTTATATCTATGTCCTGACTGAAACTCAGTTTTACATTTAAATGTTCATTATCTACTTTTACCATATCGATTATAACACTTTTTTCAAGTACTTTCAATTGTGTATTTTCCCCTGCCTTATATGTATTAATATACAAGTCAAGTTCACTGTTTTTAGATATTTCTTCCATTTTTGTTTCTATTCTTTTTGTCTCTTCATCTGAAAAAGAACCTAGATTATCAGTGATTTGAGAAAAACTAACCACAGATAAAATCAAAATAAATAAAACTAATATTTTTTTACGCATCAAGCATCTCCTTATCTATATTTAAAAATTGGTTTTTCATTCATAATATAAGTTTCAACATCTGTAAGTTCAATAAGTTCACGGACAACTAAACGGTTAAAAAAATGCTCACTCTCATAATGACCCAGGTCAATTAAGTTCAGTCCTTCTTCTGCTGCATCTAAAGCCTCATGGTATTTTATATCTCCAGTAACAAAAACATCAACGCCTAGTTTTTTTATTTTTTTAAAAAAACTCATTCCAGAACCGTTTACAACTGCCACTTTTTTTACTGACTTTTCCTCATTTTCTGCTACTATTCTGAGATTTTCTATTGATAACTTTTCTTTTACGAGGTTGACGTACTCTTTAAATAAAACTGGCTTTTCAAGAGAAAATACTCTTCCTATTCCCCCCTTTAGATATCTGTTTTCCACAGAAAAAATTTCATAAGGAACTTGGTCATAGGGATGTATCTTTCTTATTTCATTTAAAAGCTGAAACATCTTTCCCTTTTCCCCTATAACCTCAACCTTTATATTATCGACAGTATGTGCATTGTCTTCTCCTGATATTCTGTATCTTTCTATACATTCGGTAGAATAAGACACATCATCATAACCTTCCAGTGAAACCCCTGTTTCCTGGACTTTTTTTAATACCTCTTTATGATTTTCCTTCGGGACATATACAGCAAGTTTATAGACATCACGGTAGTTTTCAGCTATAATTTTAGATTCCCTAGCACCTATAATTTCGGCTACATATTTGTTCAGTCCATTTTCAGCCGAATCTAAATTTGTATGCATCGAATACAATGCTATATCATTTTTTATAAGTTTCATTATTTTTTTTCCAAGTAGAGTAGAATCATTTATTGCTTTTAATGGTGAAAATATAAGAGGGTGATGAGTTATTATGAGGTCTGCATTATTTTTGACGGCCTCTTCTATCACTTTTTCTGTAGCATCTAGCGATATCTGTATTTTTTTTATATCTTTGTTTTTTTCACCTACTAATAGTCCCACATTATCCCAAGATTCTGCTATATCTTTAGGAAAAGCCTTTTCCAATTTCTTTGTTATTTCAGAAAGCCTCACTAGCCCCACATCCTCTCATTAGCACATTTTAGCTTGAGTATTGCCCTTTCCTTTAAAAACTTAACTTTCTCAACTGAAACACCCATTATTTTGGATATCTCTTTGAACCCTAATCTTTTATTGTCATCAAGACCATAATACATTTCCACTACCTTTTGCTCTTCAGGAGATATTTTTCTCATTAAATTTGATATTTTACTTCTCTCTTCTAGAAGATTAAGTTCCTTATCTATCTGATCAACTGTGTTAAAGTCACCTAGATCTGGTTCATTGCCATCTGCAAATCCGCCTACACCTATTTCAGATGCTTCTTTCATTTTTTCAACTTCCTCTAATGACAAATTCAATGCCTCAGATATTTCTTGATAGCTGGGTTTCTTGTTATTTCTTTCCATAAAATCATCTTCAAATATTCTTATTTTTTTATTCATAAGATAGACATAACTAGGTATTTTTATTGCATTTATTCTATTCGCTATAGAGTTTATTATCTCCCTTTTTATCCACCATACAGAATAAGATGTGAAACTATGACCCTTAGAAAGATCATATTTATCAATGGCAGCTATAAGTCCTATTGTTCCGTCTTGTATAAGGTCAATGTAATTAACACCTGATTTGGAATATTTCATAGCAATCTTAGCGACTAGTTTCAAGTTAGAAGTTACAAGCATCTCACGTGCCTCTTCATCACCATCCTGAGCTTTTTTTACTATATCTTTTTCTTTTTCTTTTGGTATCGGAGTATACAGTGAGATATCATGAAAATACTGTTCTAATATCTCTTCACTATAATAACCGTCTCCTATATTATCTTCATAATTTTCTTCATTCTCCTGTATTTCTATATTCTCTTTAAAAATAAGGTCAATAAGGTCCTGAAAATCCTTCTCTTCGCTGCACTCTTGGCATACAAACTCTTCAAAATCCTTCTGAAGAAGTACCTTTTCTTTAATTTTTTTCTTTAATTTTTTTATATTTAAAGACATTTTCCAACTCCTTGAAGCAATATTTTTTATTATACACCTATAATAATTTGAGAACAAATAAAAATTAGGAGTTAAAACTCCTAATTTTTTTTTACATTTTAAAATCTTCCAATTTTTTTCTTCTGCTTGGGTGTCTTAGTTTCCTAAGAGCCTTTACCTCTATCTGTCTGATTCTTTCTCTAGTAACTTTAAATATTTTACCGACTTCCTCAAGTGTTCTAGGACATCCGTCATCTAAACCATATCTAAATCTTAAGACTTTTTCCTCTCTCTCACTTAAACTCTGAAGTACATCGTCTAGTTGTTCTTTCAAAAGATTTCTATTTGTTTGCTCGTAAGGGCTGAGCATTTTGTTATCTTCTACAAAGTCACCTAACTCACTATCTTCCTCACTTCCAACTGGAGTTTCTAAGGATATCGGATCTTGATTCATCTCAAGTATAGCCTTTATTTTTTCAGATTCCATTCCCAATCTTTCAGCAAGAACCTCTGGTGTTGCATCTTTTCCTGTCTCCTGAAGGTATATTCTGCTTTCCTTTTTTATCTTGTTTATCGTCTCTATCATATGCACCGGTATTCTTATAGTTCTTCCTTGATCCGCTATCGCTCTAGTTATAGCTTGTCTTATCCACCAAGTTGCATAAGTCGAGAATTTATATCCTTTGGTATATTCAAATTTTTCAACAGCCTTCATCAATCCTATGTTTCCCTCTTGAATAAGGTCTAACAATTTCAGTCCCCTGTTTGTGTGCTTTTTTGCTATACTTACAACAAGTCTCAAGTTGGCTTCTACCAACTGTTGGGTTGCCCATTCATCACCTTCGGCAGAATTCTTTGCATGCTCGATCTCCTGCTTATGAGTAAGTAATGGTACCTGTCCGATCTCCCTTAGATACATCTTAATAGGTTCGTCTACATCTACTCCGGAACTTATTGTCATAAGCTTTTCTGGAGATAACTCTTCCTCAGTTACTTCTTCTATTTCCGCAGGGTTAAAATCTCCCTCTACTTTTTTTACTTTTTTATTTGTCTCTACTTGTTCTGAATCCAGTTTCTCGTCTACTTTTACTGCAACTTTAGGAGTAGCAGCTTTCACAGAGGTTTTTCCATCCTTATCTTCAGACTTTACTTTTTCAAGTTCCTCTCTCCTGATGATTTTTATACCCTGATCTATCATTCCGTTTATAAGGAATTCTATTTTATCAACTGGAAAATCATCTTGTAGCGCTTCATTTACTTCCTCAAAAGTTATAACTTTCTCCTCTATTGACTTTCTTATCAAAGCACGCGCCTTCTCATTCCTAATAAAGTCTTTCATTACTTTAAGTGCCTCCTCTATATATTAAAAGTTTTGAATTCACGATAAAGATTTTTTAATTCTTCAAGATCAGTGTCTGTTTTTTCTATGTTGTCACTTATTTTTCTTATTTTAAAAAAAGAAACTATATCTCCGTGTATCTTATATTTTTCAAGAGTCTCTTTTATTTCTCTTCTGAACCAACCTAGATATACCTCTTTAAAATCTTTAAAAAGTTTTTTTTCATCTGAATACTCAATGCTTGATGCAGCAATCTCTATAATTTGCTTTTTTTCCTCCTCTTCAAAAGAATCACTATTTAAAATCATCTTTACACCATTTCCAGACGTGTGATCCTCACTAAAAAAGACAATGATTTTATGAAAAAGGTTACTTTTTATTTTTTTTTCTTGAAAATAAGAATAATATTCCGGTTTTGTTAATATTATTTTCAGTGTATCCATTTCCAGTTTGTCTATTATCTCGCTTCGTTTTTCACCGAAATCTTTTTGTTTATAAATTTCACTTTTTATTTTCTTTTTACTTTTTTTATTATTGATAATAAGAATATCATTTAAAAGTTCTTTATCAATTTCTAGTGACTTTGATAGTTTGTCTATATAGAGACTTTTTTCCAGATCAGTTTCCACTGATTGAAAAAAACTTTTAAATCTATCAACAAAATTTTGTTTGGCCATCAAGTTTGTCAGATCATATTCTTTGGAATAAAACTCGTATAAGTAATCAAATATTTCCTTTGATTCTTTTACAGATTTCAAAAATTCATTTTTACCATATTTTTTCAAGAATTCATCAGGATCTTTGGCATTTTCAAGTTCTAATACCCTTATATTGAATCCGTGGGACTTTAGAATTATTCCCGATTTCTCAGCAGCAACTCTACCTGCATTATCCATATCAAAAGCTAGTATAACATTAGATGTATATCTTTTCAGTAATTTTGCCTGATCTTCTGTAAAAGCTGTCCCTAACGAGGCAACTGTTACGTCAAATCCAAAGGAATGAGCTGAAAGTACATCCATATATCCTTCCATAACTATTGAATAAGCTTTTCTTCTTATTATATTTCCTTTTTCTTTTATCCCGTATAAGTTTTGTCCCTTGTGAAAAACAGGGCTTTCCGGTGAATTAATATATTTAGGTATATCTTTTCTGTCTTCTAAGCTTCTTCCACCGAAAGCGATTACACTCCCTGATGGAGAATATATCGGAAACATGATTCTGTCTCTGAAGGCATCATAGTGTCCTTTTTCACCCTCTTTCACCAATCCAAGTGTCACTATGTCGTTTAATTCGTGACCTTTATTCAAAAGGTAGTCATAGAGGTTGCTCCATCCCCTAGGGGCAAATCCGATTTTATTTTCAGATATAAAATCAGGTTTGAACTTTCTTTTTGATAGGTACTCCAAGGCATCTCTGCCTTCATTGGAAAATATTTTTTCACAAAAATATTCAAGTGCGTCATTTAAAATTTCATAATACTTTTTATTGGTGTCTCTTAATACATCATACCCCTTTACAGGCTTCACTTTGATCTTGTACTTTTCAGAAAGATCCTTAATTGCCTGTCCAAATGGGACTTTGTTGTAATCTGAGTAAAATTTTATAGAATTACCGCCAGCTCCACAAACAAAACATTTACATATATTTTTCGAAGGACTGACTACAAATGAGGGGTTGTTGTCTTTATGAAATGGGCATAGTCCTTTAAAATTAGCTCCTGATCTCTTTAGATCTACATATTCCCCGACTACTTCAACTATATTTAATTCTTCGATCAATTTGTCTACATCTTCGGAATTATATCTCATTACTCTCCCCGTCATTTTTTCAAATACATAACTTTATAAACTTCAATAAAATCAAAGTCGGTACTTTATATTATAATATATTTTTTATATTTTATCAATGATTCCCTATTTATTTTTGAGTATATTTGTAAAGAAAAAATAGGTTTTTTATGTTCTATAAAAGTTTTTAAAGTCTGATTTAATTTCAAAAAGATTTAAAATAAAAAAGTTTCGCTGTATTAGCGAAACTTTTAATCAATTTTTAAAAAAATATATCTTTTAAATTAATTCAAAAAAATTTTAAATAAGATCTTCTTTAAACGAAAAGTGGCACTAAAACAAGAGAAACAATCGACATCAGTTTAATCAAAATATTAAGAGATGGTCCTGATGTATCTTTGAAAGGATCTCCCACAGTATCTCCAACTACCGCTGCTTTATGTCTGTTAGAGCCTTTTCCGTCTCCTTTGTATCCACTTTCGATCTGTTTCTTTGCATTATCCCATGCTCCTCCGGCATTTGCCATCATTACAGCCATAAGAATTCCTGTCACCAAAGCCCCAGCCAATAGTCCACCCAAAGCCTCAGTTGACCACATTCCTACAATTACAGGAGCAAGTACTGCAAGTACTCCAGGAATTACCATCTCTCTAAGAGATGAACGTGTAGATATTTCTACACACCTTTTATAGTCCGGTTTTGTTGTTTTATCCATTATTCCCGGGATCTCTTTAAACTGTCTTCTTACTTCTGCAACCATTTCCATAGCAGCTTTTCCGACTGCCGTCATTGTAAGAGCTGAGAAAAGGAATGTCAGCATTCCTCCTATAAATAACCCCACTATAACCTTAGGATTAGTAACATCTATTACAAGATCTGCACCAGATTTTAACTCAACAGCTTCCTTATAAGCCGCAAATAGAGAGAGAGCTGTCAAAGCAGCAGAACCTATTGCAAAACCTTTTCCCACTGCTGCAGTTGAGTTTCCCACTGCATCTAACTGGTCAGTACATTCTCTTACCTCTGGTGGAAGTTCAGACATTTCGGCTATTCCACCTGCATTGTCTGCTATGGGCCCATAGGCGTCTACTGCTACTACCATTCCTGTAGTTGCAAGCATACCAACTGCCGCTATAGCTATACCATACAAACCTGCAAAACTGTGAGCCACTATTATAGCTAATGATATTATAATAAGCGGTGCCACAGTAGATTCCATTCCTACAGCCAGTCCTTCTATTATTGTTGTCGCAGCACCTGTTTCCGCAGCATCTGCTATTCTATTTACAGCCTTTCTTCCTGTGTCAGTATAGACACCTGTGAAAAATGCTATCACCAGACCAGCTACAAGACCTGCAACAATTGCCCAGAACACTCCCATAGGAAGACCTAAAAACTTAACTATCATAAAGGCGGCTATTGTTGCCAAAAGACCTGCTATTCTAGTTCCATTTTCAAGTTTATGATATACCTCTTTAGGGTCATCTGTTTTTACTGTAAGAGTTGCTATTATAGAGGCTAATATTCCAAATGATGCCACTAGTATAGGGGCTACCATATAACCATGCATATCTGTGGTTGCTGCCATTGTGGCTCCTAATGCCATCGTTGCTATTATAGAACCTATATACGACTCAAAAAGGTCGGCTCCCATTCCTGCCACATCACCAACGTTGTCTCCTACGTTATCAGCAATTGTTGCGGGATTTCTAGGATCATCTTCTGGGATTCCAGCTTCCACCTTACCAACTAGGTCAGCTCCCACATCTGCGGCCTTTGTATATATTCCTCCACCAACTCTTGCAAACAGAGCTATCGAAGAAGCACCCATACCAAATCCTGTTATAACTCCCATATCCCAGTTAAAAACCAGTGTTAGTACAGACACACCTATTAATCCAAGTCCAACTACTGCAAGTCCCATTACTGCTCCACCTGCAAACGCTACATCCAAAGCCTTTGCGAGGCCTCCCTCTTTTGCTGCAATAGCAGTTCTTCCGTTGGCTTTCGTCGCTACTCGCATTCCCAAATTTCCAGCAACAGCAGAAGTAAAAGCACCTAATATAAATGTAGCTGCCACCCCTATACTCAGAAAAGTCGATAAAAGTATTGCCACTCCTCCGACAAACCATACAAGAATTTTGTACTCTGCTGTCAGAAATGCCATGGCACCTTCACGTATTGCCTCTGTTATCTCAGCAACCTTTTCATTACCAATTTCATATTTCAGAACCTTTTGAGAGTAGAAGAATGATGCAACCAAAGCCAAAAGCCCACCTGTGATTCCAATGTAGATAAATTGCTCCATCTGTTTTGTCCTCCTTAGTTAAGTAATTTGTATATCCTTTGTTATAAAATTACCTTGGTATTGCATTACAATATATCCGTAAACGTTTCTTCTACTATACAAAAATTCAAAAATATTACTTTTTAAGAAAATAATTAAATCCTGTGGAAGTTGTTATTTTCGAATCAGCGTCAACTATAAAAACATCTACGTTTTTTTTATCTTCTACATATTTTAAGATTTCCTTTATTGGCATTGAAAAAAAAGCAGTTGATAGCATATCTGCAGTAAAGGCGTCTTCACATATTACTACTACCATTTTTTTGTCTGATACAGGGTAGCCAGTCTTTACATCTAGTATGTGATGATATCTTTTCCCATCTATTTCCACAAAAGTTTGATAATCTCCTGAAACTCCCATAGCCTTATCATCTAAATTTGCAACATCTAAGATTTTCGTAGGATCTGAAGGATTTTGAAGTCCTATCCTCCATTTTTTAGATCCAGGCTTTGTCCCTATTGTCTCTATACTAGATATGGAAGTTATAAAGGCACTCTTTATTCCCATATCTTTCATTATAAGCTTAGCTCTAGAGATTGCATAACCCTTCAAAAAAGATCCCGTGTCTATTTTTTCAACAGGTTTTTCAAACAGAAGATAATCATCTTTTATAGAAACTTTAGAGTAATCTATTTTTGATAGTGCTTTATCAATTTCTTTTTTAGAAGGTAGTTTCTTTTCTGATTCATAAGTTGTAAATCCCCATACATCCATAAGAGGAGATATAGTGATATCATATTTTTTGTTTGAAACTTCATATAGCTCTTCGACTTTTGAAAATATTTCTTTTCCCTCTGAATCAAGTTTTATTTTTTTATCCTTGCTGCTGTTTATTTGATCTATTATACTTCCAGTTTTTTTAGTATTTAATTTACTGTCGATTCTCTCTATCTCTTTAAAGGCAGCCTCAATAGCTTTTTCAGCTTTTTTGCTGTCTTCGTCATAAACAGTTATTTTTATATAGGTGCCAAATGAAAAAAGTTCCTTTTCAATTTTCTGTGATCTTTTGTTTCCACATCCGAATAGTCCTATTACCGACAAAAATAATAAAAACAAGATCTTTTTCATAGCCTACTCCCCAGTTGTTTCCTGAATATCATAACCTATTTTATCTGACAATATCTCTCTAAAAGTTTTTTGGACATTTGTATCTTTCTTTAGACCCTTAACCAATGATTCAGACCCACTTTCAATCTCTCTACATCTTTTTCCTGCAACTGTAGCTAAAACATATTTATTAGGTATTTTATCCAATAATTCATCATAAGTAATTCCTTTTTTCATTTCAAACTCCTCCTTGTAATTTCAGATATTTTAATAAATTAATATTTATGCTTCTTTTTTTATTATTTTTATAAGATCATAACATGCCTGTTCTATGCTGTGGTTGATTACAGTTTTGTCATAATACTTTTCAAATTCCAGCTCTTTTAGAGAGTTTTCAAGTCTAATTCTGACTGTTTCTTCATCCTCTGTTCCTCTTCCCCTAAGCCTGTCTTCAAGATCTTCTTTTGTAGGTGTTTTAAAGAAAATTAAGTTTACATCTGGGTATTCTTCTCTAGCTTGGATTCCCCCCTGAACATCAATCTCTAGAATTATATTCTTCCCTTCGTTAAGTCTTTCCTCTACCTCACTTTTTAAGGTTCCATAGTAGTTGCCGTGTACATTTGCATATTCCAAAAATTCGTTGTTTTTTATCTTATTTTGAAATTCTTCCATTGTGAGAAAATAGTATTCTCTTCCATCTACTTCTCCAGCTCTTGGAGCTCTAGTTGTAGCAGAAACTGCAAGATTTATTTCAAGCATCCTTCTGACTAATTTACAAACAGTAGATTTCCCGGCCCCACTGGGTCCCGAAACTACAAATAAATCACCCTTCTTCATACTTATTCTCCTTTTTCGATTCTGACTGCTATAGTTTCCGGATTTATGGCTGACATTATCACATGGTCTGAATCAGTTATAATTAGTGCTCTTGTTTTTCTTCCAAAAGTAGCATCTATTAATTTGTTTTGAGTTTTAGCTTCTTCTTTAAGACGTTTACTCGGTGCAGAATCAGGAGCTATTATCCCTATTATCCTTTCATCTATCACCATGTTTCCAAAGCCTATATTTATAGGTCTCATTTCTTTGCCTCCTATTCGATATTCAAGGCCTGCTCACGTATTTTCTCAACCTCGTTTTTACATTCTACAACCAGTTTTGATATGTCATACAAATTACATTTTACTCCTGTAGTGTTGAGCTCTCTAAACATCTCCTGAAGAATAAAATCGAGTTTTTTTCCTATACTTGATTCATTTTTTTCAAGTTCTATTTTAAACTGTTCTAAATGACTCTCGAGTCTCGAAGTCTCTTCTGATATATCAGATTTGTCAGTAAATAATAATATTTCCTTCAAAAGATCCTCTTCTTTAAATTCAATATCTCTTCTAACTTTCTCCAATCTTTCTAAGAGTTTCTCTCTGTAGTCTTCTGCAACTTCTTCTTTTTTTTCTATTATCTGAACAACTTTTTCCTCTATAGACTTTATCCGATCTTCAAAATATAGTTTAAGTCTAGAACCCTCTCCCTCTTTCATTTCCAAGAAGGAATCTATGGCTTTATGAAGTGTCTTTTTAACAATATCAGAATATTCAGCCTCGTCTATTTCCAGCTCATTTTTTCTTACTACATTAGGCTGTTTGATCAGAATATCAAGTTTATTGGAGAATTTTTCACTAAAATCCTCTTCTAGTTTTTCCAATACTTTCATGTAAGATGAAGCTAAATTACTGTTGTATTCAAATAGATCTCCGAGTTCTCTCTTATCTTCAAAGTCAATCCTAAGATCTACAGACCCTCTAAAAACTCTCGAAGCTACCTCTGTTTTGATTTTATTTTCCATAAAATTCAATATATAAGGTAACTTTATTTTTAGATTTAAATTTTTGTTATTCACACTTTTTATCTCTATTTTTACTCTAAAGTCATCATTTTCAAATAATTCCTTAGAATAACCAGTCATACTTCTCATAGGAAACCCACCCTCTCTCTCAAAGTTGATCTTTCATTGATAAAATTTTAGATTAATTCCTGTTATAGGATATTCGGTGTTTTTATTTTATAAAGAGTAAAAAATATCAAAATAGGCGACAAAAGTCGCCTATTTTATTAGTCTTGAAGTTTCTTAGGTTCTATCGTCTTATAAGAAGTGAATCCTGTTCCAGCAGGAATCATTTTTCCTATAATTACATTTTCTTTAAGACCTTCTAAATAGTCTTCTTTTCCTTCGATTGCTGCGTTAGAAAGTACTTTTGTCGTCTCTTGGAATGATGCCGCAGAAATAAAGCTTCCAGTATTTACTGCTGCTTTAGTTATTCCCTGGATAATCGGTTGATACTGTATCTCACGTTTACCAGCTGCTCTTAACACTTCATTTTCAAGATCCATTAACCTCTTCTCTACAACTTCATCTTCTAAGAAAAGTGATGAACCAGAATCTACTATTCTGACTTTCTTAAACATCTGCTTAACGATAATCTCTATATGTTTATCATTTACCGTTACCCCTTGATCTCTATATACTTGCTGAACAGACTCTAGTATAAACTGCTCTGCCGCAACAAGACCTTTTATAGAAAGTACGTCATGTGGAGAAATAGCTCCATCTGTGATCTTATCTCCAGATTTTACAAGCATACCATCTGTAACAACAAGGTGTTCCCCTACAGGAACAAGATATTCTTTGAATAAGTCACTGTCACTAGTTGATTTTATTATGATTACTCTCATACCTTTTTTCTTTTTACCGGTAATCTCTACCTTACCGTCTATCTCAGAAAGAGTGGCCTTTCCTTTTGGATTTCTAGCTTCAAAAAGTTCTTGAACTCTCGGAAGACCTCCAGTGATATCCTTTGTTCCGGCTCCCTCAGGAATGATTTTTGCCACGATTTGACCTTTTTTAACTTTGTCTCCTTCTTTAACCATTAAGAAGGCTCCGAATGGTATGTAACAAACTCCGACTTTATTCCCATCGTCATCAAAGAGTATTATTCTAGGGTTAATATCTCCAGATTCTACCGGTTTTATTGCCTGATACTCTGTTACGTCATACTTTTCGTCATAACTCTCTTTTACATATAGCTCTCTATATTCTGCTACACCATCATTGTCAGCTATTATAGGTATATTATAAGGGTCAAATACCACTAGGGTATCCCCCGCTTCTACCATCTGTCCCTCTTCTACTTTAAGAATCGAACCAGAAGGGATCTCATAATCATAGTTTCCTATTATCAGCTTAGCTGACTGAGAAACTACAACTTTATCATCACTGTCTTCAGTTTCAAGTATTTTTACTTCTCTAAATGCTATTCTACCACTGTTTTCAGCCTTTATGCTTGTTGCTGCAGCTGAGGCCATGGCAACTCCACCTGTATGGAAAGTTCTCATTGTAAGCTGAGTTCCAGGTTCTCCGATAGATTGTGCCGCTATTACTCCTACAGCTTCTCCTAAAAGTATCTCTTTATGAGTTGCTAAGTCCATACCATAACACTTCTTACAAACTCCTTTTTCAAGGCTACATGTAAGTGGTGATCTTATCTTGACTTTTTTAATTTCTAGCTCTTCGATTTTATTTATAAGTTCTTTATCTATAATGGTATTTCTAGAGGCTACTAGCTCCCCCTCATGTACTACATCTTCTACAAGGACTCTTCCGTTCAGTCTTTCTGAAAGTTTTTCGATTACATTTCCTTCAGATACAAGCTCTGCTACTTCTATTCCCTCGTGTGTTCCGCAGTCTTCAGAGTTTACTATAACTTCATGCGAAATATCTACAAGTCTTCTTGTTAGGTATCCCGAGTCGGCAGTTCTCAGTGCTGTATCTGCCAGACCTTTTCTAGCTCCGTGAGATGACATGAAGAATTCTAATACAGTTAGACCCTCACGGAAGTTTGCTTTGATAGGTACCTCTATGATTCTTCCCTGTGTATCTGCCATTAGTCCTCTCATGGCTCCAAGTTGTCTCATCTGTGCGATAGATCCTCTTGCTCCTGAGTTGGCCATCATATATACCGGGTTAAATTGGTCTAGGTTTTCCATCATTGCCTTTGTTACATCATCAGTTGCTTTTGACCATACTGCTACTGTTTTTCTATATCTTTCTTCGTTTATTATCTTACCGTCTCTGTAATCCTGTTCGATTTGATCTACCATGTTGTCAGCCTCTTCAAGAATCGACTTTTTAGACTCAGGAATTTCAAGATCCTCTATACCTACAGTTATTCCAGCAAACGTAGCGTAATGATATCCGAAGTTTTTAATGTCATTTATAAGTTCTGCCGTTATAGTAAATCCATGCATCTCATAAAGTTTTGCAATAAGCTTCTTAAGAGGTCCCTTACCGAAAGTAACATTATACATTCTGTTTTCCACAGGAAGCATCTCATTGAAAAGTACTCTACCTGGAGTAGATTCAACAAGCTCAGAGTTTATCCTTACTTTTACAATTGCATGAGTTTCAACCATTCCCAGTTGATAAGCAGTCAAAACTTTATCTATGCTCGAAAAAACCATCCCTTCACCTTTAGCTCCAGGTTTATCTTTTGTCATATAATAACATCCCATAACCATATCTTGAGAAGGTACAGCTACCGGTTCTCCATTTGCAGGAGATATAATGTTATTTGGTGCAAGCATTAGAAGTTTTGCTTCCATTATCGCCTCAGGTGAAAGCATCAAGTGTACTGCCATCTGGTCACCATCGAAATCGGCATTAAATGCAGCACAAACCAATGGGTGAAGTCTGATAGCCTTTCCTTCTATAAGAACAGGTTGGAAAGCCTGTATTGAAAGTCTGTGAAGAGTAGGTGCTCTGTTTAAAAGTACTGGGTGATCCTGGATTACATCCTCAATTACATCCCATACTTTATCATCTGCATCTTCTACAAGTTTTTTAGCTGTCTTTATATTTGAAGCAAGCTCTCTTTTTACAAGTTCTCTCATTATAAAAGGCTTGTATAGTTCAAGGGCCATTTTTTTAGGGATTCCGCACTGATCCATCTTTAGGGACGGACCTACAACGATAACCGATCTAGCAGAATAGTCTACCCTTTTACCGAGAAGGTTCTGTCTAAATCTACCTTGCTTACCTTTTAACATATCAGAAAGAGATTTAAGTTCTCTGTTGTTTTGTGCAACTACAGGCTTTCCTCTTCTTCCGTTATCTATAAGGGCATCCACAGCTTCTTGAAGCATTCTTTTTTCATTTTTTACAACGATTTCAGGTGCTTTTATTTCTAAAAGTTTTTTCAATCTGTTGTTTCTGTTTATTACTCTTCTATAAAGGTCATTCAGATCTGAAGTTGCAAATCTTCCACCGTCTAGCTGCACCATTGGTCTAAGGTCAGCTGGTATCACTGGAACATTTTTTAGTATCATCCATTCAGGTTTATTACCTGACTCACTGAAGTCTCTTACTATTTTAAGTCTTTTTACTATCTTCTTTCTCTTTTGAGAAGAAGTTACATCTTCAAGCTCTTTTTCAAGTTCTACTTGAAGTTCTTCAAGATTTATCTTTTGTAGCAATTTAAGAATAGCTTCTGCACCCATTTGAGCTTCAAAACTTTTTCCGTGTTGCTGTCTGTATAGCTTGTATTCTCTCTCAGTTAAAATCTTTACCTCTTTAAGATTCGTATCACCTGTAGATATTACGATATATCTTGCAAAATAAAGAACTGATTCAAGTTCTTTTGGGGAAATCCCAAGAACAAGAGACATCTTGTTTGGAGTACCTTTAGAGTACCAGATGTGAGAAACTGGAGCGGCAAGATTAATATGCCCCATTCTCTCTCTTCTGACTTTTGCTCTTGTTACTTCTACTCCACACTTTTCACAAACAAGACCTTTATATCTCATTCTTTTGTATTTTCCACAAGCGCATTCCCAGTCCTTAGTTGGACCAAATATTTTTTCACAGAAAAGACCATCCATTTCAGGATTAAGTGTTCTATAGTTAATTGTTTCCGGTTTAGTTACTTCTCCAAAAGACCAATCTTGAATCTTTTCCGGAGATGCTAGTCTAATCCTGATTTTTTCGAAATTTTTAATTCCCATATTAACTGCAAAGCCTCCTTACTTGAGATAAGTATTATATACACTCAAATAGTTATGTGTTCCATACGACCACAATCTTAATTTTTAAGGTCTGCTAAAGAGAACTCCGTTATTGTTTCTTCTTTGTTTAGCTCTTCATTTACATTTATAATATTTTTATCAGTATCAAAGAGTTCTACATCAAGAGCTAGTGCCTGGAATTCCTTAAGTAGTACCTTGAATGATTCTGGTAAGTCAGGCTCTGGCATTTCTTCACCTTTTACAATAGCCTCGTATGTCTTTGTTCTTCCTGCCACGTCATCTGACTTAACAGTTAGCATCTCCTGTAGAATATTTGCTGCCCCATAAGCTTCAAGAGCCCAAACTTCCATTTCACCTAATCTCTGTCCTCCAAATTGAGCTTTACCTCCAAGTGGCTGTTGAGTGACTAGTGAGTAAGGACCGATTGCTCTAGCATGCATTTTATCTTCTACTAGGTGATGAAGTTTAAGCATATACATCCTACCTACAGTTACAGGGTTGTCAAATTTATCCCCTGTTCTACCATCAAACAGTGTTACCTTACCTGTTCTGCTGAATCCTGAAGATTCAAGATAATCTTTTACCTGTGCTTCATTTCCACCATCAAATACAGGAGTGGCTATGTATGTTCCGCCGTCTAAGTCTCCCATTGCAAGTCCTAAATGTACTTCTAGTACCTGACCTATATTCATCCGTGAAGGAACTCCAAGAGGGTTGATAACTACGTCAAGATGTGTTCCGTTAGCTAAGAAAGGCATGTCTTCTGCAGGTAGTACTCTAGAAACTACACCTTTATTACCATGTCTTCCTGACATCTTATCTCCAACAGTTATTTTTCTCTTTTCAGCTACAAATATTCTTATCAGTTTATTTACCCCAGCCTTAAGTTCATCGCCGTTCTCTCTAGAAAGCTCTAGTATCTCAACAATAGTACCTTTAGCTCCATGAGGCATTTTTAAAGATGTGTCTCTTACATCTCTTGCTTTTTCTCCAAATATAGCTCTGAGTAATTTTTCTTCTGCAGGAGGTTCTGTTTCACCTTTCGGTGTAGTTTTTCCTACAAGTATATCTCCAGGTCCTACTTCTGCACCTACTCTGATTACTCCCCTGTCATCAAGGTTTCTAAGAGCTTCTTCAGATACATTAGGAATTTCCCTTGTGATTTCCTCATCACCTAATTTTGTTGATCTGGCTTCTATCTCATATTCCTCTATATGAATTGACGTGAATACGTCATCTTTTCTCAGTCTATCAGAAATCAAAATCGCATCCTCAAAGTTGTATCCTTCCCAAGGCATGAATGCCATCAGGATATTTCTACCAAGTGCCAAATCTCCGCCTTTTGTAGCAGGTCCATCGGCTAGTATAGTTCCAACTTCTACCTCTTCTCCGAGATCAACAAGTGGCTTCTGGTGTAGACACATCGCCTGGTTGGATCTTTCGAAGTTTAATAGTCTATAAGAATGTTCTTTTTTATCTTCATCTAGTACTACTACTTTATTTGCATCTACAGTTACAACTTTCCCTTTAACCTTTGACACCACAACTGCTCCAGAATCTACAGCAACTTTTCTTTCTAGTCCTGTTCCTATAAAAGGTGCTTCTGCTTTCAATAATGGTACCGCTTGTCTTTGCATGTTTGATCCCATAAGTGCTCTGTTGGCATCATCATGCTCTAGGAAAGGTATAAGTCCAGCTGATACTGAAACAACCTGTTTAGGAGAAACATCTAGGAAGTCAACTTTTTCACCTGATACATGAACTATTTCATGTCCAAATCTACAAACAACTTCTCCTACAAGGTTTCCGTCTTCTCCTACAACTGTATCTGCCTGTGCTATAAAGAGTCCTTCCTCTTCGTCAGCAGCTAGATATTTTATGTCATCAAAATCCGCTTTACCATCCTTTACAGTTATATATGGAGTTTCTATAAACCCATACTTATTAACCTTAGCATAGATAGCAAGAGATCCTATAAGACCGATGTTTGGTCCCTCTGGAGTTTCTATAGGACATATTCTACCATAATGTGAATCGTGTACATCACGTACCTCAAATCCTGCCCTTTCTCTAGAAAGTCCACCTGGTCCTAGCGCTGAAATCCTTCTCTTGTGAGTAAGTTCAGCTAGTGGGTTGGATTGGTCCATAAACTGTGAAAGCTGTCCGGAACCAAAGAAGTCTAGAACCAATGCATTAAGAGGTCTCGTATTTAAAAGAGATTGTGGAGTAAGGGTCCCTGCATCTTGTACAGTCATCTTTTCTTTTACCATTTTCCCCATTTTTACAAGTCCTGATCTTATCTGCATCAACAGAAGTTCTCCGACTCCTCTTACCCTTCTGTTTGAAAGATTGTCTATATCATCTGTGTGTCCTGCACCGTTATGAAGTCCAAGAACATATTTTATCGATGCCACTAAGTCTTCTCTTGTCAATACTACTTGATCATCAGGAAGATCTAGTCTCAGTCTCTTATTCATTTTGTATCTACCTACTGAAGCTAGGTCGTATCTTTGAGGATTAAAAAACATCTGTCTGATAAGTGATCTTGCTGAATCAACTGTAACAAGGTCTCCAGGTCTTAGTTTTTTAAATACCTCTGTGACAGCCTCATCTTTATTTTCACTGGTATCTGCCAGCAAGGTATTTGCAAGTATCTTTTCCTCTGGTCTTACTTCCCAGTAATTTATTGATTCGAGTTTCATATCTACTATTTTTTCGATTAACTCTTCATCAATAACTGTCTGTTCCTCAGCTAGTATTTCTCCAGTTTCTTCGTCGAATATATCTTCTTTTACGAAGCTACCTTCAAACTTCGTTCTCAGAATACTTACTAATTCTTCTCTCTCTTTATACTTTTCATAATATTTAGTCAGGTCAAGTTCCTTTATTTTAAAGAACTCTTCCATGATTTCCAAGTTGTCCTGGAAAAAATCTACTGATTTTAGAAATACAGTTGCTAAAACTTTCTTTTTTCTGTCTATTTTGACACTTAAGAAGTCATTTTTGTCTGTTTCAAATTCCAGCCATGTACCTTTATAAGGTATAATTTTTCCTGAAAATAGATCCTTACCTGTCTGTATGTTTTGTTCTTTGTTGAAAGAAACACCAGGTGATCTATGTAGCTGTGACACTACTACTCTTTCTGCACCATTAATTATGAAAGTCCCTCTCTCAGTCATCCTAGGAAGCTCACCAAAGTATACCAATGTTTCTTGTATCTCGTTTCCACTTTTCTTGTTTATGAGTCTAAGCCTTACCTTTAATGAGGCAGAATAGGTTTTACCTCTCTTTTTACACTCAAGCTCATCATTCATTGGTGGCTCTGCTTCGTGCAGTTCATAAGAAAGGTACTCAAGTTTGATGTCTCCGTTAGAAGACTCAATAGGGAAAATTTCTCTAAAAGCCGATTCAAGTCCTTTATCTTCTCTCGTATTTGGAGCTTTTTTGGCTTGTAGGAAATCTTCATAGGAATTTAATTGGAATTCTAGGAAGTGAGGCATCGCTCCTCTTTCTTTTATTCTTCCAAAATTCATTCTTTTAACAAGTTTCCCCATTACTTCACACCCCTTGTTAGTTCTTAATAGTTGATACCTAACCTATTAAAAATAATCTGTTTGAAAATACTGTTTTACACAGATTAGATATCAACTTCATATTTAAAATATTTCGCGTTTTATTTATTTCAAGGCCACTACTCTATAAATGAGTAAAAAGGCACTCTTAATTAAGAGTGCCTATTTTTTTTAAATTGTTAGTAGGATTTAATAAAAGTTAAAAAATAGACTATTTAACTTCTACAGTAGCTCCAGCAGCTTCTAATTTAGCTTTTACTTCTTCAGCTTCCTCTTTAGAAACAGCTTCTTTAACATTTCCTCCAGCTTCAGCTAAGTCTTTAGCTTCTTTAAGTCCAAGTCCAGTGATAGCTCTAAGCTCTTTGATTACTGCTATCTTCTTAGCACCTGCGCTTGTTATAACTACGTCAAACTCAGTTTTTTCTGCAGCAGCAGCTCCAGCTTCAGCAGCTACAGCTACAGGAGCAGCAGCAGTTACACCGAAGTGATCCTCTAATGTTGATACTAAATCTTTTAATTCTAATACTGTCATTGCTTCTAAATCAGCGATGAATTTTTCTCTATCGAATGCCATTTAATTATTCCTCCTTTTTTATTATCTTCTATAATAAGATTTTTATTGTTCTTTTCATCTTAAGGAGATTATTCTCCTGCAGATTCTTTCTTGTCAGCTACAGCTACAGCTGCATATGCAAGTTTTCTGATAGGTCCAAGCATACCATTTAACACCATAGAAAGTAGTTGTTCTCTTGATGGAAGTTTAGCCAGTGCTTCAACTTCAGAAACATCAACTCTCTTTCCAGAAAGTAACCCAGCCTTTATTTTGAATATATCTCTCTTTTTAAGAGCTAATTCTTTTCCTAATTCATAAGTTACTTTAGCAGGCGCCACAACGTCTCCATATCCAAATGCAAATGCCGTAGTTCCTTCTAATACATCGTCAAAACTATCTTCCACTCCAGCTTCTTTAAGAGCTATTTTGAAAAGTCTGTTTTTAGCAACGATGTATTCTGCTCCAGCTTCTCTGATCTGTTTTCTTAATTCTGTTTCTTCATTAACTTTTAAACCTCTATAGTCAATGAAAACAATAGAATCAGATTTTTTGATCTTTTCGCTTAGTTGATCTATAACCTGTTTTTTTAATTCAGTTGCCATTATCTATTCACCTCCTCTTTTTCTGAAAAATAACCCCCGATCCAAAGACAGGAACGGAGGTTGAAAGCATACTTGAGGTTAGTGATAACTTGCCCCAACCTCGGTAGGATGTTTAAGGCTTGTGCCACCTACGGTCTTTGGTTTGGATATATATTAAATTTTCATCCAACTAATACTATTATGCACCTAAGTACTTAGATACAAGAAGTGGATCCATTTTGATCCCTGGTCCCATTGTTAGGGATATTGCTACAGTTTTAAGATATTGACCTTTTGCAGCTGATGGCTTTAACCTCTGGATCTCTGCCATAAAAGCTTTGAAGTTTTCTTCGATTTTTACACCGTCGAAATCTGCCTTACCGATAGGTACATGAATAGATCCTAATTTGTCTACTCTAAAGGCAAGCTTCCCTTTCTTGAATTCAGATACTGCTTGAGCAATGTTTGGTGTTACTGTTCCTGATTTAGGGTTAGGCATAAGTCCTTTTGTTCCAAGTACTCTTCCTAATTTTCCTAGTTTAGGCATCATGTCTGGAGTAGCTATAACTACATCAAAGTCAAACCAACCTTGTTGGATCTTTTCGATATATTCTTCTGCACCTGCATAATCTGCACCTGCATCTAGAGCTTTCTGCACATTATCTCCAGAAGTTATAGCAAGAACCTTTACATTTTTACCAGTACCATGTGGAAGAACAACAGTTCCTCTTATTTGTTGGTCAGCATGTCTTGGGTCTACTCCTAATCTAAGAGCAACCTCTATAGTTTCTACGAATTTCGCAGTTTTTGTTTTTGCAACAAGCTCTAAAGCTTCGTTTACATCATAAAGCTTCCCTATTTCAACTAGTTTAGCTATCTCTAAGTATTTTTTACCTCTTTTAGCCATTCCTTAACTTTCCTCCTTCTGTGGTTAAGCGGAATTTTTAGTTCCTACCACTTATTTTCACTCTATAAATAAAGCCGATTCCCAAAAATTAGTCTACTATTTTTATTCCCATAGATCTTGCAGATCCAGCAAGAATGTTCATAGCTGCTTCAATAGTTCCAGCATTTAAGTCTGGCATTTTAGTTTCTGCTAATTCTTTAAGTTGTGCTTTAGTGATTGTTCCTGCTGTCTCTTTTAAAGAGTTAGCAGCTCCAGATTTGATCCCTGCAGATTTTTTAAGTAAGTCAGATGCAGGTGGAGTCTTTAGAATGAATGTAAAACTTCTATCGTTATAAACAGAAATTTCTACTGGTATAATCCATCCAGCTTTATCTTGAGTTTTAGCGTTGAAAGCTTTACAGAATTCCATGATGTTAACACCATGTTGTCCTAATGCAGGTCCTACTGGTGGAGCTGGATTAGCCTTTCCCGCTGGTAATTGTAACTTAATTAATCCGATTACTTCTTTTGCCATTTTTTAAGTTGCACCTCCATAATATCTGTGGTCATATTGATTTGTTATCTCCCACTTGCCGAAAGCGTAGCTTAGGCTTTTTTGACACCGTCGAAACCTACTTCAACAGGAGTCATCCTACCAAACATTTCGACCATGACTTTGACTCTTTTATGTTCCATGTCGATTTCAGCTACTTTTCCTCCGTGTCCAGAAAGTCCACCTTCAAGAAGCTCGACATAATCTCCGACACTAAAGTTAATTTGAACCGTTTCTTTTACTTCTTTATCATCACCGTCATTAAGCCCGATAACTCTAAATATATTTTCTACTTCTTCGTCTTCCATAGGTATCGGATCAGATCCTACTCCTACAAAACCTGTTACTCCGTTGGTATTTCTTATGATATACCAGGCATCAGAGTCGACTTTGAAGTTTATGCCGTCAGCACTTTCTTCCCTAGTAACAATCATCTCAACCATTACATATCCAGGAAAAAGTTTTCTTGCCACAACTTTCTTTTTACCTCTTCTTAATTCCACACTTTCCTCTTCAGGAACAAGAATTCTTGTAACGATCTCTCCTTTTTCGAGAGTTTCTATTTTCTGTTCAAGATCTGTTTTCACTTTTTTCTCATACCCCGAATAAGTGTGGATCATGAACCATTTTTTTACTATAGCTTTTTCCATTCCTTACCCTCCAAAACTGGATACGAGCATATCTAAAAGTCTAGAAGCAATTAAGTCGAAAACTCCCAAATATACACTTAATGCGACACTCATAGCTGCAACAATTATAGTAGCGTGTTTCACTTCCTCTTTGTTAGGCCATGTCACCTTAGCATATTCCATTTTTATCTCTTCGATAAATTTCATAGGACCACCTTCAATACTCAATATAAAAAAATGGCAGGTCAAGAGGGACTCGAACCCCCAACCCTCGGTTTTGGAGACCGATGCTCTACCAATTGAGCCATTGACCTGCACGTTGTAAACTTAGTTATTGTATTGATTATTTTTTAGTTTCTTTGTGTAGCGTTACTTTCTTATCCCACTTGCAGTACTTGTTCATTTCTAATCTGTCTGTTGTGTTCTTTTTGTTTTTAGCAGTGCTATAATTCCTTCTTTTGCACTCAGTACACTCTAATTGGATATTAACTCTCATTATTACACCTCCACTCACTTATCGGATATTACTAACTATCCTCCCATACCAATTCGTATGGTCATTCACTGATAGAGCTTCACTTTTGCTTTCCAAGACGAGATTAATAATAACATAGTTTTGGAATTGTGTCAACCTTTTTTATTTTTTTATTTGAAGTTTTTTCAATTGCTCGTTATTGACGCTTAACAAATAAAAAAAGCTTGGCAAGTACCTATCCTCCCAGAGGGCTGCCCCTCAAGTACTTTCAGCGTATGCAGGCTTAACTTCTGGGTTCGGAATGTGACCAGGTGTACCCCTACAGCTATTCTCACCAAGCTATATAAAAAATTCATTATTTTGTAATGGCGCTTCCAGCTGGACTCGAACCAGCGACAACGCGATTAACAGTCGCGCGCTCTACCAACTGAGCTATGGAAGCACATATTTAAAAGCTTGGCAAGTACCTATCCTCCCAGAGGGCTGCCCCTCAAGTACTTTCAGCGTATGCAGGCTTAACTTCTGGGTTCGGAATGTGACCAGGTGTACCCCTACAGCTATTCTCACCAAGCTGTTATCAACATTTATATATTGATATCATATTCTTTTGTCTGTCATGGACATTCAAAACTATATAGTAGATTTAGGTTAAGACTTCGACATATTAGTATTGGTCAGCTAAAAACCTCACGGTCCTTACACCCCCAACCTATCAACCTCCTAGTCTCGAAGGTGTCTTAGTTCATATAGAACAGAGTACTTATCTCAAAGCTGGCTTCCCGCTTAGATGCTTTCAGCGGTTATCCGTTCCAAACGTGACTACCCAGCTGTGCCACTGGCGTGACAACTGGTACATCAGAGGTTTGTCCATCCCGGTCCTCTCGTACTAAGGACAGATCTTTTCAATACTCTTGCGCCTGCAGTGGATAGGGACCGAACTGTCTCACGACGTTCTGAACCCAGCTCACGTACCGCTTTAATGGGCGAACAGCCCAACCCTTGGGACCTTCTCCAGCCCCAGGATGCGATGAGCCGACATCGAGGTGCCAAACTTTGCCGTCGATATGGACTCTCGGGCAAAATCAGCCTGTTATCCCCAGAGTAGCTTTTATCCGTTGAGCGACGACCCTTCCATTCGGAATCGCCGGATCACTATGTCCTGCTTTCGCACCTGCTCGACCTGTCAGTCTCGCAGTCAAGCTCCCTTATGCCATTGCACTCTTCGGTTGATTTCCATCCAACCTGAGGGAACCTTTGAACGCCTCCGTTACTCTTTCGGAGGCGACCGCCCCAGTCAAACTGCCCACCTAGCACTGTCTCCATGCGTACAAAGCACAGATTAGAATTTCAAAATTACGTGGTTGGTATTCCACCAGCGACTCACACACAGCTAGCGCCATGCCTTCATAGTCTCCCAACTATCCTATACACGTAATGCCAAAACCCAATACCAAGCTACAGTAAAGCTTCATGGGGTCTTTCCGTCCTACTGCAGGTAACCGGTATCTTCACCGGTAGTACAATTTCACCAGGCCTCCCGCCAAGACAGCTCTCAAGTCATTACACCATTCGTGCAGGTCGGAACTTACCCGACAAGGAATTTCGCTACCTTAGGACCGTTATAGTTACGGCCGCCGTTCACCGGGGCTTCAATTCGGAGCTCTCACTCCTCCTCTTAACCTTCCGGCACTGGGCAGGTGTCAGCCCATATACATCGCCTTTCAGCTTAGCATAGACCTGTGTTTTTGCTAAACAGTTGCTTGAGACTCTTCACTGCGGCCACCAATCGCTTTAGTTCGCTTGTAACTATCACAATCAGTGGCACCCCTTCTCCCGAAGTTACGGGGCCATTTTGCAGAGTTCCTTAGCGAGAGTTAGCCTGTACGCCTTAGGTTTCTCACCCTGAACACCTGTGTCGGTTTCGGGTACGGGCGGTTATAATTTAACGTTTAGAAGCTTTTCTCGACAGCGTGGGATTTGCGCCTTCGTCCGAAGACTCCGCGTAACACCTCAGATATAACCTGGCGGATTTTCCTACCAAGTCACCCTACATGCTTGCACATGGACAACCGTCGCCATGCGCGCATACCCTTCTGCGTCCCTCCATCACAAACTATAACCGGCGCAGGAATATTAACCTGCTTTCCATTCGCCTACGCAATCTAGCCTCGGCTTAGGTCCCGGCTTACCCAGGGAAGACAAACTTTACCCTGGAACCCTTGTTCTTCCGGCGAGGGGGATTCTCGCCCCCTTTCTCGCTACTCATTCCTGCATTCTCACTTCTGATACCTCCAGGGTCCCTTATCAGTTCCCCTTCAACGGCCTACAGAACGCTCTCCTACCAATCCAACTTAAAAGTTGAATTCCACGACTTCGGTTTATAGCTTAGCCCCGTTACATTGTCGGCGCAGAGACTCTCGACCAGTGAGCTATTACGCACTCTTTAAAGGTATGGCTGCTTCTAAGCCAACCTCCTGGTTGTTACAGAATCTCCACCTCCTTTCCCACTTAGCTATAATTAGGGACCTTAGTCGGTGGTCTGGGCTGTTTCCCTTTTGACCATGGATCTTAGTACCCATAGTCTCACTCCTAAGCTCTAGAACTATGGTATTCGGAGTTTGATTGATTTCGGTAAGCGGTACGCCCCCTAGACCATTCAGTGCTCTACCCCCATAGTTGAACGCTTAAGGCTGCACCTAAATGCATTTCGGAGAGAACGAGCTATCTCCTGGTTCGATTGGCTTTTCACCCCTATACCTACCTCATCCCCCGGCTTTTCAACGACGGTGGGTTCGGACCTCCACTGTGTCTTACCACAGCTTCATCCTGGACAGGCATAGATCACCAGGTTTCGCGTCTACGACCAGCGACTGTATCGCCCTATTCAGACTCGGTTTCCCTACGGCTCCGTTATACTTAACCTTGCCACTGATCGTAACTCGCAGGATCATTCTCCAAAAGGCACGCCATCAGTCCGAAGACCTCTGACCGCTTGTAAGCACACGGTTTCAGGTTCTATTTCACTCCCCTCCCGGGGTTCTTTTCACCTTTCCCTCACGGTACTATTCACTATCGGTTAACAAGAGTATTTAGCCTTACGAGATATGGTCCTCGCAGATTCACACAGGGTTTCACGTGTCCCGTGCTACTCGGGAGAGAACACACAACTTAAAGAGTTTACCTGTACGGGGCTATCACCCGCTACGGCGGAACTTTCCAATTCCTTCCAGTTACGTCTTTAAAATTGCCGGATACCTTGTAGTTCTCCAGGCGTTCTTCCCACTACCCCAATACAGCAACGGCTACATCCTTGACACTGTATTGGTTTAGGCTCATCCCCGTTCGCTCGCCGCTACTTAGGGAATCGTTTTTACTTTATTTTCCTCGGGTTACTTAGATGTTTCAGTTCACCCACTTACCTCTTTCGCGCTAGATCTTCAATCTAGCAGGTTGCCCCATTGGGAAATCTGCGGATCAATGCTCAATTGCAGCTAACCACAGCTTATCGCAGCTTATCACGTCCTTCATCGGCTCTTGTTACCTAGGCATTCTCCGTGCGCCCTTAATATCTTAACCTAAATTGTTCATCAGCTAACTCTCTTTCTTGGCAAATTTTACTTCGAATGAAATAAATCCATCCTCGAAAATTTCTTCAGAAAAAAAATTTTATGTTGATTTCTCTACTATATAGTTTCCAATGTCCATCTCAGTAATTATTCAAACCTTTACAGGAAAGAACAATACCAAATAAATAGAGAAGGTCGTCTGTGCTCCTTAGAAAGGAGGTGATCCATCCGCACGTTCCCGTACGGATACCTTGTTACGACTTCACCCCAATCGCTAATCACACCTTAGGAACATCCCTCCCGTAAACGGGTTAGGCCTGCTACTTCAGGTGCAACCAACTCTCGTGGTGTGACGGGCGGTGTGTACAAGACCCGAGAACGTATTCACCGGCGACATTGCTGATTCGCGATTACTAGCGATTCCAACTTCACGCAGTCGAGTTGCAGACTGCGATCCGAACTAAGAACAACTTTCTGAGATTGGCTCCCCCTCGCGGGATCGCTACCCTCTGTATTGTCCATTGTAGCACGTGTGTAGCCCAGCCCATAAGGGGCATGATGACTTGACGTCATCCCCACCTTCCTCCTGCTCGTCGCAGGCAGTCTCGCATGAGTCCCCAACTTAATGATGGTAACATACGATAGGGGTTGCGCTCGTTGCGGGACTTAACCCAACATCTCACGACACGAGCTGACGACAGCCATGCACCACCTGTCACCAAGTTCCTCCGAAAGGCACCTAAGCATCTCTGCCTAGTTCTTGGGATGTCAAGGGCTGGTAAGGTTCCTCGCGTTGCGTCGAATTAAACCACATGCTCCACCGCTTGTGCGGGTCCCCGTCAATTCCTTTGAGTTTCATACTTGCGTACGTACTCCCCAGGCGGATCACTTATCGCGTTAGCTTGAGCACGGAGGTTCGACCCCCCACACTTAGTGATCATCGTTTACGGCGTGGACTACCGGGGTATCTAATCCCGTTTGCTCCCCACGCTTTCGCGCTTTAGCGTCAGTATTCATCCAGTGAGCTGGCTTCCCCATCGGCATTCCTACAAATATCTACGAATTTCACCTCTACACTTGTAGTTCCGCCCACCTCTCTGATACTCTAGCCTTCCAGTTTCCAACGCAATACGGAGTTGAGCCCCGCATTTTCACATCAGACTTAAAAGGCCGCCTAGACGCGCTTTACGCCCAATAATTCCGGATAACGCTTGCGACATACGTATTACCGCGGCTGCTGGCACGTATTTAGCCGTCGCTTCTTCTGGTGGTACCGTCACTTTCTTCTTCCCACCTGAAAGCACTTTACGATCCGAAGACCTTCATCGTGCACACAGAATTGCTGGATCAGACTTTTAGTCCATTGTCCAATATTCCCCACTGCTGCCTCCCGTAGGAGTAAGGGCCGTGTCTCAGTCCCCTTGTGGCCGATCACCCTCTCAGGCCGGCTACCCATCATCGTCTTGGTAGGCCATTACCCTACCAACTAACTAATGGGACGCAAAGCTCTCCTCTAGCGCATATAGCCTTTCATAGTTCCGCGATGCCGCAGTTCCATAATATCCGGTATTAGCTGTCGTTTCCAACAGTTGTCCCAGTCTAGAGGGCAAGTTCTTTACGCGTTACTCACCCGTCCGCCACCGTACTATCACCCGAAGGTGAATTCCAGTCGACTTGCATGTGTTAAGCATTCTGTCAGCGTTCATCCTGAGCCAGGATCAAACTCTTCATTCAAAAAGTTTATTTAAATCTCTTGCGAGATTATTAACACCTAACTGTGTCCAAATCTTGTTTGGACTTCTTTGTCATCTATGATGACGATTTTGACTTCCTTCTCTATTTAATTGCTAATGTCCTTTTGTTCTGTCTCGTGAGCTTTACTGGCCCCTTGCGACAGGATTAATATTATCACATATCCTTTTTTCAGTCAAACATTTTTTTGATTTTTTTCTATTTTATTTTTTAAAAAATTTCCACTGCACCCTTCTAAGCAGCTTCTTTTAATGATAAAAGTCAAATAAATCAGTTGTTTTAATTGCTTACAGCAAGTATTATACCAACAAATCCAAGGTTAAATTTAACCTTGGATTTGTTGGTAATTCTATATAAAGTAAATATATTTATGATAACTTTTTGTAAAAAAGTCAGTTTTAAACTTTATCTTATCTGTCCGTTTCCTCTGATTATATATTTGGTTGTTGTAAGGGCTCTCACTCCCATAGGTCCACGAGCATGAAGCTTCTGAGTACTTATCCCAATCTCTCCCCCAAATCCAAATTCTCCTCCGTCAGTAAAACGAGTAGAGGCATTTACATATACTGCAGCTGCATCTACTTCATTGAGAAATTTTTCAGCCATTTCATAACTTTCTGTTACTATTGCTTCAGAGTGTTTGGTTCCATATTTGTCTATATGCCTTATAGCTTCCGCTATACCACTCACAGTCTTTATAGACACTACAAGACTTAGGTACTCTGTGCTCCAGTCCTCTTCCACAGCCGCTTTTGCTCCAGGGATAAATTGAAGAGCCTCTTCATCAGCTCTTATTTCCACTCCATTTGCCACAAGTCCTTCTGCCAAGAAAGGAAGAATTCTACCTAGAGATTCTTCGTGAATAAGCAGGGTTTCTATTGCGTTACAAACCCCTGGTCTTTGAGTCTTTGCATTTATTGCTATGTTTAAAGCCTTCTCTATTGCCGCTCTAGAATCTATATAAAGATGACATACTCCTGCTCCAGTTTCAATTACAGGAACTGTGGCATTTGCAATTATGGCCTTTTTGAGTCCTACTCCACCACGTGGGATAGCGACATCTACATAATCATTTAATCTGACAAGTTCATTCACAAGAGCTCTATCAGGATTTTTTATAAGCTGAACAGCACCCTCTGGAACACCTTCTTTTGTTATAGCATCCACAAATATTTTTTCCAATATTCCATTACTGTGAGATGCATCACTTCCACCTCTCAAGATAATTGCATTTCCAGATTTAAGAGCAAGTGCTGCAGCATCTACAGTTACATTAGGTCTAGATTCATATATCATCGCTAAGACTCCCAAAGGAACCCTAACCTCTGATATTTTCATACCGTTTTCATGTGGAAATCCTTTGACTATCTCCCCGACTGGGTCGCTGAAGCTTGCAATTTCCCAAACTCCGTTAGCCATACTCTTTATCCTCTCGTCTGTAAGGGTTAGCCTGTCTATAAAGGATTCTGAAATACCTTTTTCTCTGGCGGCTTTTAGATCCTTTTCATTTTCTTCTTTAATAAGCTCTGAGTTTTCAAGAAGCGCATCAACCACAGACATCAGAGCCTTGTTTTTAGTCCTGGTATCAATACCTGCAAGTATTTTTGATGCTTCCTTGGCTTTTTTACCTATCTCAAGCATATAATTATCCATCTTAAACCTCCTTTAATAGATGTAGATTGTTTATATGTACCACAGAGTCATATCCCTTGTATCCCAGGATATCCTCTATTTCATCGCTGTGTTTCCCAATTATAAGCTCTACCTCTGACGAAGCATAGTTGACTATCCCTTTCGCCACCAGTTCTTCTTCAGAATTTTTTATGGCAATTATATCTCCCTCTGCGAAACTACCATCTACACTTATAACACCTACTGGCAAAAGACTATTTTTATCACAAAGTGCTTTTTCAGCCCCATTGTCTATATAGATAGTTCCTTCAATTTTCCCACCATACCATATCCAGTGTTTTTTTGCTGTTATATCTTTTTCCCCTAGAAATAAGGTCCCTTTTTCTTCTCCATTTAATATGTCCCTTATTATTTCCGGACATTCTCCGTTAGCGATTATCATATCGACTCCAAGTTTAGTAGCTATTTCTCCGGCTTTAATCTTTGTATGCATCCCACCGGTACCAAATTTGGATCCGCCGGCACCTGAAGCTATGGAATAGATACTTTCATCTATCTCTTCCACCACACTTATAAATTTAGCATTTTTATCTTGTCTGGGATTTGATGTATAAAGACCGTCTATATCAGACAGCAAGATTAAAAGGTCTGCATCTACGGCACTTGCAGCATAAGCTGAAAGGGTATCATTGTCTCCCACCTTGATCTCTTCTACGGCCACTGCATCATTTTCGTTAACTATAGGTATCACCTTTTTGTCAAATAAAGCAGAAAAAGTATTCCTTATATTGATATATCTGTTTCTTTTAGATATATCTTCTCCATTGACGAGAAGCTGAGCTATATTTTTTCCATACTCAGAAAAAAGTTTTCTGTAAAGATGGATAAGAGAAACCTGCCCAACTGCCGCTACGGCTTGTTTTTCATCAAGAGTCTTTGGCTTTTCATCCAATTTTAAGACACCCATCCCAGCACCTACGGCTCCAGATGTAACAAGGATAATTTCATAGTCCAAATTAGCCAGATCCGAAAGAGTTCTTACCAGTTTTTCTATTCTCCAAATGTTAAGAAGTCCATTTTCATGTGTTAAAGTCGAGGTTCCCACTTTAACAACAATCCTCTTAATTTTTTTCATATGTTTTTTTCTATCCAACACAACCAACTCCCTTGGAAATATAAAATAAAGCTGCAAAAGCAGCCTTATTTTACAACAATGTTTACTATTTTTTCTGGTATAATAATCATTTTAACTATATTTTTATCTTGGATATGTTTTTTTACATTTTCCATTTCAAGAGCCATTTTTTCAAGTTCATCTTTGGAAGTTCCTCTAGTTACCTGCACAGCTCCTCTTACTTTTCCGTTTACCTGCACCGCTATAGATACCTCGTCTGAAACAGTTAATTCCTCAACATGTTCAGGCCATTTTTCTTCAAAAAGGAAACCTTCATTCCCCAACTCTGACCAGAGTTCATCACATATATGAGGAACAAAAGGCGAAAGCATAATAACCATTTTATTTACGGCTTCAGTGAACAGCTTTTTAGATTCTGAAGTAATATCTCCCTTTTCTAAAACATTCACCTTATAGTCCTGAAGTTCATTTATAAGCTCCATATTTGAAGCTATTGAAGTATTAAAATGGTAATCGTTTTCTATGGATTCAGTAACTTTTTTTATAGTTTGGTGTAATTTTCTCAATATCGCTTTATCAGCCTTGTTTAAATTTTCAAGGTTTATAGATCCAGCCTCAAAGAAAGCTTTGCTTTCACTTACCATTCTCCAAACTCTGTTTAGGAATCTGTAAGATCCAGCCAGTCCGTTTTCATTCCACTCAAGCTCTTTTTCAGGAGGAGAAGCAAACATTGTAAATAATCTAGCTGTATCTGCACCATAGGTAGCTACTATATTTTCTGGATCAACTCCGTTGTTTTTTGATTTAGACATTTTTTCAACCTTAACAACCAACTCTTCTCCTGTTGTTTTAGCTAAAACTTTATCCCCAGAAATTTCTACTTCTTCAGAGTAAAGATATCTGTTTTCATTGGCCGAGAAGTATGATGGACCAAGAACCATTCCTTGAGTAAGAAGCCTTTTAAATGGCTCATTTGTAGATAAAAGACCTAGATCTCTTAAAACTTTATGGAAAAATCTAGCATATAGAAGGTGCATAACTGCATGTTCTACTCCTCCGATATATTGATCTACAGGAAACCATCCGTCAGCTATATCTTTGTCAAATGGAAGGTCGGTATTTTTAGGATCACAGTATCTCAAGAAATACCAAGAAGAATCCACAAAGGTATCCATTGTATCAGTTTCTCTCTTAGCTTTCCCGCCGCATTCTGGACAAACTGCATTTTTAAACTCTTCTGATGTTTCTATGGGATTTCCATTACCACTAAAGATTACATCCCCAGGAAGTTTTACAGGGAGGTTTTCGTCTTTTTCCATAACAGTCCCACACTTTTCACAATAAAGTGCAGGAATAGGTGTCCCCCAATATCTCTGTCTAGAGACTCCCCAGTCTTTAAGTCTATAGTTTATTGTTCTTTTTCCGCATTTTTTCTCTTCTAGATATTCGGCAATTTTAACAAGAGCCTCTTTAGATGATAGTCCGTTAAATTCTCCAGAATTAGTTATAATACCATAATCTGTAAAGGCTTCTGTCATTTCATCTTCTTTTAGTATCACTTCTTCTTTGGTTTTTTTGTTTACAGGATTTATTACAACTCTTAGAGGAAGATCATATTTTTTAGCAAACATAAGATCTCTTTCATCGTGACAAGGAACAGCCATTACAGCTCCGGTACCATATCCCATAAGTACATAGTCTCCGATCCAAAGTTGTACCTTTTCATTATTTGCAGGATTTATAACATGCCATCCTGTAAATACTCCGTTTTTTTCTTTTCCTTCTGCAGTTCTGTTTATTACATCTTCAGTTGTCATAGCAGATACAGCTTCTTTTATCGAAGGATTTGATTTTATGATCTCATTTACCATAGGATGTTCAGGTGCTATAACACAGTAAGTAACTCCGCAAAGTGTATCAACCCTAGTTGTAAAAACAGAAAGATCCTCCCCGTTTTCAACAACCTTAAAATTAACCTCTGTTCCGTAAGATTTTCCAATCCAGTTTTTCTGCATTGTAATAACTTTTTCAGGCCATCCACCTTTTAGTTCTTTATGCCCTTCTAAAAGTTCGTCAGCATAGTTTGTGATTTTAAAATACCATTGCTCAAGCTCTTTCTGAATAACATCAGTTTTAGAATGTCTCCAACACTTTCCATCCTCTACCTGTTCATTGGCAAGAACAGTCTGACAGTCTGGACACCAGTTCACAGAAGATTTTTTCTTGTACACTAGACCTTTTTCATACATTCTTTTAAAAATCCATTGATTCCATCTATAGTAATCATCTCTGTAAGAAGCTATCTCTCTGTCCCAGTCATATGAAAATCCCAGGCTTTTAAGCTGTGTTGTCATGTTTTCGATGTTTGATTTTGTCCATACTGCAGGATGTGCCCCATTTTGTATAGCTGCATTTTCTGCAGGAAGTCCAAAGGAATCCCAACCCATAGGGTGAAGTACATTATATCCCTTCATTTTTTTATATCTTGCTATTACATCTCCAATTGTATAGTTTCTAACATGCCCCATATGAAGCTTTCCAGATGGATAGGGAAGCATTTCAAGAACATAGTAATTTTCTTTTCCCTCTACTTTATTATCAGATTTAAAAATGTTGTCCTGTTTCCACTTCTCCTGCCATTTTGATTCTATACTCTTAAAATCGTATTCCCTCACAGGTTTCACTCCCTTTTTATGAAATCATTTTCCATATAAATATAACACAAATAAAAAAAATCCTCAAGATAAAAAGGGCCCCTTACTAAAAGGTAGCCCTTTATTTTTAAGCCTTTCTATATGTTTCCAGCCAGGCTTCACTTTTTCTTTTTATCCTCTGTATAGCATTGTCCACAGATTTCACCTTTTTGTCTAGCTTTCTAGATATCTCTTTATAAGTATGACCTAGAAGCATATATTGAAAAACTTCATTTTCAAATTCACTCAAGGTACTCTGTAGATGTTCTTTTAATCCAGTGATCTGTTCTTTTGTCAGGTACATCTCTTCAGGGTTGTATGTAACATAGGATTCTAGACCTCTAGCATAGGGGACTTCCCTATCTTCATTAGAGTCGTTGTATATTCCCACTGAAGAATTCAGTGCAAAATTCTTTTGTGAATTAGCAGACTTTATTGCAGTGATAAGCTGCCTCTTTATACAAATGGTTGCAAAGGTTTTGAAAGATGCAGCTTTTTCCGTATCGTAGGCCCTTATAGCTTTCAAAAGACCTATCATACCTTCCTGAACCAGATCGTCCCTGTCTGCTCCAATTAAAAAGTAATTCTTAGCTTTCAAAAAAACAAAATTTTTGTAATAGTCAAAAACCTTTCTAACCGCTTCTTGATCACCATTTTGAGCTTCTGTCAAAATTTCATCAGTAATCATTTCAACCGCCATAGAATACCCCCTTAACCCCTATACCCTAACCAAGAGAACACATTAATTCTAACATTCTAGTATATCTTCTTCGCAATTTCAGAAAGAAGTATCCCCCCTGCAACGGAAACATTCAAAGAATTTATTTTTCCGTACATAGGGATATTTACTAAGATATCACAATTTTCCTTTACTTTTTTTCTTATTCCAGAGCCCTCACCACCCATTACGAGAGCTGTTCTGTTTGGATATTTTTCATCATAATAACATTTTTTACCGCTTCCTTCGGCTCCATAAACCCAGTAATCAAGCTTTTTAAGCTTTTGAATAGCCTCAGAAATATTGGTAACTTTTATTATGTCAACATGTTCTATTGCTCCTGTAGAAGTTTTTACAACTGTTTCATTTATTTTTACTGAGTTTCTTTCTGGAATTATTATTCCTTTTACACCAAAAATTTCAGCACTTCTCACAATCGCACCAAAATTTCTAGGATCCTGGACACCGTCTAGCACTAGAACTATTGATTTTTCATCTTTTGCCACCTTCTCAAGAAAGGCCCCTAGATCCACGTAATAATCATATTGACTTATGAAAGCTACTACCCCTTGAGAATTTTCAGCTCTTTTATCTGTAAAATGTATCTTTATGTTCCTCTTAGATGCAAGAGATTTTATCCTGCCTATTTTGTCATCTTTGAGCCCCTTAAATATCTCAATCTTCTCAATATTGGTCTCCGGATTCTGCAACGCCTCTGTTACAGGATTTAATCCTATAATTTTTTCCATCAAACACTCCTTTATATTAAAATATTCATTATTGTCACAAAAAAGTCAAATTTATATTTGGTTTATTTACAATATAAAACTTAGGCTTCAGCCTTTATTCTTTCTATATCTGCACCTATTTTTTTCAGTTTTTCCTCTAGTCTCTCATAACCTCTGTCCACATGGTAAATCCTGTTTACTATACTTTGCCCATCAGCCTTTAAGGCAGCTAAGACAAGGGATGCTCCAGCTCTCAAGTCACTTGCCATAACCTCGGCAGATGAAAATTTATCTACTCCATCTATCAGGGAAACATGTCCATCTATGTGAATATTGGCTCCCATTCTATTTAATTCAGGCACATGCATAAATCTATTTTCAAAAATAGTTTCTTTTATCTCACTGTGACCCTCTATAAGACTCATGAGAGTCATCATCTGTGACTGAAGATCTGTGGCAAAACCCGGATGCGGCATAGTTGTCACCTTAGCTGGTTTCAAATCTTCAAATTTAGAAGTCACCTTCAAGAGGTCGTCCTTTATTTCAAATACAGCCCCCATCTCCTCAAGCTTCATCATGAAACTCTCGATATGGACTCTCTCAACTCCCTTTACCTGGATCTTGCTGTCAAACATAAGAGATGCAACTATATAAGTACCGGCTTCTATCCTGTCTGGCATTACTGTATATTCGCAAGGAACCAGCTTTTCCACTCCCTCTATAACGAGTCTTCCAGTTCCAACTCCCTCTATTTTTGCTCCCATTGCTATCAAAAATTTGCAAAGGTCATCTACTTCAGGCTCCCTGGCTGCATTTTCAAGAACTGTTGTCCCCTTTGCCTTTACCGCTGCCATTATGACATTTTCAGTAGCACCCACACTAGGGAAATCAAATATAACATTGGATCCAGTCAGCTCCTCTACCTCAGCCTCTACATATCCATGTTCGATCTTTATTTTTACTCCCATAGCTTCAAATCCCTTCAAGTGAAGGTCTACAGGTCTAGCACCTATAGCACAGCCACCTGGGAGAGAGACTGTGGCCTTTTTCTCATGTGCAAGCATAGGACCCATAACCAAAAATGATGCTCTCATTTTTTTTACAAGATCATAAGAAGCCGTTAGGTTTGTAATTCCGTTGTTGACAAATTTATAGGAATTTTTATCCAGTCTCTCTGACTGTACTCCCAGACTTTCAATTAACTTTATAAGAGTCTTTATATCTCGTAAATCAGGAACATTATTAATTATATAAGTTCCCTTTTCTATAAGAGTTCCTATCAATATAGGAAGGGCTGCATTTTTTGCCCCGCTCACCTCTAAAACACCGCTCAATTCTTTTCCACCGTTTATTCTGAATGCTTCTACCATTATGCCTCCTATTTTTTCCCGCACACAGGGCATTTATGCCCTATTATTTTGTCGAAAATATTCATTTTTTTAAAACTCCCCCTGTAATCAGGAAGTTTTTCCTCTAGATCTTTAAAACAACTTTTACATATTTTTTTTCCTCTGGCTTTACTAAAATCTTCTCCAAGGCCTGCGTCGATAAAGTCTTGATCCATGTCTCTTAGCACAAGGTCTTCATCTGAATTTTCCATAGCTTCCTCTGAAACCACTACAAGAGCAACATCTCCTCTGTAAGAAATGCCGTCTACAAGTTGATATTTTATTCCCAATTTTTCAGCCTCATCAATATAAGGTTTTAGTTTTTTTAAGGAAACATCCCTTCTCATTTTCATAAGAACAGCATCTTTTTCTTTCATTGCCTCGATAATCTCCATATACACACTGTCTTCTTCAAGTTGGTTTTTATGAAGTGCTACTATAATATTTTCCTTGAATTCGCCCAAATAATAAGCTTTTTCCACCTGAGACTTGGCAAATCTTATTTTTCCTTTTTCTCTCTCGTCGATAATATTTTTAAAACTCATCTAATTTCACCTGCCTATAAGAATAAGTCCAGATATAATTATCCATTTACATCTAATTATATCACATACAATGTTTTTTCAAAAGAAGTTACATTTCTTGATTGCTAATAAAAAAAATGTTATAAATTAAGTAGGTTAATTTTTTTAGTTTTTCTATAAAATTCTTTTACTAAAAGCTCCGAGGAGGCTTATCGTGCTAAAAAAAGTTTTCGCAATAATATTTGTTTTCCTTTTTTCGACCATTCTTTGGGCAGAGGATAAAAAAGATGGAACTGCATCTTTTTATTTTAACACTCCCAGAGGATACATAGAGTTTACAGATATTTCAGATCAGTCGAAATACGGAATAAACTTTACCGACAGCAAGGCCCTTCTAGATTTGAAACCTGGAAATTATAAATTTCAGTTTTTTTCTCCGTCATACTTCCCAGTTGAAAGGGTTATATCAATCTCAAGGGAATATCAAAGTTATAATATAGACTTTTCAAAAAAATCAGGTGATTTTTTTATCTCTGTTAGAAAAAGTGGTAAAAACCAGCTATATTTTCACAATGAACCACCTAATACACCACACATACTAAACGACATCTCTATTCTTTTTTACAAAGAGGGAGAACTGGTAAAAACAGTCGATTCAGATTCTCTGTTGCAGAAGATAAACCTTAATTTTGGACAGTATGATATCGTTATAAAAGAATTAGATAAAACACTGTTCAGAGTACAGAGGTTTCCTGTAAATGAAAGATACGGAGAATATCTAAACTTTTTTGTGCAACCTATAGAGGTACCCGTTGAAGGAGTCTTAAGAATCAACGATATGTATCTCGGAGGTGCAGATATTATATTTACTGATGTAAAAAATAACAGCTATACACTTACAAGTGATTTCTCAGGTAAATTTTCCGGTAACATCCCGTCTAAAAAGTATAAGCTTTCTGTGAAAAAATTCGGATATTTTCTGAAAAAAGAGAATCAGCTTATATATGATTTCACCGATGAGGATAAAAAGTTTACCCTGAACCTAGAGCTAGAGGAGGCTCCTAGTTTTATAGAGGCTCGTATAATTGACGATAAAAATTTACCTGTGGCAAATGCAGAGGTAGTAATAAAAAGCGGCGATGCAGAAAAAAAATCATTCACCGACAGTTTTGGTAGATTTAGAGGAACTGCAAATCCAGGACTTGTAATGATAAAAGTGAATAAAGACGGATTCTTCTCCCAAGGTTTAGTTCGAAGGGTCGAGAAATTCTCCACTATTTCTAACTTAGAAATCCAGTTGAAAAGAAAACTCTATAAAATAAGCGGAATTTTATCTGATGGAGTGAAACCAATAAAATCCCAAAAAATCGACCTTATAAATCTTAAAGGAAAAAGAATTGCCTCTACACTATCAGGAGAAAATGGATATTTTGAATTTTTAGACATCCCAGCTACGGCTACCTTCAAGGTCTCTGTAAATATCTCGGATTTTAAACCTTACGAATCTTCTGAGATGACTTTAAAAGAAGCAATAAGCAATTTTAATATAATAATGAATCGAGGATCTAGGCAGGTGATTCTAGAGATCACAGACGCCTCTGATACTCCTGTAAAAAATTCATTATTTGACCTTGACGGCAAAAATATAACATCAGATTCAAACGGAATAATCTCCTACAACACTTCTTCACATGAGATAAACATCACTTATAAAAGTCAAAAAAAAAAATACTCTCTTGATAAAGAGAAAGTTGTTTATCAGATCAGTATAAACTAAAAGGATGGCTCAGCCATCCTTATTTTTTTAAATTTATTTTCTTTAATTTTTGGATATTATCTCGGTGTAATTTCACTATTTTTTCTGAGAAACTATATTTTTCATTTAAAAGATCACTGAGTCTATAACTTTTTATATAATCTTTTTTCTGATTATAATACAAAGCTGCATAGTACATCTCGTGAGGCTCCATTATTTTTTTGTTTTCTATCTCTTTAACAATTGATTCTTGGAGAACTGGGTTTTTTGAAAAATAGATATAACTTTCCTTAGAACTGTCTGTGTTTCCTTCTTCTAAGGGATATCTAGTGGCATATTCTTCTTTGTATCTAGGATAACTTTTAGAAAGTTCTTTCAGTTCTGACTTTCCAATATATTTTCTGTAGGGATAGAGGGCGTCTATCTCTCCTTCTGTATATAAATACCGTGCAGCGGCACCTCTATACTCAGCTGGAACAACCAGATCATTTTGTATCAAATAAACTGCATAGGGCTCTCTGTTCCCCATTCTTTTTAGTTTCTCTGCCACTTCCCTGTCTATATACTGGTCTTCTAACTCTTCAATAAGTTTTTCCGTATAATCACTGCTGCCCTTTAATATTTCCTTTTCCATCAACTTTATTTTCAAAGGTCCGTCGGAACTCTTTATTCTTTCCCTGTCTAAAACTCTGCTGTCTATTACCTCAGTATACGTTTTTACAAGATTGGATTTTTGTGATTCACTGGCCAGTGCAAAAAGTTGCTTTAAGATCTCCTCTCTGTAAAAACTTTTGGGATAGAGATACAAGAATTTTTCTCCTTCTGAGTAAAAAAGTGACTTTTTATTTTTTTCCAAAAGTTCTTTTAGATAGAGGTGGTGGTATTCCTCACTTTGGGTCTTTAGATATTGGATAATATTATTATCTTTTGTAACTGTCCAAAGGGTATAGAGGACTCTGTTATTTTTTTTCTCCAAATATTCTTTTACAAATTTTTCTTTTGCTGCTTTATATCCCTCTGTATTTTTTTCATATTTCAGATACAGCAGTTTTTCTGCAGGAGTCTTTAGGTCCGCTTTGATATCCTCACTTTTGGCAAAGTCAAAATAATCATAGTAACCCTCAACATCCTCCAAGTTTTTTATATTATGGTACTTATTTTCTAGTCTGTCTTTTTTCGTTGCAAACATATCAAATAATTTTTTAGAAGGACTTTTCTCCTTCAGCTTATATTTTTTTAATTTATCTACTATTTTTCTTATATCACCTTTAGTCCATTTGTTAGAGTTAAAAAAGTGTCTCTGCTTTTCTTCTTTACCCTCATAAGACAAAAACTCCTTGATTTTATTTACTTTGTATTTTTCTTTTGAAATCGGAAGTTTTTTATTTGCTATTTCCCTGTATATCTTCTTTTTATATTGAACTGATTCTAGGTCGTCTGCAGAAGAGATAATACGATCTAGATTCTCCTCTATTTTTTTATAATTTTTCTCAATATTATAATATTCCAAAAGTTTTCTCGGGTCATTTTCTTCCTTTATATATAAGTTCAGATAATCTTTAGACTTTGATTTTGAACCTTCTTTCAGATAAATAACAGCTAGTTCAAAATAAGCTTCGGCATCTTTTTTTCCCGAAAGATAATCTATGTACTCAGAATCTGATTTTGGAAAAAACATAGTCAGTTCCTTTGAATTTCGAAGTTCATATCTCCCCTCAGTTTCTCCGTATGATAATATTGATATTATCATAAAAAATAGATATATAAATCTCATGTCATCACCTTCGGTTTTTTTAAGGATTTCTGATTATTTTAATTACTCTCGCTGAGTTTTTGCTGTATCTTATCTATGCCTGTTACTTTTTCTTCATATGTAGTCTCTAGAGTATCTCCATCGTCTTTTACTTTTGTGGTTTTCTCAGTAACCATAGTTTCTGGATTTTTTATGGTTTTAAGTACACTGCTACTAGACCCCTTGACCAAGTTAAATCTCTGTGACATATCTCTGCTCATTATTATTTTGGGAGTTATAAAGATCATAAGGTTGGTCTTTGACTTTTCATTACTAGAACTCTTGAAAAGATAACCCAATATCGGTATCTTACTCAAGTAGGGGTCTTTGGTATCGGTAGTTGACTTTGTATCCTTTATGAGACCGCCTATGGCTAAAGTCTGACCATTTCTTACAATTACATTGGTTTCTACCTTTCTTGATGATACATAAGGCACACCGTCATCAGTATACCCAGTTACCTCACTTATTTCAGGTGTAACCTCTATTTTTATCATTCCGTCGTCTGTTATTACAGGAGTTACCTCCAGGGTAATCCCCACATCTTTAAACTCATAACTTGTAGATGTTGCATCTCCGCTGTCACTTACATATTCTAGCTCCTTATAAGGTACCTCTTCAGTTAGTTCTATCGTTGCTTTTTTCCCATTTAAAGTTGTTATCACAGGTTTGGCAAGTATCTCTGTAGTATTGTCCTCTACCACATTTCTGTATACTGCACTAAACTGGTCACTTCCTAGAAGTCCCAGACCCAGAGTTATTCCGTCAGAGAGACTAGAAGCGTCATAGTAGCTGTCTGTTCCAGATAGATAGCCTCCGCTTCCATCACTGCTGTCAGCCTCTGTCAGATTGTTAGAATTATAGCCCCAGCTCATTCCCCAGTCTCTCCCGGTTCCTTCCTGTACCTCCAAAATTCTGGCTTCTATAACCACCTGCAGATCAGGTACGTCTATCTTATCCATAATATTTTTCAGTGTGTCAGCCTCTTCACTTGATGCGATTACAAGGAGTCCTCCCAGAGATTCACTGTATTTTATATCTCCTGCTATCTTATAACCAATCTCTCCCAATATTTCATAGGCTTTTTGAGGAGTCATATGCTTCACTCTTATAAGTTCTACATTTTTCTGAGCATCCTCTTTTTTTATTCCGTCACGTTCATCTAAAAAACTTTTTACACTTATAAGTTCTGATTTTTTAGCCCTTACAGTGATAGAGTTCGTTCCTTCATTTACCACAGAAGTATCGCCATCTTTAAGAAAAAGCTTCACATCTTCTGCCACTTCAGAAGCATCTATTTTCTTAAGTGAAAATACTTTTGATACTGATCGGTCTGATTCTTGCATTGTTTTCGCTTCTTCTAAACTCATTATTTCCACTAGATTTCCGCTTTGCACATAAGTATAACCATTGGATCTAAGTATCGCTTCTAGCAGATCGTCAAGCTGAGTATCCTTTACACTCATGGTCACGGTTCCGGATACTTTGTCACTTATCACTATATTTAGGTCGTTGCTGAAAGAAAGTGTCCTCAAAACATTTACTAAATCAGCTTTATTATAGTCCACCGTAACTTTTTGATCAGGGGCTATAATCTCTCCGTTATACCCGGCACCAAAAATTGTCGATCCAAGAATTGAAAAAGCTGTTATAAGTCTTACCCCTTTTTTTATCGTCTCCCCCATATTTTATTGCCTCCAAAGTTCAAGTACTTTTTTTTCACCTTTCTTGTCTACCAGCACCACCTCTCTGCGGTTTATAGACTTCACAACAAGACTATTAAAACTATCTCCTTCCTGTAAAATCTGACCGTCTGAAAAAGTTGCACTCTTTTTTTTACCAAGGATAATCCCGGTCAATTCTGGTTTCCCGTCTTCACCCTGTCCGTAGGAATGAAATATATTCCTTGTAAGCTCTTTTTTCTCATTATTTTCAGCCTCTATACTACTCTGAAATTTCTTCCACTCTTCATCTTTTATCTTATCCCCGGAAAAATCATGTCTAGGGCTTATCTCCATAAGCATATTAAAATTATCTTTTTCTGAAAATTTCAGATACAATCCCATAAAAAGAAATATAATAATTCCAGCAATTATAACATGTATTTTCCCAATTCCAGTCGCTTTGGTTTTTAAATTTTGAAAATCAAGTTTTTTCCTCATAAAAAGCCCCTTATTTACAGATATCAGTTTGTTGTATATATAGAAAAAGTAGCCTTCACAATCAAATTAAAGTTTTCCCTCGAGATATTCATATCTTCTAGGTTTATATTCTTTTCTAGGTTATCTATATCGTCTAAAAAGTTTTTCAAAGTTAGAAAATCCGTTTCAAACTCAGTATTAAATATATATTTATGGTCATTTTCACTCATGTTTTGAGCGAGGTTTATATTTGACAGTTTTATATTATTTTTCTTACTGAGTTTTGTCAGCTCCTCAGTAAGATATCTTTCTTCTCCCTTACCTACAAGCTTTGCCTGCATATAATCCCTTTGATATTTCATTTTGTAATAATCTCTGTATCTTTTCTCCAGTGAATTTATTTTATTGACATCTTCCACATACTTCTGTTTCTGCTGTATTATTGTGTTTTTGTTGCTCTCAACTCTTTTTTTCAAATTTACCATTATTATATTTTGAAAAAGTATATAAAAGGTAAGGCATACAAGTAGTTGTAGTAGCACTGCCTGTTTCTCATTTTTTTTCATTTTTTTCACCGCCGGAAAGTTTGACCTCTATAGAAAAATCATTTATTCTGTTATTTTGCTGAAATTTCACAGTTTTCAGTAACCTTACAGAGCCCGTTATTCCCTCTAGACTGCTCAAAAGTTCATTTATATAAACTTCTGCATAATCATCATCTGAGATTGCCTTTCCCTCCAGGTGAACCCTATCACCAGAATACTTTATCTCCTCAAAATATATTTCTTCAGGGAGAATTTCAGATACCTCATATAAAAAATTGTTGAAAATTGTATTTTTACCTATTCTTTTAGAAAGATAATCCGTATCTTTTTTTACATTTTTTATCTTTTTTTCTAAAGCATCTGACTCTTTTATATAATCAGAAAGTTCTCTGTTTTTTTCAGATATCATCTTTATCTGTTTTGTCTGCTCTAATTCCTGCATCTTATAATATCCAAACTTTATGCTGCAGAACATAACAAATACTATCGCTAAAAAGATATACACAGGGTTTTTATTTATTTTAAAGGGAAGCTTAAGCTTGCTCTTAAGCCTGTATATTCCCTCTTCACTCTGCATCGTTCCGGCCAATAGATTCCAATTGTTATCACTAAAAATTTCCTGGGTAAGATCACTTTCTAGGAATCCGGATTTCACGTTGTAGTCGTAAATGTTTCCTATGTACAGTTCTCTTTCAAGGGCAGCCCTTATATCTTCAGTCTTTAGCTCGCCTCCTGAGAAATAAACTGTATTGAGAACCTCACCGGAATGTTTAAACTGAAAATAATCTATATACTGTACAGCCTTCCTTAGGATCTTGGCCAAGGTAGATTCACAGGCCATGTTTAGCTGAGGCCCTATATCTACGCCTCTTTCCATTAGCTCCGTTGCCTTTATATTACTTACATAGCTGTGTTCTTTGAGGTATTCATCCGCTTTTTCTTTTTCTATATTCAGTATTTCAGAGATACTTTTTACAAAATCCCTTCTTCCCACGTTGATTTTTCTGTATAAAGACAGCTTATCCTTAAAATATATTGCCGCTATAGTGTGTGTATCTTGTATATCTATAAAGAAACTGTTTTCTTTTTTATTTGCGTATTTCCTCATTCCTCTGTCAGCGGCAAAGGGTTCGAAGTCTATCCCATGAAGCTTAAGCAAAGATATTTTTTCAAGAAACTCCTGTGTCATAACTTGCGTATAGACACCTTGCAGCATTTTTGGGCTAAAATCCCCTATAGCCCCGTAGGCTATCTTGTCAGCATCGTCTACCAGTTTTTGATTTTCAAGTTTCCTCCTGATTATCGACTCCATCTCCTCTTCAGGTACATTGGGAAGCTCTATCATCACATGTTCCATGCTGTCTATTCTGCATAATAATACTTTTTTGTATCTTGTCCAGCCCTTGGATTCTATTATCTCTTTTATCTTTTCCACAGAGGAAGATATATTCCCTTTCTGCTCAGAAGAAATAGCCTCTCTGTGTATATCCTCTATACTTATCCCGTTCTTTCCCTGGGCACCTAATATAAACTTTATTGAATTTTCAGTAAGCTCTATAGATAGTCTTTTCTTCATCTGCCCCTCCAGTTGCTTGGAATATCTTTTGCTTCTTAACTTAAATTAGTTAGGTGTTAACGTCACAGTTATTTCTATCGTCTTAAGTGCATTTGACTTATTGGTAAGATACAATTTTGATCCTGCCGTAATATTAGCTGGCCCTTCAAATATATCGTTTTCCAAAGAGATAGATGTTGTATCAACCTCTACTGCTGATAGTTTATCAGAATTACTAACTATTTTTACGATATAATCTCCATATTCAAAAGCAACCCCATCAAAAATAGTTTCAATAGATACAGTAGTCTTTCCTTGGTTTTTACCATATAATTGTAATGTATATACTTTGGGTCCTATCAAATCTTCAGTTTCACTTTCATCTCCTGTATCTTCACCACTAGAATCATCAGTTGTTTCTTCATCAACTAGTATCACAGTTATCTCCTCAGCATAATAGGACCTCTCCTGATTTTTTAGCGACAGAGTCTTCTCACTAGAGAGCCTCCCTAGCACCACAGCTATACCACTCATGAGGGCAAGTATGAGTAAAACTAAAGGTAGTATAAATGCTTTTCTATTCATCGACCCCTCCCTATCAAGGCTCACTGAGAGTAACTGTGATTTCAATATATTTATTGCTACCATTGGCACCATTTGCCATATTAAATATAAATTCCATAGTAGAACCAATACTTTGGCCTTCCCACTCATATGGTGTAGTAGTATCCGTAGTCCCATTATATTTTACACTGTTAATTTTATTACTATTACCACTACTATACGTAGCCGTTAGCATAATGTCTCTTATCTCACCAACATAACCTGTGTCACTTATAGTTATCGTGCTTAAATCAGCTTCTGTTACTGTTTGGGTCCATTCTGTTGTAAGCTCTGTTGTCGTGGTTACATTCTCAAACCTCAGGGCATATCCACCCGTTATTTCACTGCCCTCTGACAGGCTTATTACCGGCTCTATGTAATAATTCGATCCGTCTTCAGAAGTAATTATTACAGGATCGTCCTCTAGTTCGTCATATTCCCAATTGGAATTTATACTGTTTTCCACTAGGGTGTTTTCATATACTTTTAACCCCAATCCATCTATATTAAAATTTTTATTCACCTTTACAATCGCAGTTCCGTCTCTGCTTATATTCCCTGTACTATCCACCGAATAAACAACAGAATCAGTCGTAGTCCCCTCTGATGACTTTATCTCTATAGTTCCGTTGGAGTTAATTTCCAGTGTTTCCCCTGATCCCATACCCTCAGATAATTCCTCTAGATCCCTGTTCACATAGGTGAAAAAAGTCTGGACATCGGCCCATTTCCTCTCACCAAGTGTCCCTTCGCTGAACTCCTCCAGATATGTTTTAACTATCACAGAAAAAACTCCCAAAACAAGCAGAAGTGAGCCTATTGCCATTATCAGCTCTATCATAGAATAGGCTTTTTTCTTTTTCAAAGACTCACCTCCACATTATTCAGACGTTTTCGTTTCGTCCACAAGATTTATTTTTAATATGCTTTTAGCAAGATATTCGTTGTTTCTCGTGAGGTAGCTAGTCACCGTCACATCGAAACTTTCATCAGTTCCTTCGGTAAAACTTCCTACTTCAACTGTCCTGTAGATGCTGTCGTCCACAAGTTTACTTTCAGCAAAATCAAAGTCACTGTCATCCCAGTCAGGCATCGTATAGATTCCTTTTGTTTCACTTTTACTTTCACTTCTTTCCCCACATATATCTTCTATCTCATCATAAATTGTACCTAGATTATCGTAACCGCTTACCTCAGTAGGAAGATAGGAGCTTATCTCCTCCATGAGCTGTCTGTTGTATTCCAGAGCCTTGGTAAAGTTTCTGTTGTAAATAGTGGCTTCAAAGGATAAGTTGAGACTTGCTAAGAGAGGGATCACTCCCACCAAAAATATAGATATCGCAATAAGCACCTCTGTATAGCTCGTCCCCAGCTTCTTCCTCATTTTTCCTCCTAGTCCCTGTCTATAGGCAGGGTGGCTATCCCGTTTAACCTTAGATCACCAAACTTGTTTTTTTCATCTCCGTATGTCACCTTATAGTATCCTGCCACAGCTATCATGGCGGCATTATCTGTACACAGACCCATAGACGGATAATACACCTCTATACCTGATTTTTTAGCCTTCTCTTTCAGCTCTTTTCTGAGGAGTGAGTTTGCAGCCACTCCTCCTGCTATTACTATGTTATTCACTTTTTTCTCCACAGCTGCTCCTATGGTCTTCTTGCACAGTATCTCTACTACCTTATGCTGAAAGGCCGCAGCCAGGTCTTCCTCTCTGAAAGTCTCACCCTTCATCTTCATCTTATTCACATAGTTTATCACAGAAGTTTTTATCCCTGAAAAGCTGAAGTCATACTCTCCCACCTTAGGTTCAGGCATTTTTATAGAGTCCTTGTCCCCTAGGTACGCTAGTTTGTCTATCACAGGTCCTCCTGGGTAACCTAGACCCATTACCCTAGATACCTTGTCATAACTCTCTCCCACAGCATCGTCTAGAGTTCCCCCGAGATTGGTGAACTTATGATTTTCATCTATATGCACTATGTTTGTGTGTCCCCCAGATACTACCAGGGCAATAAGAGGTAGCTTCACGTCATTTTCCACAAAGTTGCTGTAGATATGCCCCTTTATATGATGCACAGGTATTATCGGTATGTCATGGGCATAGGATATCCCCTTTGCAAATGACAAGCCCACTAAGAGAGCCCCTATAAGTCCAGGAGCATAAGTTACAGCTATATAGTCTATATCATCTAAGGTCACTTTTGCCTCAGATAAACTTTCCTCCATTATGGCAGCTATGTTTTTGATATGATGTCTAGATGCTATCTCTGGCACGACCCCGCCGTACTCTTTATGTATCTCTATCTGAGAAGATATTATATTTGAAAGGATCTCCTTCCCGTCTTTGACCACTGAAACAGAAGTCTCATCGCAGGAAGTTTCTATTCCCAAAATTATCATTGTTTTCAACTCCCTTTTGTAGTTTATTCCATTTTAAAATTATACCATTAAATATCTAAAAAAAAAAGAATCCAAACACCTCTTACTAAGTTAAACCAAGTATTGAATTTATCCAAAAGCTTCTGTTACTTTCTTTGCTTGCCCAAAGTACCCCAAGGGCATTTCCTCCCTTTGGTCAGGGCAAAAGTAACCAAAGAAAAGGCACCCAATTAAAATTAATGAAACTTGTAAAAAAATTTACAAGAACTAGAAAATATATTCGTTTTACTCATTATTTTCTAAGTCAAATCACTTCTGAACTAACTTTCTATTGAAATATAGTCGGTAAACCTCCTTATTTCAATGAAAGTGGATTTCACAAGATGATTTCTTAACGATATTTTTTAAAGGGGGGAAGTAGTCTGAAAATTAAAAGATTTTTATTTTCACTCTGTGAAACTCTCTTCTTTTCTCTGTGTCCTCTGTGGCCAAAAGGTTTTATCTTTATTCGTGTTAATTTTTTTGCCTTTTATCGGTTTTCATTCGTGACAAAATCTTTTGACTCTAATATTGTTGTAAATTCAGTAATTTATAACAATATTTTCAAATAGTAGCCTGAGTTAATTAAAAAAAACAGCCTGAAACCAGGCTGCCTCTCTTAGGCAAGTTCGTTGTCTGCCACAAAATATTTTGGATCTTCTACTATATTTATCTCTATTATCTCTTCTGCATTTTTCAAAAGTTCATAACAGTCACTGCTAAGATGTTTAAGCTTCAGCTTTTTCCCAGCCTGTCTGTACTTGTCTGTTATATTATTGATCGCCTCTATAGCCGAGTGGTCTGTAACCTTTGATTTACAAAAGTCAATTGCCACAACTTTAGGATCATTTTGTACATCAAACAACTCTTTGAAGTTTGCTGCAGATCCAAAAAACAGAGGTCCTTCTAAAATATATGTCTTAGTCCCGCTTTCACTGACCTTTGTTTCTGCCGAGATTCTTTTTCCTTTTTCCCATGCAAAGATAAGGGCAGATATTATTATCCCAACTATTACTGCGAGAGCCAGATCGTGTTCTATAGTTATTATTGCAACAATAACTATAATAAGGAAATCTTTTTTAGGTATTCTCTTCCTATATTTCAGACTTTCCCATGCAAATGTCTCAATAACAACCATAAACATTACACCGACCAAAGCTGCAAGTGGTATTATCCCTATAATCTTTGAACCAAATAACACAAATGACAATAAAGCAAGGGCTGTAGATACTCCGGAAATTCTTCCTCTTCCTCCACTTGTTAGGTTGATCATAGACTGTCCTATCATAGCACAACCACCTGTTCCACCCATCAGTCCGTTTATGAAGTTTCCTATCCCCTGTCCGATACTCTCTCTGTTGGCCTGTCCTCTGGTGTCTGTAAGATCATCTATAAGAGACATTGTAAGAAGTGACTCGATAAGTCCTACCATTGCCGCAGTCACTGCAAAAGGAAGTACAATTTTTAAAGTTTCAAAACTTAAAGGCACTTCTGGAATGTGAAATTTGGGTAATCCTCCGGCTATACCACCCTTTGAGAATTCAAGAACATTTGGTATGTGAATTCCCATCTTGTTACTCCACATAGAAAGTCCGGTTGTGACTCCTATTGCCACTAGTGAGGCAGGTACAGCCTTTGTCAGCTTTGGAAGAAAATGGATTATACCCATTGTAAGTGCCACCAAACCTAAAACTGCATATAGCTGAATTCCAGACATCCACACGCCGTCTACCTTAAATTGACTCAGTTGAGCCAAAAATATTACCACTGCCAGACCATTTACAAATCCAAGCATCACAGAATGTGGTATCATTCTGGCAAATTTTCCAAATTTTAATACTCCTACCAATATCTGGACTATTCCCATAACCACAACTGTTGCAAATAAATACTCTACACCATGCAGAGCCACCAATGCAGTAAATACTACCGCAATACTTCCTGCCGCCCCGGAAATCATCCCAGGTCTTCCTCCGAAGATCGCTGTACAAAGACCGATTATAACTGCCGAATTAAGTCCCACTATAGGGTCAATCCCCGCTACAAAAGCAAAGGCAACCACTTCTGGAACAAGGGCAAAAGCCACAGTAAGTCCAGCCAAGACATCATCCTTGATACTCAATTTTTCTTTTAAAAAACTACTCATTCTTCCTCCTGTCAAAATACAAACTAATATATCTTAAAAAAAAATCATTTTTCATAAATCAGACACTATTATATCATGAATTATATTTTTTGACAAGTTTAAGAACGATTCGGTGTTCGGTTTTAGATAGATCTATCTTATCGGTACACCTTTTTTTCTGAATATCTCCTTAGCTTTTTCCACAGCCTCTTTTGTAGGAGGCTCTACACCCTTAAGTTCATATTCATATCCTAGCTCCTCCCACTTATATTCGCCTAGGCTGTGGTAAGGCAGTATCTCCATTTTCTCTACATTTTCTAGGCTAGCTATAAAGTCGCCCAGCTTTTCTAGCAAATCCTCTCTGTCAGTGATCCCAGGTACAAGGACATGCCTTATCCATACAGGTTTTTTTATATCAGACAGATATCTTGCAAATTTAAGTGTCGGCTCTAACTCCACCTTTGTGAGATCTTTATATATTTCAGGATCTATACACTTTATGTCCAAAAGAACTAGATCCACATATTCTAGCGCTTCTTTGACTGTATCATTTAGATATATTCCGCTGGTATCAACCGCGGTATTGATGTCATTTTCTTTACACAACCTGAATAACTCCTTTGCAAACTCAGCCTGCATAAAAGGTTCTCCTCCTGAAAGAGTCATTCCTCCGCCGTTTCTAAAGAAAGGTTTGTATCTAGATATCTCTTTTACTATATAGTTGGCATCCTCTTCATAGCTGGCATCTGGCATATGCCAAGTATCCGGGTTATGGCAGTATTTGCATCTCAAAGGACATCCCTGTGTAAAAACTACATATCTCAGACCCGGTCCGTCTACTGTTCCACAGCTTTCGTATGAGTGTAACTTTCCCAATACTTTACCCATTTTTCATCTCCATCCTTATAAATAATTTTATAATTCTTAATACGGAGATTTTGCCAAAAATCTTCCTATTAAAAATTATTAAATAAGTTGAATAAGGGAAATCCCTAGGATTCCCCTTATTCTTTACAGTTACAAATTAAATTCTTTCATTGATTGTTCTAGATATAACGTCAAGCTGCTGCTCTTTGTTAAGTTTTGTGAAGTTAACTGCATAACCAGAAACTCTGATTGTAAGTTGTGGATATTTCTCAGGATGTGCCATTGCATCTTCTAGAAGTGCCTTGTCAAATACGTTTACATTTAGGTGATGTCCACCAGCTGGTTCAAAGTATCCATCCATTAAGTTCACAAGGTTGTTGCATCTGTCCTCTTTTTCTTTTCCAAGAGTTGCAGGTGTGATTGCAAATGTATAAGAGATTCCATCATTTGCATGCTCAAACGGAAGCTTGGCTACTGAAGTAAGGGCTGCTATAGCTCCTTTTTTATCTCTTCCGTTCATTGGGTTTGCTCCTGGTGCAAATGGTGCTCCAGATTTTCTTCCGCAAGGAGTCGCTCCTGTTTTCTTACCATATACAACGTTTGAAGTTATAGTTAGGATAGACTGAGTAGGTCTAGCTCCTCTATACATTTGATGAGTTCTTATCATGTCCATGAATTTTTTAGTAATTGAAACAGCAAATTGGTCAGTTTCGTCATGGTTGTTTCCAAATGCCTCGTAGTCTCCTTCGATTTCGAAGTCTACTGCCATTCCAGCCTCATCTCTTATTACTTTTACTTTTGCATTTTTGATAGCTGCAAGTGAGTCTGCCACAATTGAAACTCCTGCTATCCCGTGAGCCTGAGTTCTTTCGATCTCAAGGTCATGTAGAGCCATTTCAAATGTTTCATAAGCATATTTATCGTGCATGTAGTGGATGATGTTTAGAGCTCTTACATATACTCCTGCAAGCCACTTAAGTACCTCTTCATATCTTTCCATTACTACGTCAAAGTCAAGGTATTCAGAAGTTATAGGTGCAAGGTGAGGTGCAACCTGCTTTCCTGATTTCTCATCTTTACCGCCATTTATAGCGTAAAGAAGTGCTTTAGGAAGATTTACTCTCGCTCCGAAGAACTGCATCCCTTTTCCGACTTTCATAGGAGATACACAACAAGCGATAGCATAGTCGTCTCCGAATTGAGGTCTCATAAGGTCGTCATTTTCATATTGAAGTGCTGATGTATCAATAGATACTTTTGCACAGAATTTTTTCCAGTTTTCTGGAGATTTTCTAGACCAAAGTACTGTTAAGTTTGGCTCAGGTGCTGGTCCTAGGTTGTATAGTGTATTTAGGTATCTGAATGAAGTTTTACTTACTAGAGTTCTTCCGTCTGTACCTTCTCCTCCAAGAACCTCAGTAGTCCACACTGGATCTCCTGAGAATAACTCATTGTATGCAGGCGGTCTCAAGAATCTTACGATTCTAAGCTTCATGATGAACTGATCTATAAACTCTTGAGCTTCTTCTTCAGTTATTTTTCCGTTTTCTAAGTCTCTGTTGATGTATATATCCAAGAATGTTGCTGTTCTTCCCAGTGACATTGCTGCTCCATCCTGGTCCTTTACTGCCCCAAGGTATGCGAAGTATACAAACTGTATAGCTTCTTGAGCTGTTTCAGCTGGCTTTGATATGTCAAACCCATAAGATGCACACATTTTTCCAAATGCTTGAAGAGCTCTTACTTGCTCGGAAACTTCTTCTCTTCTTCTTATGATATCGTCTGTCATTGTATCTACATCTAGAAGATCAAGTTGAGATTTCTTATCTTCAATAAGTTTATCTAACCCGTAAATAGCTATTCTTCTGTAATCTCCGATGATTCTTCCTCTTCCGTAAGCATCAGGAAGTCCAGTTACTAGACCGTTACTTCTAGCTGCTTTGATTTCAGGAGTGTATACATCAAATACACCTTGGTTATGGTGCTTTCTGTATTTAGTAAAGATCTCTTTTGTAAAGGCATCAAGCTCATACCCGTATGCGTCAAGAGCCTGCTCTACTAATCTTACTCCACCTTTAGGAAATATTCCTCTTTTTAGAGGGGCATCAGTCTGCACTCCTACGATCTTTTCAAGATCTTTGTCAATATACCCAGGTCCGTATGCATCTAATGCAGAAGGAACTTTCGTCTCAGCATCATAGACACCTTTTTCCTGCTCTACCTTAAACATCTCTGAAAGCTTGTTCCATAGTTTTTTAGTAGCATCAGTTGGCTCAACTAAGAAGCTCTCGTCCCCAGTGTATGGAGTATAGTTGTTTTGGATAAAATCCCTTACGTTGATCTCTTTTTTCCAGAGATCTCCTTTAAACCCTTGCCATTGTTCAAACATATTGAGTTCCTCCTAGATTTTTATATAGTTATAATTACATTTTTTAACGATATTTAACGACACTTTACGCTTCCTCCTTAAAGTGAAGTGAAATTTTACACTTTAGAGAAATTATTAACATTTTTGGAATGATCGGAATAAGTATATCACAAGTATTAAACTATGTCAAACATTATTACAGTGTACTATTTAAAAACACCCCATCTAATTGTTCATTATTTTATTATCTTAATAGTGTTTTTTTGTGTAAAAAATAAAATTATAATTAATGAAAAATACTTATTTTGTTAACCTATACTTCTTATTCCTGTTTGAAATTCTTATTTTTTTGTAATTGTTACACTTTATTGGAGGATAACATACAGTGAAAAATTTTTCAAGTTTTTTTATCAAATTACTAAAGAATATCAAAACTTGTGTTTTTACGGTATGTTCTTTTGTTTTCAAGAACATATTAATACACTATTTTTTATTTTTCGGTAACTTATGTAACCTTGGCATAAAAAAAGGAGAACTAAAATTTCTCAAAGTTCTCCACAACTATATCCCTTACTATTTTGTCTAGCTTCTTTATCTCAGCAGTCTCCATATCCTTTACATATATAGGTTTTGAAATTATAAGTTTTACATTTTTACCCATTTTTGTTTTTACACTGCCTCTTTTTTGAATCTCATATGTACCCTTTATTGTCACAGGCACTATTATTCCTTTTGTCTCGGTTGCCAGCCTAAAGCTGCCTTTTTTAAATTCCCCTATTTCTCCAGTTTGAGATCTTTCTCCCTCAGGGAAAATGGCTATTGGATAACCGGCTTTTATAATCTCTACAGCCTTTTTTATACTTTTTATTCCCTCTCTCGGATTACTTCTGTCTAGAAATACACAGTGAGATTTTTTCATCCATACTCCGAAGAAAGGCCATTTCTCCATTTCTTTTTTGGCTACATATCCTACAACAAAAGGAAATCCTGCTAACAGTACCGGAATATCCATGTTACTCTGATGGTTTCCTACCACCACTATTCCGTCATCTGCTTTGAGATTTTCTATTGCTTCTTTATCTTCGTATATAACCTCAAGTTTAGCCCCTATAGATCCCAGAACCCAGGTTCCAAACTTTTTAAATTCTCTCCTTGCAAGCCGCGCTGATTTTTCTTCCCCTGAAAACACTATTATAGGAAGATAAAATAGTGTCATATAAATGAAAAAACTAAGCCCCGACACAAGAGCAAGTACCAACCCCAACATAAAACCACTCCCGATTAAAATATTACTCTTGTAATATTATCACAAAATACTATTTTTATAAAGTTATTCTTCATCCTCATTGTTTAGAGCTCTTTTTATATTTTCATAATCAAAGCCCTTTCTCAAAAGGTAGTTTATTTTCTTATCATAGGGCTTTCCACTTATTTTATGCAAAAGCCTTTTTATCTTAGGAACCTCTTTGTTACCCTCTTCTTCAAATGCTTCTCTTATAATTTCAGAATTTATTCCCCTTAACCTTAAATCATATTCTATTTTTTTTCTTCCTTCTTTGCTTTTTTCAATAAAGGATTTTGCATAGGAATAGTCGTCTATATAACCTTTTTCCTCTATCACCGAAATTACTATTTTTATTATCTCTTTTTCCCGGAATTTCATTCGGAGTTTTTTCTCTAACTCCTTAGAAGTATGATCTCTTCTAGATAATAAATAGTAGGACTTTGAAAGGGCAGCCAGATAGACTACCCTTTTATATTCCTCTATACTCAGTTCTTCTTTTCCAGAGAGCTTCATCTCATAAATTATATCAGGACTTACATCTATTATTTCATTGTCCTCTAAATATAATTTATTTCTCTTTAGATTCAGTATCTTCATTTTCTGCCTTTTCACTTACTTCAGCCTCGGGAAAAAGAATTTTGTTTAAATCACTCTCTATCTGTCCTAGAAGATCTTTTTCCTCTTCCAGTCTCAATTTTACATTTTCTTTACCCTGTCCTAGCCTTATATCACCATAACTAAACCATGCTCCTGATTTTGAAACTATATCATTGTCTATAGCCATATCCAATATCTCTCCGGCTCTTGAGATACCCTTTCCATACATGATCTGAAATTTAGCCTCTTTAAAAGGAGGAGCTATCTTATTCTTTGTTATCTTGATTGAGGTCTCATTTCCTATTACATTATCCCCCTGCTTCACACTACCTATTCTTTTTATCTCCATTCTTACAGATGAGTAAAATTTAAGTGCTCTTCCACCTGTAGTTGTTGTCTGAGGTCCAAATCCGAATCCTCCGATTTTTTCTCTTATTTGGTTTATGAATATCATTGTTGTCTTTGATTTATTTAGACTTCCTGTAAGTTTTCTCAAAGCCTTAGACATAAGTCTGGCCTGAAGACCCATCTGCTGATCTCCCATCTCTCCCTCTATCTCTGATTTTGGTACAAGGGCAGCCACAGAGTCTACTACTATTACGTCTACAGCTCCGGATCTTACTAGCATATCCCCGATTTCCAAAGCCTGTTCTCCGTTGTCAGGCTGTGATATAAGTAGCTCATCTACGTCTACTCCTAGAGCCCTTGCATAAGCCGGATCCAAAGCATGTTCTGCATCTATAAATGCTGCTATACCACCTTTTTTTTGTGCTTCTGCTACTATATGAAGTGCTACAGTTGTCTTTCCGCAGCTCTCTGCACCGTATATCTCAACCACTCTTCCTCTAGGTACGCCACCTAGTCCAAGAGCCATATCTATACCTATACTTCCTGTTGATATTGTCTCTACGTTCATGTGAGTATTGGCCCCGAGTTTCATTATTGAGCCTTCTCCAAAATCCTTTTGAATCTGTTTCATCGCAACTTCTAGTGCCTTATCTTTGTCAGCTATCTCTTTTTTTGCCTTCGCCATTCTATCCCCCTCTTTTGATTCAATATTTATTTTCCTATACTTTTTACATCTTAATCAGATTATAGCAGATAAGCTACTCCCTTCTAAATCCAACTATAGCTAATTACATGAAATTAACTTTGTCTTTCACATTGAATTTAAGCATTTGATTCGTTATTTTTCTTTTTTCGTCCTTTTTTAAGTTTTTTCAAAAATAAATAATTCCAGATATTAATATTTAAAAAAATTAAATTTTCTCACAAAGTATTTATATTCTTCAAAGTTAATTTTCCTTTTTAATCAGATTTTGTATAATCAAATAATCATTGGAAACAAAGTTTTAAAAAAAAATGGACGGTTAGCACCATCCCATATTTTTTTCTATTATTTTCAATACATCTTCAGCTTTTAGATTTTTCATGCAGTTAAAGTGTTTCTTTGGACAGATTTTATCACCGTGTAAGCTGCATGGAGAACAAGGTTCATCTCTGTATACCAGTACCCCGTACTGATCATACTCAAACATCTTTGGATCAGTAGGCCCAAAGATTACAAAGGCTTTTTTCTTTACCCCTCTCGAGATATGAAATGGCCCTGAATCATTTGTAACAAGAAAATCAGACTCTGACAAAAGGGCACCACTTTCTTTTAAAGAAAGCTTTCCAGCCAGATTAACACAGCTTTCATGACTTATAGAATTTATCTCTTCACATATTTCTTTGTCACCAGCTCCACCGATAAGTGCTATTTTTTTACCATATTTTTCCCTCAGCAGTCTTGCTAGATTTCCAAAGCCCTCTGTAGTCCATTTTTTTGTATTTTTAGATGCACCAGGAGCAAAAACCACAAAATCTTTATATTCTGAAACTGCTTTTATATCTTTTTCAGAAAAGGTGAAATTTAAATCTTCTCCCTTATATTCTACCCCCAGCTTTTTCAATGCTCCAAAATAATTTTTTACAATGGTATCGTCTGCACTGTATTTTATTAACCTCGCCTTTACAAGAAGGGTCTTCCAGAGAGCTCTTTTCCTGTATCTCAAGGTTTTAGTCCCTATAAAAATAGAGATAGCAACAGACCTCAGTTTAGAATGGAGATCAAATACATAATCATACCCATTATCCTTTATGCTGTCAGAAAATTTCTTAAGCCCTTTTATCCCTCTGTGCTCTTTTTTGTTAAAAATAATAAGGTTGTCCACATAGGGACACCCTTCTATAGAATCTTTAAATTTATCCAGTACCATAAAATCAACCACTGCGTCTGGATATTTTTTCTTAAACTCCTTTAATACAGGAGTGGTAAGGATTATATCCCCTATAGAACTGAGTCTTATTACCAATACCCTCAACGTTTTCTCCTCTTTTGCTCATTTTGTCAATTCTTTGCCTTTTAATTTTTTTCTGGTTCTTCCCCACCAGTGAAGATAGCTATTTAAAAGTTTCGCTCCTCTATAGTATAGATCATCTTTTCTGTATATATCTATTTTTTTAGGACAGCTCTCCTCTAAATATATAAATTCATACCTGCTCCCGAACTTTCCAAATATATTCTTTTGAAGCTTACAGTCTATTAGGTATATTTCTTCATTAGAAACCATAAAATTCACAAGTTGTGAATCTCCGTGAAGGTAGCCTGCATTATGGATTTTATTAAGCTCTTCTCCTATCTCTTTCAGATGCTGAAAATTTCCTTCCTGTCCCTCTATAAAATTTGATACAAAACACGACTCTTTGACAAAAGGCCCTATTTTTTTATCTATTACTAAAACAGGTTTTGCACCCAAAAATCCCTCAGACAGAATTTTCAAACAATTTTCATACTCTCTTTTAGACGAACTTCCACGAAATGCAGATAAAAACCGTTGCCATCGTCTTCTGTTTTTCTCAAGGGGGATTTTAAGAACAAGTTTTTCCTGCTCATACTCTATAAGCTTTACCCTGCTCCTCTGATCATTTTTCAAGACTTTGATCACCTTGTAGTCTCCCTGGAGAATCACTTCTGCAAGTCCTCTATATTTATCATCTTGAAGATATATGCTTACCTTGCCTTTTTTTATTTTATCCATAAGTTATTAACCACTTTTCCATAAAATATTTTATAAATTTCACACTCTATTTTATCACTTTTATATATTTTTTTCAATTAAACCTCTCTTTCATTAAGTTTTAAAAACTCCAAACTTTTAGAAGAGAAAATAAATTATTAAAGCTGATATTTGAAATAAGTAAATTTAAAGTATTGAATTTCTCCAAAAACCTGTGTTACTTTCTTTGCTTGCCCAAAGAAAGTAACCAAAGAAAAGGCACCCCAATTAAAACTAATGAAACTTGTAAAAATAAATTTTACAAGAACTAGAAAATATATTCGTTCCACTCATTATTTTCTAAGTCAAATCACTTCTGAACTAACTTTCTATTGAAATATAGTCGGTAAACCTCCTTATTTCAATGAAAGTGGATTTCACAAGATGATTTCTTAACGGCATTTTTTAAAGGGGAAAGTAGTTTAAAAATTAAAATATTTTTATTTTCACTCTGTGAAACTCTCTCTTTTTCTCTGTGCCCTCTGTGGTCAAAAGGTTTTATCCTTATTCGTGTTAATTTTTTTGAATTTTATAGGTTTTCATTCGTGACAAAATCCTTTGACTCTAATATTCTTATAAATTCAGTAATTTGTTCAAAAAATTCTGACTTAAAATACCACTCTCATTACAAAACTAACCCCTATATTCCCGAAACTCTCTCCAAGGACACCGTACTCACTTCCAGTTTTCCCATCTGCATAAAAAGGCATGAGATTTATATCTATATGGTCAGTATAGAGGTAGCTTATTGTAGTACCTAGAAGATAACTAGAATCCTCGGTATTTATATAGCAGTATCCTGTCACAGATATTTTTTCTGAATATTCATAGGTAATAGACGGCATAAGGTAGCTTTTTCCTTCAGGGAATCCTGCCAATATCCTGCTGACATTATAATTTCCTTTCTTGTCTTCACCAAGACCGTAATAAAGATATTCAAACATCACTCGGTATTTCTCACCAAAATAATTATCAATTCCTATTATATAAACTAGATCCCTTTTATCCAAATAATAGGCCGCCTCTATCCAAACACCATAATTTAAGTCAGGTATGCTAGTACTAATATCTCCCCCTATAATATCATCTTTCTCCTCTTCTCCCCAAACTGCACTTCTATTCCCCTTGTGTATATAAACTGCGTCTAAATCATATTCTGAGAAGCTGGTTTTATACTTTATTCCGTAATCCTCATCTTTCTCAGAATCATCTTTTATGGCATATATCCCCTGGATAGAACTGTTTTCTGTGTAATAGGTGCCTATAATGCTGTCTCTTCCGTTTTTTACATAAGTAGGATCATAGGCACTTCCCACTGGGATATCATTAAATATATCTGTTGGATTTAGATTGTAACCAGAGCCCCAGCCTATTCTGTTGCGTCCTATTTCAAAATCCATATTATTTTTCATAATTTTAATCTGACCGGCGTCCACCCTGTCTGTTCCGTCTCCAAATACATACTCAATAAAAAACGAATAATTTTCATTGGAATTGTCCTTTAGTGTCACCCTGCCTAGTGCCTCATCATCAAAATCTATTTTTTCAGTATCAAATCCCTGATATTTTAATTCTGTAACCAATTCCATAGAAAACACAGTATATGTGATACTTAAAAAAATAAGGACAAATCCAAATACCTTCATTTTTATCACCTCTTATTTTTTTAAGTTTTTCTCGGAAAATTTGGAGTCCTCAATAAAAAAATCAAAATCCAGGCTTTTTTCCTCTGTTTCTATATAAGTCACCTTACCACTTATGAGATCTGTCATAGTCAATTTCAAAGGAACCCATCTTTTTTTTACCAGCTTCACATCCTGAGTGGTCATAAACTTATATTTTATTTCATTATCGTCATAATACTCTAGACTTTCCTCTATATAATTATCTTTTCTCACTTTTGCCAATATATATTTATAACTTCTATCCTTATCCACAGGATAGACTTTCAGCATATAATAATTCTCTGTTTCTTCTATTATTTCCCCTGTAAAATCATCCACATAATCTATGTTGAGGTCGTCATAGCTAAAACTAGATCCCATCATACTTCCTTTTTTTGCGTTTTTTGATAAGAGCCTCACCCTGTTGCTTCTCTTGTTGTAGTACCATATATTTTCATCTTTTATAAGAATTGCAGTATCTTCTATTCTAGGTGGAAAAGTAAATCTCATGAGCTGGAGGTCTTCCTGAGATTTTTTATGATAGCCTTCAAATCCCAATGTTATTTTTTTACCCTTATTTTCTATAACCATAAGATACTCACCCTTTGAAGTTGTATAGTTTTGAGCATCCTCCATTTTTTTTAGTATCTCCGAGGCATCTTTCGAAAAAGCACATATATTAATCAGCATAAAAAAAATCACCGATATTTTTTTCATAATTTATCACCTTCCGATTTTTTTTCTATTCGGTCTAATATGGAGATAAGACTCACAAGTAAGCTCATAGTTAGAAGATAAGCAAACAGAACCCCTATAGTTAGAAGTATCCCAAAATGAACAAAGCCCCTATACCTTGCTAACATCAAAGTCCCGAAAGCTGCTACTGTTGTAATTGTTGTTAAAGTTACAGACTTTCCAGTGCTTTTTAGTGCCACAAATAAATTTTTATCCACAAGGTATCTGTGTATAATATGAACTCCGTCGTCCACCCCTATACCTATTATCAGCGGTATCCCTATTATGTTGACCATGTCAAATTTAAATCCTGTCCAACCCATTATCCCTAGAGTTCCAAACACCGAAAAAGTCATTGGAAGAATGGCAGCAGTGGCATATTTCAGACTTCTAAAGTCTGCTACCAACACAAAATATATGGCTGCCAAAGTCAGAATAAGAATTTTTCTTCCCTCTGTTGCAGATATCTCTATTACCTTGAGAAATATTTTGACACTCCCAGTTGTATTTTCACCTAAGGTATCTATCTCCTTCATGTATATTTTCTGAAAATCAGATTTCCATATGTCTTCCTTTGGATAAAAGGTGCTTATATATGTTTTGTTTTTTCCTACAAACTCATCTTTTATTTTATCTGGAAGATCTTTCAGATTTATTATTTTTTCAGTATTACTTTTTCTTATTATACTCTGCAACTCCCCTATAAATATTTTCTGAGATTCTTCAAGGTTTTTCTTGTAGATATCCATGTTTTCAGCTAGTTCACTTATAATCCCCTCCTCTAATATTTTGTCACACTTTTGTCTTATATCTTCCTCTCCTCCGATATAAGACAAGTCCCCTAACTCTATAAGGTTATTTTCAAGTCTCACAAGCTCTTCTGTCAGTTCTTCTGCATAGATTTCATTTTCTGGAACTATGCCGGTTTTTTCTTTTATTTTCTTTCCGGCTTCTATTCTTTTTATCTGCTTTTCTTCAGATGGAAGATACGATACAACTGAAGATATCACTCCTATACTTTTCAGTTTGTCTGCCTTGTCATAAATCTTTTGTGCTTTTTCTAAATTTTCAGACACAATGATAGTGCTGTCAGAACTAAAATCAAATTTATCTATAATTTCCCTGTTCAAGGCCACACTCTGAAGATTTTTAGGTTCTATTTTCAACATATCATTTTCAAATTCCACCTTGCCTGCCTTTGATCCTATTACTATTAGTATAAGAATAATTATGATGAAAGAACTTTTTTTTCTACCTATGAGAAAGTATTGACTTTTTTCTAGTAACTGGCTGTTCTTAGGTTTTTTTATACCTGTTTTTCTGCCAAAAATTATGAGTAAAGATGGAAGTAAAAAAACCGACGATATCAGCGTGCATATTATCCCCAGTCCCAGAACCAGTCCAAACTCTCGAAACCCTGGAAAATCACTAAACACAAACATAAAAAAACCTACAGCTGTGGTTCCTGCTCCTGTGGTCACTCCTCTCATCACCTTAGAATAAATGGCAGATACAGAATTTTCTATATTCATTCCTTTGTTTCTCTCTTGTAGAAATACCGATATTATATGTATAGAATAATCTATTCCCAAGCCTATCAATATGGCTCCCATCATGGCAGTCATCATATTGAGTGTTCCTATGATGAGATAAGTCAGCCCCATTGTCCAGATGATTCCAGTGATAAGAGGTACAAGAGCCAGCAGAGAATATCTTATTATTTTAAAGCTAAAAATAAATATTCCAAGAACCAGCATCAAAGATAAAAGACTAGAAATTTCCATGTCTCTCTGTGATATCACCATTTCATCTCTTGATAGCACCTGAAGACCTGTCATTTCAATTTCTACATTGTATTTTTTAGACTCTTTCTGAAAATATTCTTCCAGGGAATTCACAGTTTTTATGACATTTTCAAAATCATCTATACTCACTGCGGACTTCACCACCAGTAAACCCATACTTTTATCTGGAGATACAATATATCTTTCACCTCTCACAAATCTTTTTCCATCTTCCGGACTTATTTTGTTTTTCTTTATTTTTAAAATTATCTCTTCTAAAAAATTCAGAAAATTTAAGATTTTTATCCTGTCTTTATCTATTTTCCCACTTTGAGATTCCTGAATATATTCCTTTTCAAACCCCTCATTTACTCCGTAAAAAAAATCTTTGAGATTAGCTGCAGTCAGAGCATCTTCTCTATTTTTCAAATCTTTCTCTTTCATCAGAAGAAAAATGTTTTTTTCCATAAAATTTACCTGATTTTCATAGCTTACTGTTTTGACTCCATCTATCTTTTCTATATCTCTGGCACCTTTTTCTAAAAAGTTTTTTATATCTTCCTCTCGGCCTTTTACTGCTACAACTATAGAATCTAACGTATCAAAGTTCTTCATGGCATTTTTATATGATATGACAGTTTTTTCGGTCTTTGGAAGAAGATCTGTAAACTGCATATTCATCTGAAGTTGGCTCATAAAAAACAGCATAATAAAAGTGACTGCTAAAGAAACAGACAAAATTATCTTATGAAATTTCTGAACAAATTTTCCTATTTTTACCAACACAAAACCACTCCTAAAATTTACAATTTTACTCTTATAAGATATAGAAACAACTTCAAAAAAATAAAAAAATTTTAAAAAAACTTTATCGTCAATTAACTTTACTCTGAATTCAGTTCTTACCTTAATATTTGCTGTTATCTAACTTATCCTTTTGTTCTGATAAGACAGTTTATAACTATTTAGAATTTTAAAGAATTACAATCAATCTTTAAATTGATCATTGTTATATATTAAATTTAAGTGTATGATGTTGATAAATATCGCTTATTGTTGAAAGATATACATCATCAAATACAATAATTTTTTTGGAGGGATCGAATGGAACTCAAAGAACTCAATTACGTCACCGAGATAAATGAATGCGGAAGTATCTCAAAAGCCGCTAAAAAACTTTCTATGGCCCAGTCCTCTCTCAGCCATTTTTTAAAAAATTACGAAAAGCAAATAGGATACGAAATATTTATTCGGTCCAATGGTGGACTCAGACCAACCTATGAGGGGGAACTATACTTAAAGGCAGCTGATTCTATTTTAAACATAAAGAAAAAACTTTCAAACGAAATAGCCGATGTATCTAACCTTAAAAGAGGTAAGGTAATATTTTCAATTTCCTCACCTAAGGCCCCTTATTTATTACCTCAGGTGCTTCCAAAGTTTAAAGAAAAATATGAAAATATAGATGTGGAGATTATAGAGGCTGATATAGCATACCAGGAATCTCTTTTATTACATGAAAAAGTAGACGTCGCCCTGGTAAGTTTGCCTTTGGCAAACAGTAAATTAAAATATGACCTGATATTCAAAGAAGAGGTTCTGCTGTGTGCCCATAAATCATTCGGGTTAAATAAAATAGCTAAAACTGCCGGAAAAACCGGAAAACCTTGGATCGATCTAGATGAAGTAAAAGATTTGCCATTTTTGACCTTTAATGTTTCAAGTCTAATAATGAGTGAATTTTTTGACAAGGTTAAAAAAGAATATAGAGAAAACTTAAGAATAAGCAATACTAAAAACAGTTTTAATACCGTCTTAAGCCTAGTCAAGGTCGGTGTTGGAACAACACTTATGCCCGAACTGTATACCTATAAAAATAAGGACTTAGAGTATTATTCAATCGGTCCAGAAGGACTTTATCGTTCTTTGGCTTTGGCTTATCCAGCGTCAGGCTATGTCTCCAAAGCAACAAAGATATTCTCTAAAATAATCATGACTTCAATGAGAGAAGAAAACATTGAATCTAGAAATAATTATGAGAAATAAAAAATTCACCTTCACAGAAATTAAAAAGGAATTAGGCTTAAAAGTATATCTTTGTAACCCATATTCGCCATGGGAAAAAGTGAATTGGTGCGTTTGACATGACACACCACCAAATAAAAGATTAAACCAAAACTTATTAAGAGAAGATATAAAAAATAATTTATCCAGAAAAAAGACTATCGAAAAAATTGATAGTCTTTTTTTTATTTAACATAATTTACTGTTTCCATTCAGATTAAAGTAGTAAATTTATAAGATTTTTTCAAATTACAAATTTAGTTATTTATTAATTCTTTTTTTAATCACTCAGAATTCCTAGTTATCACTATCTTTTTTAAAAAATTATCCAACCCATCGAAAAAAACGATGCAATTTTTATTGACATATCGAAAATTTCGTTGTAATAATTAAATAGAAATAGATTTACGTAATGATTTTTAATCACATGTAAATAAAAAGAACATTAAAACCACAAAAGATACACAGGAGGTTATTTAAATGAAAACTATTATTACCGTAGCAACAACTGGAGCATGGCCAACAAAAAAAGATAATCCAAATGTTCCCTTAACTCCACAGGAGATAGCAAACGATGTATATGATTGCTATAAAGCAGGTGCAGCAGTAGCTCATTTACATATGCGTGATGAAGAGGGTAAAGGAACAATGGACAAAGAAAAATTTAAAGAAACTGCAGCACTCATAAAAGAAAAATGCGACATAATAATAAACATGACTACATCTGGAGACCTAAATGCCACAGATGAAACAAGACAGGCACACCTTAAAGAACTAAGACCTGACATGGCATCTTATGACTGTGGTAGTATGAACTGGGGTCATTCAGGATTATTTATCAACTCTCCTCAATTTTTAGAGGAATTGGGAACTACTATGCAGGAGTGTAATGTAAAGCCTGAAATAGAAATATTTGATGCCGGTATGGTATACAACTCATTATATTATCTTAAAAAAGGAATTTTAAAAGCTCCCATCCACTATCAATTTGTATTAGGAGCAGCAGGAGGAAGTACTGCTACTGTAGAAAACTTAGTCTACCTAAAAAGCCTAATACCTGAAGGGTCTACATGGTCGGCATTAGGTATAGGTAAAGGTCATCTTCCTATATTATTGACTTCTCTTGCTATGGGTGGCCACGTTAGAGTAGGATTAGAAGACAATGTTATGTATTCAAAAAACGAGCTGGCAAAATCTAACAGACAACTTGTAGAAAGAGCAGCCAGAATAGTAGAAGAATTTGGAAATAAAGTAGCTACACCTGATGAGGCCAGAGAGATACTGGGTCTAAAGAAGGAGGCATAATGAAAAATATAACTGTAGTTGGGGCAGGTACTATGGGACATGGTATAGCTGAAGCCTTTGCCATTCATGGATATAACGTAAATTTATTTGATTTGTCTGCAGAAGCACTTACGAAGGCCATAGCAGCAATCAGAGAAGAGCTTTTGATTCTTGCCAGCGAAAAAGTAATAAAATCAGATGAAATAGATGAAATAATCGGCAGAATAACTCTATGTGAAGACCTAGAATCGGCAGCAAAAGAGGCAGACTATATCATAGAGTCTGTTTTAGAAAGACTGGATATAAAAAAGGAACTTTTCAAGAAACTTGATAAATTAGCTCCTGCTGAAGCCATATTTGCTTCAAACACTTCTAGTCTTAAACTTTCAGATATGGTCTCTGAGGCATCAGAAAAGAGAAAGAAAAACTGCATAATAAATCACTGGTACAACCCTCCACATATCATGCCCATTGCCGAGCTCACATTCTTTGGCGACACCTCACAAGAGACCTATGATAAAGTGGAAAAACTTTACAAATCAATAGGCAAACAGATAGTCAAGGTACTCAAAGAAGTCGATGGTTTAGTTGCCAACAGAATACAGCAGGCAGTGGCAAGAGAGGTATTTTCACTAATAGAGATGGAAGTAGCAGAGCCTGCCGATATAGACAGAGCATTAAAATTTGGTCCTGCATTTAGATACTGCAGTACTGGGCAGTTGGAGATAGCAGATTTCGGAGGACTTGATATCTGGAAAATAGTAGGGGACAACCTCCTAGCCGTAATGGATAATACACAAAAGGCTAATCCATTGCTAGAAAAGAAGGTGGAAGAAGGAAAGCTTGGACTTAAATCTGGAGAAGGTTTTTATAAATACGAAGGTACTGAGGCAGCCAAGACAGCTAAAGAAGCTTACACCATAAAATTATTAAAGCAACTAAAAGTCTCTAAAGATTATATTTAAGAAGATCCCTAAAAAATATGTAACTTGAATAAATTCATGATGGTAAATTGGGAATTGGGTCATCGTAAAAATTTTAAAGAATGATATAAGGGGGGATAAAATGTCTAATAACACTCAAGAAATATCGCTAAGCAGTGATAAGGGTTCATTTCTCTGGAGATTTTCCAAAAAATTTCAATTTGCAGCAGATAAAGTAATACCTGATTCATTTGTGTTTTGTGTAATATTGACACTTGTAATCTTTGTTTTTGGTATGGTAGCAGGAAGTTCTCCAATTGATTTGATAAATGGTTGGTATGGAAAGATATGGGCCATGAACGGCTTTGCTTTTCAAATGTCTTTAATGGTTATAGTCTGTGGGGCGGCGGCCAAATCTCCACAAATCAGTGCTGGACTGGAAAAAATATCCAAGATTGCCAAAACACGTAATATGGCCATTGTTATGCTTTTAATATTTGGACTGGCTTCATCAGTTATAAACTGGTCATTCTCACTAATCCTTACACCAATATTTGCAAGACAACTGTCTAAAAATGTAAAGGGTTTACATTTCCCGCTGCTTATAGCAGCAGGATATTCCACTATGTTATTGGGTCAATCATGGTGTCCTAGTGCATCCGCATACGCACTACTAGCCGGTAAGGACCATTTTCTAGTTGATCAGCTAGGAGTTATGCCACAGAGTATGACAACTTATAACCCTATAAATACAATATTATTCTTCATAATTGCCGCAGTTACAATAGGGATAGTTATTTTAACTAAGGCACCAGCTGATGAAGTAGTTAGCTTTGAGGGAGATTTAGATGCAGCAGTAGCTGAAGAAAAAACCGTTGAATCTGAGATGACTCCGGCAGATAAAATGAATAACAATAAATTTATCATGTTTTTATTGGGAATAGCTGGTTTAATTGTTATAGCAACATCTATATTTTCAAAAGGTTTCTTAAATTCTTTAAACTTTAACTTTGTAATATTTATGTTCTTAGTATTAAATGTATTTTTATATAAGACACCTACAAAGTTTACAGGAGCTTTTTCCGATTCAATTAAATCTGCTGCACCTGTAATGATTCAATTTCCATTTTACAGTGGTATAATGGGTCTTATGGCAGTATCAGGCTTAGCTACTATAGTGGCCAATGCAATGATTTCAATTGCTACACCTAATACTATGCCTTTATTTGCATATTTATCAGCATCAGTAGTAAATCTATTTGTACCATCTCAAGGTGGACAGTGGATTATACAAGGTCCGATTTTAGTAGAAGCAGGTAAATCAGTGGGAGCACATATGCCTACAATAGTAAATGCATTTATCTTAGGGGATGAAGCAACTAACCTGATTCAGCCTCTATACGTTATACCAGCATTATCATTAGTTGGAATGAAACTTAAAAGTGTTTGGGGATTCATGGCCTTTATCTGGTTTGTATGGGCAATTGTAACTTCTGTAGGCTTACTTATTTTACCATCAATACTGTAAATCGCTATTTTCCTAATCACAAAAAACAGTTGATAAACACCCTGTGTACATTTCCTGAAACTCAATATGCAGACTCTCTAGAATAGATATTCTAGAGAGTCTTTTTTTGTTGTAGTTAAAATTAAATCATCCTCAAAAAAAGAATAAAATAAAAAATATTTAAATTTCTTAATCATTACTTATAACCTTAGAGATCCTGAGATAAATCAGACAAATTCTTTATACAAATCTATTGAAAAAATCGGATTTTAAAATGAAGAAAATTAAAATTTATGGACATTTCTTTTAATTTTCTTCATAATGTAAAATATAGATGTTTGTATCTTAGGCTTAATTATAATGTTTAATTTTTATAGATAATAAAAAGAAAAAAGGGGGACAATAATGAATACAAGACTTAAACCATATATTCAAATCGTAGAGTTTTTGGGGAAAGTTCTAGGTAAAAATTTTGAAATCATTCTTCATGACTTAGAAAATTTAGACGGCTCTATTATAGCTTCAGCCAACAGTACCAGAAAAATAGGTGATTCTTTTTGGGGACCCATAAGCAGTATAAGTGACAGAATTTCAAATAACCAATTAGATTTTGAACAAGACTACATAATTAACTATGATGGCTTTTCTAAAGCCGGAAAACCCGTTAAATTTTCAACTTTTTTTATAAAGGATGAAAACAATAAAACCATTGGATTACTTGGAATAAATGCAGATTATTCAGATTTAGAGATAATAAAAGAAAAAGTCGATTCACTGTTAAATTTTGATATGATGGGAAAAAGTGAAAATAAAGATTTAGACAGCATCGAAATTATCGCATCAAATATTATAGATAACACTATAAATGAGTTTAAGGATAAGAATCCTGAAATGAGTTTAGATAGAAAATTAAAACTTATAGAGGATTTTAACAGAAAGGGAGTGTTCTTAGTTAAGGGTACTGTCCAAAAAATAGCCAAACTTCTAGATATATCAGAGCCTAGTATCTATAGATACCTAAGTAAAATTAAAGATACAAGTGAATAATCATATAAATACCTCTTCTGAAAAAATTGCAATAAGAGTAAATAACAACTGACAGCGAATAATTATTTTTCGCTGTTTTTTTTTATAAATTATTTTGATAAGTTTTTATTAAGAACCATTTGTACAAAGCAAAATTATTTCAGGCTTTTTATTCCAACATCTTTATTAAAACTGTAATAGTTTATATTTAAATAATATATTTGTAATAATTTAAATAAAGAGTTAAAATCATTATAATAATAAATTATTATCAGCAATTTTATATATTTGGTTTATATTAGTCAGATGTATATTTTTATAATTTAAAGTAAATGACGGTATTTTTACTGAAAAAGGGCAACCCTCTTTTTTATCCTAAAATGTCCAAGTCGCTCTACTTTTATTAGCAGTTTCCTTCATCAAATGAGGGTCAATTTTCTAATGGAGTAGACGACTTTTTTTTATTTAAGCTTATATTTTATAGGGGCTCGTACTTACACAGTGACAGACAGTTTTGAACAATAGAACATTCTTGTTTGTTTTTATAATTATGATTTAGCAAGTAAGTTTACAAGGAGATATAAAATATTCAATTAAACAGAAGAAAGCGTATTAAATATAAAAGTTTGTAGTATATATAAGAATTTTAAGGGAGGGATTTAAAATGAAAAGGATGAAGTTTTTGTCAAAATTTATAATGGGGTTATTGATGTTTGTCAGCGTATTCACTTTCTTTGGTTGTGGTAAGAAAGCCGAAGAAAGCAGCAGTGAAGCTATCAAAATAGCACTGATACTTCCTAGTACTATTGATGATATGGCTTGGAGCCAGGCTATGTATGAAGGTGCAAAAGCAGTCCAAGAAAAACTTGGAGAAGATAAAGTAGAATTAAAATTCAGTGAAAGATTAGGAAATCCTATTGAAGCAGGTGTGGCACTCAGAGAATATGCATCTGAAGACTACGACATAGTCATAGCCCACGGTGCACAGTATGAATCAGTAATAAGCGAAGTTGCAGCTGATTTCCCTGAAGTCTCTTTTGCATATGGTGGCTACGGTGTTAAAGCTGATAACGTATTTGGTTATGATGTTGATGCACATGAAGGGTCATTCCTTTTAGGAATGCTTGCGGGATTGAAAACAAAAACAAATATCATAGGAATCGTCGGACCAGTTGCTGCAGGGGAATCTATTAAATATAACAGTGGTTTCATTCAAGGAGTTAAATATGTTAACCCTGAAGCTGACGTAAGAATCGCTTATACCGGTTCTTTTGGTGATACAGTTGCTGCAGGGGAAATTGCTAGAACTCATGTTAATGCCGGGGCGGATATTTTAACTGGAACTTCCCAGCAGAGTGTTGGTGCTATCAAAGTTGTCAGTCAATATGACGGAATTTACTGGTTTGGAAATAACATCGATCAAACTGTTTTGGCTCCAAATTCAATATTAGCGTGTGAGCTATATATTTTCGAAGGTTTAATCTCTCAATTTGTTGAAAAAAGAGCAGCAGGTGTTAAAGGTGGAGAAGGATTCCATATGACACTAGAAAATAAAATGTTAGATCTCACTTTCAACGATGAATTAAAAGACATTTTCACAGGTGAAGAACTTGAAAAAATTAATGTTGCAATGGATGAAATTAAAACTGGTTCAAGAAAAGTAGAAGCAATAGTAAAGTAAGAAAATAAAACTTATATTTATAGGGGTAGACTCTTTCTACCCCTATAAAATAATATCAGGGAGACTAAAATGGATCATGAAAAATATTTAAGAAGATGTATAGAAATTTCAGAAGAGTCAGTTGCTAGTGGAAATAACCCCTTTGGGGCACTTCTTGTTGATAAAGAGGGAAATATTTTAATAGAATCGGGAAATATCGAAGTAACTGAAAAAGATATTACCGGACATGCTGAAACTACAGTTGCTAAATTGGCAGGAAAAAAATATTCTAAGGAGTTTCTATGGGAAACTACGTTATATACAACGGCAGAGCCTTGCTGTATGTGTACCGGTGCCATTTATTGGGCCAACATAGGAAATGTTGTCTATGGGATTAGTGAAAAAAAACTTTTAGAACTGACAGGAAGTAATGAAAAAAATCCGACTTTTGATGTTCCTTGTAGAGAAATTATTGCAAAGGGACAAAAAAATATCAAAGTAACAGGTCCTATAGCCTCACCTGAACTAGAACAGGCAATTGTTAAACCACATATGGGATTTTGGGATTAATTTTAAATTAACAGGAGGAAACACATGAGAGAAAGTATCAAGCAATTAGAAATGAAAAATATAACCAAAAGATTTCCGGGAGTTTTAGCCTGCGATAATGTCAGCATCGAATTAAAACAAGGTGAAATTCTAGCTTTATTAGGAGAGAATGGTGCAGGAAAAACTACTCTTATGAATATCCTCTATGGACTTTATCACCAAGATGAAGGTGTCGTTCGAATCAATGATAAAGAAGTTAAAATTAATTCTCCAAAAGCTGCATTTAAACTGGGAATTGGTATGGTGCATCAGCATTTCATGCTTGTTCCGAACCTTACCGTTTTGGAAAACATCGCACTTGGAATCAGAAATACAAACACAATCAAGCTAGACTTGGAAGAAATCCGAGAAAAAATAAAAGAGATAACAAATAAATATGATCTTTCTGTTAATCCTGATGCTTTTATTTGGCAACTAAGTGTCGGCGAACAACAAAGAGTCGAACTTGTAAAAACTCTTTGCCTTGGTGCCAATCTACTGATATTAGATGAACCGACTGCTGCACTAACACCACAAGAAACAGATGAACTTCTTATTTTGTTGAGAAAAATGGCCGAAGAAGGATGTTCAATTATATTTATAAGTCATAAACTAAATGAAGTTAAAAGTGTAACTCACAAAGTAGCTGTTCTTAGAAATGGTAAGCTGGTTTATAACGGTGCAACAGACGATCATTCTCAAGAAGAACTAGCTGCTAAAATGGCAGGTCATGATATTCATATTCATGTAAGTGAAGAAAAAGAAAACTTTGGAAAGGCTGTTCTTGAATTAAAAGACGTTTGGGCAAAAGGAGACAGAGGTACCTTTGCACTAAATGGAGTTTCTCTAACTATCAGAGAAGGTGAAATAGTTGGAATAGCAGGTGTTTCTGGAAATGGTCAAAAAGAGCTTGCTGAAGTAATCAACGGAATTAGAAAAGTAAAAAATGGAAACATAATATTTAAAGATGAGGATATCACCAACTTATCAGCAAAGAAAATTATAAAAAAACATATGGGTTATATTCCTGAAGATAGAAATCACGAGGGAATAATTCCTAGTTTTAGTATCAAAGAAAATTTAATCATGAAAGATTATTTCAAAGACAGTTTTTCGAAATTTAGTTTTTTAAACCGTAAGCGAATTATTGGAAATGCTAAAAGACTTGTAGAAAAATTTAACATAAAATGTCCTGACATTGATACTGCATGCGGTACTTTATCAGGAGGGAATATACAGAAAGTAATATTTGCCAGAGAGATAACAAGAGATCCTAAAATGTTAGTTGCAGCTTATCCAATAAGAGGACTTGATATAGGGGCTGCGGAATATGTACACAATCAGCTTCTTGAAGCCAGAGACAGAAATATGGCAATTATGGTTATCTCAGAAGAGTTAGATGAGCTTATAAATATCTGTGACAAAATAGCAGTTATTTATGAGGGTAAAATCTTAGATGTTTTATCCAAAAAAGATGTTACAAAATCAAAACTTGGACTACTAATGGCAGGGGTATCTTCGTAAAAAGATAAATTTTTAATTTAATTTTTACATATTTTAAAACCAAATGAATGGTTTTATATTTTTAGAAAGGCGGCAATATAAAATGGAAAATAAAAATATTAAAAATAAACACTATATCGATACATGCTACAAATTAGGAATAGTTGTGACTGCTATATTTATTGCACTTTTTCTGGGAGGAATTCTATTTTTAATGGCTGGTGCAAATCCATTTGAGGCATATGCAGTAATGTTTACAAAACCTCTTGGAAATAAATTCGGTATAACTGAGATGCTTGTCCGTGCTGCACCACTGATGTTTGTAGGAGTAGGAATATCAGTGGCATTCCGAAGCGGTATCCTGAATATAGGTGGAGAAGGTCAGATAATGATGGGAGCTGCTGCAGGAATAGCTTTCACTCTAATTTTCAAAGACTTACCTAGATCAGTACTTATCCCCTCTGCATTTATTGCCAGCTTTATCGGAGGAGCTCTTTGGGCAGGGATTGCCGGATATATGAAGGCTTATTTGCAGGTAAATGAAATACTGAGTACCGTTATGCTCAACTATATTGCTGCTCAGATTTATGTCTTCTTGATTAGAGGTCCGTTAATTGACCCTAAAGAGATAGCAAGTGGTACAGGTATAGCTCAAACTGAACTTTTGACTAAAACTGCATGGCTTGGAAAACTTATTAAAGGCACAAGGTTGCATACAGGAATTATAATTGCAATAGTCTTATCAGTTTTAATTTATATAATGCTATGGAAAACAACCCTTGGCTATAAATTAAGAGCTGTAGGAGCTGAGGCAAAAGCCGCTAATTATGCAGGGATGAATGTAAAACTTTATCTTGTAATGGCAATTATGATTTCAGGTGGTTTCTGTGGAATGGCAGGAGCAGTTGAAGCCTTGGGAGTACATCATAGAGGATTAGAAGGTTTATCAGCAGGTTACGGATTCAGTGGAATTGTCGTCGCTTTATTCGGAGGACTACATCCACTTGGAATAATTCCAGCATCTGCACTATTTGGACTTCTAATTCTTGGGGCCGATATGATGCAGAGAGCTGTTGAGGTTCCATCGGCAATAGTTCTTGCAATTCAAGGACTTATAATATTGGCTATCGTATCAACAAGAATTTTTTTGACAGATAAGAAAATCAAAGAAAAAATTCTAAAAAAAATTTTCTTTCAAAAGAAAGATAAAATAGAAAACAATACCAAGACAGATACATTGGAAACGGAGGAGGTATAGATGGTCGTTGAATTTATTGTTGGAATTATTTCGGCAGGTATAATGCTGTGTATACCTTATATGATTGCCGGACTAGGAGAGATGTTTGGACAAAAATCAGGAGTTTTCAACCTTGGAGTAGAGGGAATAATGATGGTAGGTGCATTCTTTGCATTCTTTACTGAGCTAAAAACAGGAAGTTCATTTTTAGGGTTTATCATGGCCATGATTGCAGGAGGACTCATGGGAGCTATCTACGCTTACCTTGCGGTAACACTCCGAGTTGTCCAAGGAATCGCAGGTATCGGTCTGCACCTATTTGGATGGGGACTAGCAAGTACGTTTTTTAGAATTTATTTGGGAGCAATAACTACAATAGATGGAGTTCAGGCACTTAATGTCCCTTTTTTAAGTAAGCTCCCTATTCTTGGAGATCTGTTTTTCAAACACAATATTATGGTTTATATAGGATTTGCATTAGTTCCTATTAGCTGGTACGCTCTAAATAAAACGGCCTGGGGACTAAAAGTAAGGGCTGTAGGTACCAAACCACGGGCTGCTGATACTGTCGGTATAAATGTTAACGCAATTAGATATCAGTGTGTTATTCTCGGTGGAATCATGGCCGGACTAGGAGGAGCATATATTACCCTTTGTCAAACACAGATATTCACAGACAATATTACAGCAGGTCGAGGATTTATTGCTGTTGCATTAGTTTATTTCGGTAAATGGAAACCAAAAGGAGTTATGTTTGGTGCATTATTATTTAGTTTAGCTCATGCTTTACAGCGTTCTCTACAGGTTTATGGTATAGATTTTCCTTATGAGCTGGCTGTAATGATTCCTTATGTTTTGGTAATTGTTGTCTTGGCATTTTCATCAAAGTCAAAACATGTAAAGCCTGCTGATCTAGGAATACCATACAATAGAGAGTCAAGATTATAATATATTTCACTGTAGGGACGTATATCGATACGTCCCTTATATTTAAATTTTTATTAACTTTAAACACTTTTTCAAAGGTGAATCAACTTAGAAATATAATCTTTTTCTCTGTTTACAATTAGATCAATAATAAAGAAAATTGTGCAATAGAAATCGGGGGTATAAATATGGACATAAGCAAAAAAATTATTAGAGTTGATGCTGAAGATAAACTACTTGGAAAATCAAAATATATAGGGGATATTGAGTTTGAAAATATGCTCTTTGCAAAAACAGTCCGTTCAGATAGGGTGCGGGCAAAAATTAAATCAATTAAATACCCTAAACTTCCTAAGGGTTATTTTATCGTTGATAAAAATGATGTTCCTGGATTAAATAAAGTGAAAGCAATAGAAAATGACCAGCCCTTTTTTGCAGATGGTGTTGTAAATTATATTGGTGAACCTATTGCATTAGTTATAGGTGAGTCAAAATATAAAATTCTAGATTTAATATCACAAATAGAGATAGAATATGAAGATTTAGAAGCAATTTACACTATAGAAGATGGATTAAAAACTTCAAATCCCATATTTGGAGTTGATAACTGCTTTGCTGATTACCATTACTCTAAAAATAGTTTGGAAGAGGTCAAATCTAAAGCAAAATATGTTATAAGCGGTGAATATAAAACAGGTTATCAAGAGCAGATGTATCTAGAACCTCAAGGAGTTGTAGGAATTTATAAAAACGGTAAAGTTGAAGTACACGGTTCTATGCAGTGCCCTTATTATATAAAAGGTGCAGTTGAGCAATGCATGGGCTTTGATCCTGAAAATGTCCGAATTGTCCAAACTACTACAGGAGGAGCCTTTGGCGGAAAAGAAGATTACCCTTCATTAATTGCAGGACATGTAGCTGTAGCTGCTTATAAAGCTAAACAGCCTGTACAACTTATTTTCAGCAGGGAGGAGGATGTAGAAGTAACTCCTAAGAGACATCCTTCAATTATTCATTTAACTTCATACATTGATCAAAATCACAAAATTATGGGTATGGAAGCTGATATAAAGCTCGAGGGTGGAGCATATCTTACTCTATCTGCTATTGTTCTGCAAAGATCAATGTTTGCAGCAATTGGTGTTTATAATGTAGAAAATGTCTTTGTAAGAGGACAGGCCATAGCCACAAATACAGTTCCTAGCGGAGCATTTAGAGGATTTGGAGCACCACAATCAATCTTTGCACTGGAAACTCATATGGAAAAATGTGCAAAAGAAATGGGAGTTGATGCATTAGATTTTAAACTAAAAAATCTAATGAAACAAAATGATAGGTCGTCAACAAATGGTATTATGAGAGATCCTATTATTTTGCCTGAAATGGTAGAAAGAACTGATGAATTAAGTAAGTTTAGAAAGAAGAAAGCTGAGTTTTCAAAGTACAATAAAACCAATCCTGAAAAGCTAAAAGGTATCGGAATGTCAATATTCTTCCATGGGGGAGGATTTACAGGGAGTGGTGAACAAGACCACATAAAAGCAAAGATAAAACTTCATAAATCCAGTGAAGGAAAAATAAATTTACTTTTAGCAAATGTAGAGATGGGACAAGGTGTCCATACTACTATGAAAAAAATTGCAGCTAAAACTCTTGATCTTCCCATTGAGTCTATAGCTTACAATAACCCTGACACAGATTATACTATGGATTCAGGACCTACTGCGGCATCTAGGACAATAATGGTTGTAGGTAAACTGGTTCAAGAGGCCTGTGAAGAACTAAAAGCTAACTGGATAGATGATAAAGAACAGACAATTATCACAAACTATAGACAGCCTAAAGGCTTTAACTGGGATGACAAAAACTTCATAGGTGACGTGTACAACTCATACTCATGGGGAGTTAATGTAGTAGAGGTAAGTGTTGACCCCATTACATTTCAAGTAGACGTTGACCACATCTGGGCAATATACGATATTGGAAAAGCTATTGACGAAATGGTTGTGCGTGGGCAAATAGAGGGTGGAATTATACAGGGGCTCGGCTATGGTGGATTGGAAGTTATGGAAGTTAAAAAGGGTAAAATTCAGCAAAAGAGCATAACAGATTATATAATTTCTACTTCAAAAGATGTACCTAAAATTACATCTGAACTTATGAATGTTCCATATATCCACGGACCCTATGGGGCAAAAGGCCTCGGAGAGCTTACACTTATAGGAACTGCTCCTGCATATTCACTGGCTGTATCAAATGCCTTGGACATGGAGATAAATAAAATTCCCATTAAACCTGAAGAATTAATCAAACTAGTTAAATAATCGAGGTGTATGACAATGAAAATCAACTTTACTTTAAACTATAAAGAGATAGAAATAGAGATTAATCCTCTAATGAGAACTCTTGATTTACTGAGAAAAGAGTTCGGACTATTTGCCACAAAAGAGGGGTGTGGAGATGGGGAGTGCGGCGCATGTGCAATTATTCTAGATGATAAAATTGTTAACTCATGCATGGTTCCCGTAGCAAATATCCATGGAAAAGAGATTGTTACTATCGAAGGGCTTGAAAAAACAGAAAGATACAGTATCTTGAAAAAATCTTTTGAAGATGCTGGAGCAGTACAATGTGGTTTCTGTATTCCTGGAATGATGATGGCCGCAGAAGCTCTATTCAGAAGACATAAAACTCCTACACTAGAGCAAATCAAGGAAGGAATCTCTGGAAATCTCTGTAGATGTACAGGTTACAATATGATTATTGAAGCCATTGAACTAGCTGCAGAAAGGGGGAAAGAAATATGGTAGAAAATTATATCCCAAAATCTTTAGATGAGGCCCTTGAAATTGTCTCTAAAAAAGATTGTCTTCTCTTTGCAGGTGGCAGCGATCTTATGATAAAGAATAAATCCTGGACAGGAGATTTGTGTATTAATAAATCCACTGTTTTTATTGGAAATGTTCCTGAACTAAAAAAAATTTCCATTGAGGAAAATACTCTATATATTGGTGCCTGTGCAACATGTGATGAAATAATGGAAAGTGATATTGTCCCAGAATATATCAAAGATGTTATGGCAACTATGGCATCTCCAGCTATTAGAAATACCGCAACCATCGGAGGAAATATCTGTAACTCTTCGCCAGTTGCTGATTCACTTCCACTATTATATGCCTGTGAAAGCAGCTTGGTTTTAGAAAAAAAAGATTCTCGTAGATTAGTAGATATTGATGATTTTATAACTTCCCCAGGAAGAAATATAATCAAAAGTGATGAAATTTTAACTAAAATAATCCTTCCTTTGAATAATTTTAATAACATTTTATTTAAAAAAGTCGGAACTAGAAACTCTATTGCTCTTGCAAAACTTTCTTTTATGGGAATGGCAGATATTGATGAAAATAACAATGAAATTAAGGATATAAGACTTAGTTTTGGAGCTGTTGCACCAACAATAGTAAAAGATAAGGATATAGAGCAAGAAATTGTTTCATATAAAAAACTCAATGAAGAAAAAATATCCATAATTATCAATAAATATTCCAGTTTAATAGTACCTATCACCGACCAAAGATCGGATAAGGAATATAGAAAACAAGTGGCACTGAGATTGTTGGAAAGTTTTTTAAAAAAACTTAGTTAAGATTATATATGGAGATAAAATAGTAAATAAAAACTAAATAGTACGGATAATTTTTTAAGGATATTAGTAGAAAATGAATATTTATTTTCAAGGGAATAGTGCATTGAAAATAAAAATATACTTTATGAAAGTTCTAAGGAGATTTAAACTAATCATTCAAAGCAGAAAAATAATTTTTCTGCTGTTTTTTTTGATTTTCAAAAGTATACAAATTTAAATTTTGATAATTTTTTATTAATTTTAAGCTTTTCTAACACAAATAATAATAAACTATTAAAGTTAAGAAAAAAATATCACCAGTTTGAAAATCTTTAAGTCTAGAATTCAAACCCTTAAAAAATCTAGGGTAATGATCGATATTGAAATAATATATTTGTAAAAATCAAAATAAAGGGTTAAACTTATTCTAATAATAAATTATTATCAACAAATTCATATATCTGATTTATACAAGATGAATGAAAAAATTATAATTTAAAGTAAATGATGGCCTTTTTACTGGAAGGGAGTAACCCTCTTTTCTATCTTAAAAATGTCCAAGTCGCTCTACTTTTATTGGAAAATCCCCTCGTAAGACAGGGGTAAATTCGAATGAATTATGGGCGGCTTTTTTATTACAACTTAATTCTTTGGAATGGAGATAGTATTTGGATAGATTTTCTTTTCATAAAGATCTAAATTCCTAGGGGTGCAATAGTAAAAGTTAAATTAGTTGCACAGGTTTAATGTAAAAATCACTATCATCAAGTAGGAGGAGTACATGAAAAATAATAAGAATTCTTTTATCTATCAACTGGATGGGAAACCGCCACTTAATACGGCCATCCTTTTAGGTCTGCAGCATGTGCTTGCTATGTTTGTGGGTAATGTAACCCCAATAATAATAATCTCTGGTATGTTAAAACTTCCAATTGATCAAAAGGCGTTTTTGATTCAAAGTGCTATGCTGGTATCTGGGGTTGTATCTTTAATTCAATGCTATCCTATAGGTCCTGTGGGAGCAAGACTTCCTATTATAATGGGAACAAGTTTTGGATTTCTGCCTGTATGTTTGGCCATAGCTTCTAAATACGGATTAGCTGGTGTATTGGGAGCAACAATGATCGGAGGGATATTCCAAGTAATATTGGGATTTTTCCTAAAGCATTTAAGAAAATATTTTCCGCCGTTGATCACAGGAATAGTACTTGTTTCCATCGGACTGTCATTGGTTGCAACTGGGATGAAATATTTTGCAGGTGGAGTCGGAGCACCAGACTTTGGATCTTCCGCAAACCTTCTTTTAGGTACTACCGTACTTCTTATCATACTGATTTTAAAGCACTTTACCAAAGGTATAACGAGCATGTCTTCTGTACTTATAGCTCTTATAGTCGGATATCTAATAGCTATACCAATGGGTAAAATCAATTTTACATCTGTTGCAAACGCTAGTTGGTTTGCATTTCCAATTCCCCTTAAATACGGGATAGAGTTTCATTTCGATGCCATACTATCGATATTGATAATGTTTGTTATCTCTACTGTTGAAACCGTTGGAAATACCTGTGGTATAGTTTCAGGGGGACTTGGGAGAGAAGCCACTGATAGAGAAGTTTCCGGAGCAGTTATAGCAGATGGATTAGGAAGTAGTTTTGCTGCCCTATTTAACGTACTGCCAAACACTTCTTATGGTCAAAATGTGGGATTAATTACTATGACTAAGATAATAAATAGATTTTCAATAGCAACAGGAGCAGTATTTCTACTTATAACCGGATTATTCCCAAAAGTTGGAGCAATAATTGCTGTAATGCCTGCAAGTGTTTTAGGTGGGGCTGCCGTATTAATGTTTAGTATGATGGTGGTAAGCGGAATAAACCAAATCACAGAGGAACCTTTGGCAGGTAGAAATACTACAATATTTGCGGTTTCCATCGGATTGGGAGTGGGATTCAGCTTGGTTCCCGGTGCATCACAGAATTTCCCGCACTTATTTAAAATGTTATTTGAGGGATCAGGGGTAGCAGTAGCTACATTGGTAGCAATACTATTAAACATTGTCCTTCCAAAGGATGAAGTAGAAGAAACTGTTTCATCTGAAATAAATGAAGAGTCAGCTTTATAATATGAATTGGCATAAAAAATAAAATATCAAAGCAATCGGTTTAAAGGAGGAAAATAACGTGGAAAAAAATATTAAATGGACAACAAATAATATGGAAAGAACCAACTATAAGCAATGCATTGAATTTCTGAGTAAGGAAGAGGTCGGAAAGGCCAAAAAATTTCATGAAAGTTTTGATCAGTACACAGTAACTCCACTTGCTGACCTAAATAAACTTGCTAAACATATAGGGTTAGATGGAGTATATGTTAAAGATGAATCTTATAGATTTGGATTAAATGCATTTAAGGTGCTCGGGGGATCATTTGCAATGGGTAAATACCTAGCTTCAAAACTTGGGAAAGATATCTCTGAGCTCGGATATAAGGAATTGATCTCAGACAAAATAAAAGAAGAACTAGGAGATATAACATTTGCTACAGCAACTGATGGAAACCACGGTAGGGGAGTTGCCTGGACAGCGAACAAACTAAATCAAAAATCAGTAGTGTATATGCCAAAGGGATCGTCATTAACAAGACTTGAAAATATAAGATCTGAGGGGGCTGAAGCTAGTATTACTGAGGTCAACTATGACGAAGCAGTGAGAATAGCTACAGATTATGCCAATGAAAATAATGGGGTAGTAATACAAGATACAGCCTGGGAAGGATATGAGGAGATCCCAGCATGGATTATGCAAGGCTATGGAACTATGGCCCTTGAGTCTATTGAGCAACTAAGGGCTAATGAAATTGAAAAACCAACTCATGTATTTTTACAGGCAGGAGTAGGTTCATTAGCAGGAGCTGTTCAGGGTGTATTTGCATCTATCTACGGAGATGAATGCCCAACAACTATAATAGTAGAATCAAATCTTGCAGACTGTCTATATAAATCGGCAAAGGCCGGAGAGATGAAGTATGTAGGCGGAGATATGCAAACAATAATGGCAGGTTTAGCCTGCGGGGAACCAAATACAATCGGATGGGAAGTACTAAAAAACCACTCAGCAGCATTTGTATCTTGCCCTGACTGGGTTGCCGCTAACGGAATGAGAATCCTAGGAAACCCTTTAAAGGGAGACGACCAGGTAATATCAGGAGAATCTGGGGCAGTTACAACTGGACTGCTGTTTGAAGTAATGACAAATCCAGAATATGCACAGATGAAAAAAGATCTGAAGTTAGACGAAAACTCAAAAGTACTAGTATTTTCAACAGAGGGAGATACAGACCCGGAAGTTTATAGAGATATAGTGTGGAAAGGTGCTCACACTAAATAATCAAAATATTCTAAGCCTAGGAGGAAATAAATGTTAAGCCAAACTAGAGAAGAAAAATTAATAGAACTATGCCAAGAATTAATAAGAAATCCATCTGTATCAGGAAAAGAAGAAAAAGTAGCAGAAGCCACGAAAAAGGCGATGTTAGAAGAATTTGGATTTGATGATGTACAGATAGATAAATATGGAAATGTCATAGGAAGAATCAAAGGTAATAAGCCTGGAAAATCAATTCTTTTTGACGGACACATCGATACAGTACCTGTGACTGATGAATCTGTATGGAATTATGATCCCTTTGGTGGAGATATAATAGAAGGAAAGATCTACGGAAGAGGGACTTCAGATATGAAGGGGCAAACTTCTGCTATGATTGCAGCAGCATCATACTTTGCTGAAGATGTAAATAAAGATTTTGCTGGTGAAATCTATGTGGCCGGTGTGGTACACGAGGAACTTTTTGAGGGGATAGCAGCAAGAGAAATCTCAAAAAATATAAAACCTGACTATGTGGTTATTGGAGAATCTTCTGAGTTAAACCTCAAAATAGGTCAGAGAGGCAGAGGAGAAATAGTAGTTGAAATTTTCGGAAAACCAGCTCATTCAGCCAATCCTGAAAAGGGAATCAATTCTGTGGTAAAAATGGCTAAAGTAATAGAAAGAATAGAACAACTGGTACCAACTGAACATCCTGAATTAGGAAAAGGAATTCTATGTCTTACTGACATCAAATCAGAGCCATATCCTGGGGCATCTGTAGTTCCTGAGTACTGCAGAGTGACATTTGACAGGAGAGTCCTAGTAGGGGAAACAAAGGAATCAGTTCTTGCTCCCATCAAAGAATTATTGGAAGAGATGATGGCAGAAGACCCAGAGTTAAAAGCAAAAGTATCATATGCAATCGGAAGAGAGACTTGCTACACAGGAAACATTATAGAGGGAGAGAGATTCTTCCCGGGATGGCTTTACTCTGAGGATGATGACTTTGTTCAGACGGCGTATAGAGGTTTAAAAGAGGCTGGAATTGATTCTAAAATAACTCAGTATTCATTCTGTACCAACGGTTCTCATTATGCAGGAGAGGCCGGAATTCAAACCATCGGATTTGGACCATCAAAAGAAAATCTTGCTCATACAATCGACGAATACATCGAAATTGAACAACTTTGTTTAGGGGCAAAGGGGTACTATGGAATCCTTAAGTCAGTGTATAACAAATAGAAAAAAGATTAAGTGGGTGTAAAAATGGATATATTAATAAAAAATGGAAATATTGTTGACGGTACTCTAAAAAAGCCTTTTACGGGGGATATTTATATAAAGGATGGAATAATTCAGGCTATAGGTACGGATATTCATGTGGAAGCTAAAAAGGTGGTAGATGCTAGAGGACGTCTGGTATCTCCAGGATTCATAGATACCCACAGTCATTCAGATTTGATAATGTTACTTAACCCCTATAATGAGGTAAAAATCAGACAGGGAGTAACAACTGAAGTATTAGGACAAGACGGCATATCTATGGCCCCACTCCCTGTTGAGTATATAAGTCCCTGGAGAAAAAATCTAGCTGGACTTGATGGAGACTCAGACGAAATAAACTGGGAATATAAAACAACAGAAAACTATCTGAACATGATGGCAGAAAAAGGTGTAGGACTTAACGAGGCTTATCTTGTACCCCACGGTAACATAAGAATGGAAGCTATGGGACTTTCTGGAGAAATAGCCTCAGATGAGCAAATTGAAAAGATGTGTGAAATCACAAGAAGAGAGATGGAGGCCGGAGCTTACGGGCTTTCCACCGGACTAATCTACATGCCTTGTGCTTATTCAGAAACAAAAGAAGTTATTGAAATGTGTAAAATAGTGGCAGAATACGATGGCGTATTTGTGGTTCACCAAAGAAGTGAAGCAGATACGATACTAGGCTCTATGAAAGAGATCATAAAAATAGGAAAAGAATCGGGAGTAAAGGTACATTTCTCACACTTTAAGGTCTGCGGAAAGCAAAACTGGAAGTATATCGATGATGTGATAGAGCTCTTGGAAGAAGCTAAAAAACTGGGAATAAAGATCTCTTTTGACCAGTATCCATATGCAGCAGGAAGCACCATGCTAGGGGTAATCTTACCTCCCTGGGCACATAATGGTGGAACTGATGAATTAATCAAAAGGTTGGGTAATAAATCTGACAGAGAAAAGATGAAAAAAGATATTGTCGATGGAATACCTGGATGGGATAACTTTGTAGACTTTGCCGGAATAGATCAAATATTTATCACATCTGTAAAAAACGAAAAAAATCAGGATGTGGTGGGAATGAGTCTTGAAGAGTTAGGTAAGTACAGAAAACAGGATCCACTAGATGCAACTTTTGATCTCTTACTAGACGAAGAAAATGCAGTTGGAATGGTCGATTTTTATGGTAAAGAAGAACACGTAATAAAGTTCATGCAAAGGCCAGAGCAAAATGTATGTACAGACGGACTGATGTCTGAGGGGAAGCCACATCCAAGAGCTTACGGATCTTTTCCAAAAATACTAGGAAGATATGTAAGAGAGCAGAAGGTATTAACTATAGAGCAGGCAATTAATAAAATGACAAAAAAAGCAGCTGAAGCTATGGGGATAAAAAACAGAGGTAGCTTAGAGGTCGGTCGGCATGCGGACATCTTGGTAATCGATATGGAAACTGTATCTGATAGAGGAACCTATATAGATCCTGTACAGTTCCCAGTGGGAATAGATAACGTTTTTATAAACGGTCACCATGTTATAGATGAAGGAATTTATAATAAAGTTCTAGCAGGAAAGGTAATTAAAAGAAGTTGAGGAGGAGATATGTTTGTAGTTGGAAACGGAAGGTTAATAACTCACGATCAAATAAATCCTTTTTTTCATAATGGAGCTGTTGCGGTAAAAGGCAATAAAGTAGTTGAAACTGGGAAAACAGAAGAAATAAGAGCTAAGTATACAGAGGCTGAGTTTATTGATGCCAAGGGACAACTTATCATGCCTGGCATGATAAACACTCACCACCATATCTATAGTGCTTTTGCCCGTGGAATGACATCTAATAAACCTGCACCTAAAAATTTTATGGACATCCTAGAAAACCTCTGGTGGAAGGTAGATAAAAATCTAAATTTAGAAGAAATAAAATATAGTGCATTTGCAACGTATATAGAAAGCATAAAAAACGGGGTAACAACAGTGTTTGACCACCATGCAAGCCCTATGTCAGTAAAAAACAGTTTATTTACAATAGCTGACGCAGCTAAAAAGATAGGAATAAGAACTTGCCTTTGTTATGAGGTGTCAGACAGAGATGGAATAGAGATATTAGAAGAAGGTATAAAGGAAAACACCGATTTTATAAGACATTATAATCTGCAAGATCAAAATATGATAAAGGGAATGTTTGGGATGCATGCTTCCTTTACTCTCTCAGATGAATCATTGAAAAAATGTGTAAAAGCTATAAAAGGGCTAGACGTCGGATACCACATACACACAGCTGAGGCTATAGACGACCTTGAAGATTCAATTAAAAAATATAACAAAAGAGTTGTAGAAAGACTTAATGAATACGGGATTTTAGGAGAGAAAACAATAGCAGTTCACTGTATTCACGTCAATGAGAAAGAGATGGATATCCTCAAAAGGACAGGTACCCAAGTAGTACACAACCCAGAATCTAATATGGGAAATGCTGTGGGATGTTCTCCGGCTTTAGACCTATTAGCAAAAGGTATAAATGTAGGGCTTGGAACAGACGGGTATACAAATGATATGTTTGAGTCTATGAAGGTAGCCAATATTATTCATAAGCACGTAAAGGCAGATCCATCTGTAGCATGGATGGAAACTCCGCAAATGTTATTTGAAAACAACAGAAAGATTGTAGCTGAATATTTTGATGGAAATATAGGAGTATTAACAGAAGGTTCAGCAGCAGATATTATTATTGCTGATTATAACCCTTTGACACCTATGAATGAAACAAACTATAACAGTCATATATTATTTGGATTGATGGGCAGAAGTGTAAATACAACTATCATCGATGGAAAAATAATAATGAGAGACAGGAAGATTCTGTCAGTAGACGAGGACATGATTTTAAAAAAGTCTAGGGAAACATCAAAACAGATGTGGGATAGAATGTAAAGAAAATATAATCGGATTTAAATAAAATTTAAACTTAGAATTAGGGGGGAATTTTTAATGGCAAATATAAAAGTAAATTTTGCAGGATTAGAATATGAAAATCCTGTAATTGTTGCAGCAGGGCCACCGTCAAAAGATGCTGAGACTTGTGTGAGAGCCGTGGAAAACGGAGCAGCAGGAGTAGTGACAAAGACTATCTCATCTGTTGCTGCTGAGATTCCCAAACCTTGCATGCATGACTTTAAGGGAAAGCATTTTCTAAACACCGAGTTATGGTCTGAAGAATCACCTGAGCACTGGGTCGAAAATGAGTATGCCAGATGTAAGGCGGCAAATGAACCCTTAATCATTGGACTTGGATACGTTGAGGCTGATATCAGAAAATTAATCCCAATGATTGATAAATTTGCAGATGCCTATGAAATCTCGAGCCACTATGTAGGAAGAGACTTGACACCTATGCTCAGCACTCTGAGAGCAGCGAAAGAACTTTCTGAAAAGCCTGTATTTATGAAGGTTTCACCTGGAATAGAAAACTTAAGTGAAGTAGCTAGGGAACTAGAAGCAAATGGTGCAGATGGTCTAGTGGCTATAAACTCAGTTGGGCCTTGTCTTTCTATCGACATTGAGACGGGAAAACCTCACATGGGGTCTAAAAACGGATATGGATGGATGTCAGGAGCTGCCATCAAGCCTATTGCTATGAGGGTGGTATATGAACTGTCTTCTGCAGTTGAGATTCCTGTCTTTGCAGTAGGCGGTATAAGCAAAGGGGAAGATGTAATTGAATTTATAATGGCCGGTGCAACAGCGGTTCAGGTATGTACCCAGGCAATTATCGAAGGTCCAAAAGCCTTCGGAAGAATAGTTAGAGAAACTGAAAAATGGTTAGATGATCACGGTTATGACAGCCTTGATGACATAAGAGGAATTGCAGGAAGACATTTAAACAAAAGAACAGCTCCTAATTATGTAACTACACCACCATCAGTATCAAAGGAAAAATGTATCGGCTGTGGTATTTGTGCAGATCTTTGCCCTTACCATGCAATTCATATAAATGAAAATAAACTTGCTGTAATTGATGCTGATAAATGTTTTGGATGTGGAGTATGCGTGTCAAAGTGCCCTAAAGATGCTATGACAATCTCTAGATAGGAGGCTTATGATGAAACTTCTTCTAAAAAACGGAACTATAGTAACAAGTGATAAAGTATTTAAGGAAGACATTCTCATAGAAAATGGATTGATATCTAAGATCGGGAAAAACTTGGAAATAGATAAAGGGGAAGTTGTAGATCTAGGTGGAAAATATGTTATGCCAGGTGGAGTAGACGTTCATACACACTTTAATTTGGATGTAGGTATAGCTGTCGCAAAGGATGATTTTTATACAGGGACTTTGGCAGCTGCTTGCGGAGGGACAACTACAATAATAGATCACATGGGGTTTGGACCTAAAAATTGTACACTCCATCATCAACTAAATAAATATAAGTCAGATGCAGAAAAAGATGCAGTAATTGACTATGGATTTCACGGGGTAATTCAACATTTAAACAGAGAAATATTAGAAGAGATGGAATCTATGGTGAAAGACGGAGTAACTTCATTTAAGGCTTATATGACCTATGATAATAAATTACAAGATGAAGAAATCAAACTTGTTATGAAAAGACTTAGATCCCTAGGTGCAATGACAACAATTCATGCAGAAGTCCACGAAGAGATACTAGAACTAAGAGAAAAATATATATCTAAGGGTAAAACTGATGCCATATACCACGCCAAGTCAAGACCGGTTAAAACCGAGGTAGAAGCTATAAAAAGAATGATAAAAATGTCAAAAGAGGCTAATGATGCACCTCTATACATTGTTCACCTATCTTCTGGTGACGGTTTAGACGTCATAAAAAAAGCAAAAGCTGAAGGACGGAACGTTTACGCCGAAACCTGTCCTCAATATTTATTTCTGGATGATGAGAGGTATCTAGAGGATCAAGACAGAGGGCTTAAGTATGTAATGAGTCCACCTATCAGGGAAAAAAGTAACAACGAAAGACTTTGGAGTGGAATAGCCGAAGGGAATATCCAAACTGTCGCTACAGATCATTGTCCCTTTGATTTTAAATTAAAAAAAGAGCTTGGAAGCGAGGATTTTACAAAGTGCCCTAATGGAGGGCCAGGTGTAGAAACCAGGATAGCTCTTATGTTTTCTGAGGGTGTGGGTAAAAATAGGATAAGCATAAATAAATTTGTTGATGTTGTAAGTACGGCACCAGCCAAATTATTTGGACTGTATCCGAAAAAGGGTTCTATCTCTATAGGGGCAGATGCTGACCTCATGGTCATAGATCCTGATAAACAAGTGACAATACAACATGAAAACCTCCACGAAAATGTAGATTATACACTATATGAAGGCATGAAACTAAAAGGATATCCTATTATGACTATCTCAAGGGGAGAAATAATAGTAAAAAATAATAAGTTTATAGGACAAAAGGGTAGGGGGAGATACTTAAAGAGAAAGACTATATTTTAAGAAAGCCGGGGGCTGAATATGTATGAAATTATTGTAAATGGAAAACTTACTAAGACAGATAAAGTCAAAAATTTATTAAAATATTTAAGAGACGATCTTGATTTGAAGGCTGCCAAAAACGGATGTGAAGAAGGTGCATGCGGAACATGTACAGTTCTTGTAGATGGAAAAGCTATAAAAGCATGCGTTCTTAAGACAGATAAATTAAAGGGGAAAAAAATAACTACTTTAGAGGGTTTATCACAAAGGAAAAGGGACGTCTTCGCATATGCTTTTACAGAAGTGGGAGCCGTTCAGTGTGGTTTCTGTATTCCAGGCATGGTTATGAGTGCCACGGCTCTATTTTTAAAAACTTTGGAACCAACTAAAGATGAGATAAAAAAGAGTTTAACAGGGAATATTTGCAGATGCACCGGTTATGTGAAAATAGAAGAGGCCATTGAACTCGCTGCTGAAATACTAAGAACAGAAAGAGAGATACCAAAAAGAGATTGTAAGGGAATGGTAGGAGAACATGTACATAGGATCGACGGACCTGCTAAAGCAATAGGTGAAGGAGTTTATGCAGAAGATATAAGAATAGAGGGCATGTATTATGGAGGCGCTGTAAGATCTCTATATCCCAGGGCAAGGGTATTATCCATAGATGTAAGTGAAGCTGAGGCGATGGAAGGGGTACTTAAAGTATTGACAGCAGAAGATGTCCCGGGAATCAATAATATAGGTCACTTATCTTTTATCTCAGACTGGGATGCCTTGATTCCAGTTGGGAAAATAACCAGGTATAGAGGAGACGCCATCGCACTGGTGGCAGCTAAAGATAAGGAAACACTAGAGGCAGCTAAAAAGGCCGTGAAGATAGAGTATGAGGAGTTAACTCCTGTTTTGAGTATAGAGGGAGCAAAAGACGAAAATGCACCAAAAATTCATGAAAATGGGAATCTTTTATTTCATCAAAAGTTGAGCAAGGGAAATGTAGAAAAAGCAATATCTGATTCAAAATACGTAGTTACTGAGATTTATAATACTCCTGCAACAGAACATGCTTATTTAGAACCTGAAAGTGCAACTGCACTACCAACAAATGACGGAATTCAATTATATACTTCATCTCAATCCATCTTTGATGAGCAAAGAGAAGTAAGCAGATTATTAGGAGTGAAACCGTCTAAAGTAAGGGTAACTTCTACTTTAGTAGGAGGAGGCTTTGGCGGAAAAGAAGATATGACTGTTCAGCATCACGCTGGATTACTGGCGTATGTTTTACAAGTTCCTGTACAGGTAACATTGTCTAGACAGGAGAGTATTTATGTGAGTACTAAAAGGCATTCTATGGAAATTGAAATGACCACTGCCTGTGATGAAAATGGGATATTAACAGCAATGAAAACAACTATTTTATCTGATACAGGAGCCTATTCATCTTTAGGGGGGCCGGTCCTTCAAAGAGCATGTACCCATGCATCGGGCCCCTATAACTATCATAACATCGAGATAGACGGAAAAGCTTATTATACAAACAACCCTCCTGGAGGAGCCTTTAGGGGATTCGGAGTAACTCAATCTACTTTTGCCAGCGAATCAAACATCAATAAGTTGGCGAAATTAGCTGGAATTTCAGCTTGGGAAATCAGGTCTAGAAATGCGATAAGGCCTGGACAAATATTACCTAACGGACAGATTGCAGATGCAGGAACAGGACTTGTAGAAACTCTAGAAGCTGTAAAAGATGAATTCTACAAAAATAAATATGTAGGGTTAGCCTGTGCCTTTAAAAATTCCGGAATAGGAGTAGGTCTTCCAGATATCGGGAGATGCCGACTAACTGTAATAGACGGTAAAGTACATCTAAGAACTTCTGCAGCGTGTATCGGTCAGGGAGTAGGAACAGTTAACTTACAAATATTATGCCAAACTACAGGACTTGATCCTAAGAATATAATCATCGAAACTCCAGATACTCACGTGACTCCTGATTCTGGAACAACAACAGCATCAAGACAAACTGTTTTTACAGGTGAAGCAGTAAGACTAGCAGCATTGGAACTAAAAAATACTCTCAAAGGAAAAACATTAAAAGAGATTGAGGGGTATGATCACACTGAAGAATACTCTGGAATTACTGATAAAATAGGAAGCTTTAAAGAAAATCCAAAAAGTCATATAGCTTATGGATATGCTACTCAACTTGTTGTATTAAATGAAAGTGGAAAAATAGAAAAGGTAGTAGCAGCCCACGATGTAGGAAAGGCGATAAATCCTAAATCAGTAGAAGGACAGATTGAAGGTGGAGTTGTAATGGGGCTTGGCTATGCTCTTACTGAAATAATGCCGTTTGAAAATGGGATGCCGCAAGTAAAGTTTGGAACACTAGGATTATTAAGGTCAACCCTGGTTCCAGAAATTAAATCGATAATTATAGAAAAAAATACAGAAGAATTAGCTTACGGTGCCAAGGGTGTGGGAGAAATAACCGTTATTCCAACAGCGCCAGCAGTACAGGGAGCTTATTATAACTTTGACGGTGAATTCAGAACAGAACTTCCTCTCAAAAAAACAGCATATAAAAAATAACAAAAATCTTAAATACAAAAGGAGAAAAAATAATGAACAAAGCAATATTTACTAAGAATGCACCAGCAGCAGTAGGACCATATTCACAGGCCATGAGAGCAGGAGATATGATATTTGTATCTGGACAAATCCCATTTGTACCAGAGACAATGACTCTCGTATCTGAAGATATTCGTGAGCAGACAAGACAATCATTAGAAAATGTAAAGGCTATCTTAGAAGAAGCTGGAGCCTCTTTAAACAATGTGGTAAAAGCAGGAGTTTTTATTAAAGACATGAATGAATTTGGAGCTATAAATGAAGTATACTCTGAGTACTTTACCGACAACAAGCCAGCTAGGGCGTGTGTAGAGGTAGCTAGATTGCCACTAGATGTAAGAGTTGAAATCGAAGTAATTGCCTATGTTGGTAAATAAGCCAATATAAAACTTTTTTTATCATCCAAAGTTTAATTACTAAATAAACTAACAGGCTCTCTAGAATAAAATATTCTAGGAGCCTGTTTTTAGGTTTAATTGCCATATGTGTAATTATTTGATTCCACTTTCTAAGAATTCTTACTCTAGAAAACTTAATGAAAAGTGACTTATATGCTAACATCTATAAAAAAATCATCCCATTAATTTCACAGATACAACAATATCGTCCAGTAATTAAAAGAAGGATTTAAAAACAAAAAAATTTAAGCTACCTAAAAATACAATCTTAATTTTTTAAAAGATAAACTCTGTTAAAATTGCATAAAATGGTATAGTTACAATTACCAAAATTGTAGAAAGGCCAACAAGTTTTGATGCTTCCTTTGGACTTTTGTTGTAATAACCACTTACTATTGCTACATTGGTCATTAGTGGCATTGTTGTTTGTATAAAATAAACTTTTTTTAGAAGCAGTGGAAGAATCAAAAAACCATCGGCTATTTTTATGATAATAAAAACAATAGCTGGAGCTATAATAAATTTTGAAACTAATCCTATTACAGATTCAAAGTCAGGTTTCAAGGATTTTATTCCCAGGCTATACATAGATGTTCCTAGATAAAGCATAGCAAGAGGAGTAGTCATTCCACCAATATATTTCATATAAGTTGCAATAAATCCTGGTATAGGAACTTTGAATAACAGCAAAATCACCCCTATAAAAAATGCCGTAGTGGTAGGAGTCAAAAGTTTTTTTAAACCCTCTCTTATATTTCCTTCTCCTTGTACACAATATATACCGTAGGTCCAGAAGAAAGTGGTGCTAGCAAAATAATAAAGAAAAATATAAGGTATACTTTCATCTCCAAAAAGAGCTATGTTTACAGGAAGGCCTACAAATATAGTATTTGCAAATATAAATGAAATTTGAAAAAGTGCCTTTCTTTTTATATGCTTGCTTAGAATAATCACCTTAGAAGCTATTATTAAAACAATAATTATAATAAAAGACAAACCCAACCACTGGGCGGATTTTATAAGTCCTTCCCTTGTAAAACGTCCAGTAAGACCTTGGATTATAAGTGCAGGGAGGCATATTTTTAATACAAGCTGAGAAAAAAGTTTGTTACTTTCCTCCCCCAATATCTCTTTTTTCGTTAAAAAACACCCCGTACCTACCATTAACATTACAAGTATAACACTGCTGATTATTCTACTCAAATGTATCACTCCTAAAATATTTCAATTCTATGCTATTATTTATCTCAATCCGTCTTCACATTTAGCCTCATCTTTTTTCAGTCCACCTACTCTAGGATGTGGTCTGCCACAATTTGTAATGGATAAAATAACAACTATTTCGTCACCTCTTGGAGCGTCTGGAATTCTTACTTCCATAGCATCAAAATGAGACCTTACAAACGCCGCATCTTTATAGTGTAGCGGGACATCTATTGTACATCCTGGGTAGCCCATTTTCTTGGAGGAAGGAATAATTGCTTTTCCTCCACCAACTTCATCACGAAACGGTTTTCCTAATTTTGGATGTAGTATACTAGCAGCATGCTCTAGCTCTCCATTTCCCCCTACAATTGCGGCTTTCCCATAACTTTCAACTTCACCCATTTCCATTCCAGCCGCTTCTAAAGCTTTTTTGGTAAGTATAGGGGCTATTTCAACGCTCCATTCAGTCAGTTGAGATAAATCTTCAACATACTTTCCTGCAAAAGGATTTTTAATAATTACTGCCGCTGAAGATCTTTTGTTAACTTTTCCTTGGATAGTTTTTTCCCCGTCTATCATGATCTCTTCTACAAAAGTACAAAATTTTCTAATCTTAATATCCATAAACTCCTCCTGATATCTAATTTCTATTTTCAATATAATTGATATTATCTGGGATCATTACAATTTCATTTTTAACACATAATAACGCTCCCTTTATTATTCCTTTTTCATATAATTTTTCCGCAGCGTTTGCTCCGTTCAATAGTGCCTGATAGATTTTTTCTTTAGAAATATTACCGACACTCAAGGTAACCATATGTCCTGGGATATCGGTACCAGAATCAATATCTTCTGCAAAACAACGAGTAATTCTTTCATCTTCAACATTGGTCATATTACCTAAATATGTTGCACAGACATCTGCCACCGCTGCATTATCTGCCAATACAACCGAAGCAGTTGCAACACCCTTTGTGAAGCTTCTCCCTCCCAATCCACTTGTGCAGATTCCTCGGATATTCATATCGTCGGTGATTGTCATTACTAATTGATTTCTGCTCAAATCTCTATTTAAAGGAATTCCAATTTTTACCGGATCACCGCTCATATCTTTAAAAGCTATGTCTCCACCATTGTTGATTATTACTCTACTTGCACCCAACTCTATGGCTTTCTCTAAAGCTATATCTGAAAAAGAACCTGCTACAGCCCCTAGTACATTTATAGTTTTATCTCCACATCTATTTACACCAGTAATCATTTTATTCAAAACTTTAGGATAATCCTCATTAAGATCCTGAAGAGAGTTCAACTCTTTTAATTGAGGCATATATTTTAATAAGTTTTGCAATTCACCGATGATATAATCTGCAACTTTAAATGCTATTTCAGTGTTTCTCATAAAACCAACTTTTATATCCAAAGTCATTTGAATTGGCCCGTAATTAATAAAGACTCTCTTATCATCTAATTCCTGAATCATAATTATCCCTCTAAATTCAATTTCTTTAGTAATTCTTTTTTTGTTAGAATTTCCTCAACATGGCCACCAAGCTGTTGGTATTTCTCTCGTGTCATAGTATATTCAATAGGTGCTACAGTTGCCGGTGTAGGAACCCATGTAGTCGATTCAGGTACCATTTTTTCTACTGCTACCATAAAGTTTATTCCGCCTCCAGGTAAGATAAATGTTGGTGCACCTGCTACTGTCATATGTACTTCCTCTCTGTGTATGGCATCTGTAAGCTTCTTTGGAAAGTTTGTCACACCAGCTCTAGCGCTTCCACCTGTCCCTCCTGTGTAAACCACTGAAACTTTTGCCTCTTCACAAGTTTTGGAAATAAGCCTCACAACATCGGCTACTTCCTCAGTCAAAGGTACCTCTTTCACATCTCCATCTTCTTTTATTTCTAGCAATGCAGACTTTTGTCCCGTGGTTTCAGTCACCAATATTTTGTATCCTGGTTTTGCAGTATTCATGTCAATGGATTTTACTGCATCCAATGGGTTATCTATTTTTGTTCCTCCCCATCCATGACCATGCTCGCCAAAATACCTTCCTCTAGTACTCTTTGTCCCTGTTGGAATAATACCACTATATTTCATACCTACTTCTACGCCGGCAAAATGCTCAGAAAGCAATCCTATTACATGATAATCAAGAATAATTGCCTCATCTACTACTTTACACAAGTTTCTTGCAAACATACCAATTGTGGCACTTCCACATCCAACTCTCATCAGTTTTTCTTTTTTCCCATCTATAATTGGTGATTCCCCTTGTTTAATTTTTATAACACTTCCTTGGTCAATTTTCAGTTGGACTTCTCTGCCGTTTGCAAGGTCTACAATTGTTTTGGCAACTATGAATCCATCATTGCCGTTGCTCAATAGATTTGCTCCACCTATAGTAAGCATTTTTGAACCATATTCTTCGGTAGTTACCATACCCACTACTTTACCATCTCTTTTAACTTTTGCACCTTCTTCCCCTATATGCATATTTGTATCAATCTTCACCTTAACGCCGCTATAGCTCAATGGTGCTTCTGTTACAACTGTAACAACATCAACACCTTCTAGATTTTCTTGAATTATAAAAGGAGCTGGACGACAACATGGGTAATTAGTTCCACTGCCCACCGCAGTAATTACAGGCTTATATGGAAGATTATTTTTTTCTGGTATTGTAGTGATAGCGTCGACTACAAGTTTTCTACTTCTCGTAATATTCCCATCTATGTTGGTATACCTTTTGCAGGCTCCAGTCATACCTAGGGGAATTGCACAGTTTACGGGACAATTAGTACATTTCATAGAATTATTATTTTCTTCTGTCGTTTTTTCTATAGCTGCGAAAGGACAAACTCTTAAACATATGCCACAACTCACACAGTTATCTTTGATTAGAGCTTTTTTATCTAGCATATCAATTGCCGATATAGGGCAGTTGTTAGCACAAATTTTACACCCTTTACATTTTTTTAAATCTATTTTAATCATTAATTTTCTCCTTTATACTTCTTTTCGCATATCCTAGATAAGATATCCAAAATTTTAGATAGAAAGTAACTATATCTAAATCTAAGTTTCTATAGATTAAAGTATTAAGAAATAGTTGGCATATTTGTTGCAGGTGGAGTATTCCTGCTTTTTGTAACCAATATCTCTCCATCTATTATTACGCTTGCGATCCCTGGTAAGTCACCTGCTTCCAATGCTTTTAAGCTATCTGTTCCCACTGAACCCATCGGAGCATCCATTAGAACAAAATCCGCTGCTTTCCCTTCTTCAATTATACCAACGTTTAAATCAAAGGCTTTTGCTGAATTTCCTGTTGCAAAACATATTGCTTGTTCTGGAGTAGCCTTAGTTTCTGACGCTATATAAGAAATGGTTCTTAACACTCCCAGCGGGATTATTCCAGAGCCCGAAGGGGAATCATTTCCAATTATTAATCTTTCTAGGTCTTGTTTTTCTACTAATTTATTTACAACATGCTTCATAACTTTAAAATTTCCACATTGGACCACTTCTAAAGTCAATTTTGTTTCATCAATAAGTGTATCAACTTCACTCAGTGGTATTGCTGTCGGTCCACCATTTATATGTGATACAACATCTGGATTTGTTTTTATTACATCATCTGCTGATATTGAGCTACTTCCCGGTATCGACGTTCCACCTGTATGCATCATAACCTTAAATCCATTCTTTTTTGCCCATTTTACCATTATCGAAGCTTCCTCAGGATCCTTCACTGATCCTAGTCCTATTTCTCCAACTATATTAACTCCTTCCTTTGCCAATTCTTCAAAATCTTTTTCCACCAACCCTTTTTCTAATATCAATGACCCTCCGTGAAGTTTAACTCCACCAGGTCTTACATTTTGAGATGATTTTTTCCCTAATATTGCCAAAGCTTTTGTTCCCGATGGATCTTTTGGCCTGCCTGGAGTGTGTGGTTCTCCTGCTGATATCATCGTTGTGACTCCACCATGTAATGAGCTTGATATAAATCCTACTGTATTTTGTCTTGGAGTAAAATCTCCTAATACAGGGTGGACATGTGAATCCAATAATCCCGGTGCAACGGTTATTCCATTGGCATCGATTATCTTATTACAAGGATATTCTGTTAATAAATCTTCATTACCAATTTTTTTTATTATCCCGTCTGCAACAATAATTGTTGTTGCCTTTCTAATTGGATTAGCAACATCCCCTGTTATTAAAACTCCTATATTTTTAATCCCTAGCATCTTCATTAGTAGCCTCCTTACTGGAAAAGTTATTTTCTAACTGAAACATTCAGCCATTTCTCATACAAATTTATGACAGCTGATATGTCTTTTTTACCCAATCCTTCCGCCCTTGCTGTCTCAAACATTTGCTGCGCTATATTTCCCATAAACATTGGTGCATTTAGTTCCTTGGCAGTTGATATGGCTAGTTGTAAATCTTTATATTGTAGGTCTATCATAAATCCAGGCTCAAAATTACCCTGGGATATGAAATTTTCATACTTTGCTTTTAATGCATAAGAACTACCTGAACTCTGACTTATAATTTCATATAAGAGGTCTGGCTTTATTCCTGCCTTTGTTCCCAAGGCCATTGCTTCAGCGCAAGCTACCATATTTATTCCTAAAAGCATGTTATTTATAAGTTTTACAGTATCACCAGCTCCAACTTCTCCTACATAATTTACTTTTTTAGCTATGCAATCTAAAATTGGTCTAACCTTTTCCAATACTTCTATTTTGCCTCCAGCCATTATGGTCAGCGTACCTTCTTTAGCACCTTTAGCACCTCCGCTGACAGGTGCATCAATTACCTCTATACATTTTTCAATACATTTTTCATAAATATTCTGAATAACTTTAGGGGTGATGCTACTTAGATCTACTATTACTGCTCCTTCCTTTGCAGCTTCTAAAACTCCATTTTTTCCAAGTATTACATCTTCTACTATTTTAGAGTTAGGTAATGAGGTCATTATCACGTCACACCCTTTAGCGGCATCAGCCGGTGAATTTCCTACTCCAGCTCCCATTTCCTCTAGTTCAATCATATTCTCTTTTATTACATCATAAATTCTTAATTGATAATTATTATTCAAAATATTAATTGCCATGTTTTTACCCATGACACCTAACCCAATAAAAGCAACTTTCACATCAATCCCCCAATTTCTATTTATTATTAAATTCTTATTTTAGGTCTTATCTCCTTAATGGTATACATTTTCCAGTAACCCTCTGTCTACATCTTCTAAAAATGCAAGTTTTAATGATCTATTTTACTATTTCTGCCACAAAAAAATGTTTTTATTTAATTTACTTTTATATCTCAGTTCTAATGCTTGTATTTTTTTATAAATCTAATTTCAAATCTCCTTCTTTAATCCATTCTTTTTTACGCATATATTCTGCTATCGCTAGGGTCATAATAGCTGGCAAAACAAGGTGAAATAATAAGATAGTTATATACAGAGTGGCTCCACCCCTACCTGCAGCTTCCATTGCACTGATAGTTCCAAATTGTCCAACCAATCCGCTTGTTCCCATTCCAGAGCCTATCGGTGTATTTTCTAATTTTAGAACAGTTGTAGATATGGGACCAAGAATCGCAGAAGTCATAATAGAAGGTATCCATATTTTCCAGTTCTTTACAATATTAGGAACTTGAAGCATTGATGTTCCTAATCCTTGTGCAAGCAATCCACCTACCCCATTTTCTCTGAAACTTATAACAGCAAATCCAACCATTTGAGCTGCACATCCTACAGTTGCGGCCCCAGATGCAATTCCCCCAAGGCCAAGCATTATTCCTATTGCTGCGCTACTTATCGGAAGAGTTAATGCTATCCCCATTAAAGTCGATACCAATATTCCCATGGGAATAGGATTGAGTTCAGTTGCATACATTATCAAGTTACCAAATCCAGTCATAAATGCACTCACACCTGGCCCAACCAACGATCCTAATAAACACCCCACAATTATTGTTGTAGCTGGCGTTACCAAAATATCTACCTTTGTTTCTTTGGAAACTGCTTTACCAAACTCTGCCCCGGCTACAGCTGCAACAAATGCACCCACAGGACCTCCTAGAGCAGCACCGGCGGCACCAGTAATAGCAGATGAAAACATAACTAATGGCGGTGCCTGCAGTCCACAAGCAACAGCTACTCCAATTGCAGGTCCCGTCATCTGCCTGGCTATCGGCCATATAGTCTCACTTAAAAATAATATCCCAAATTTGCTTCCAATTTGATTTAGTATACTTCCTATTATGAGAGATGAAAAAAGGCCCAACGCCATAAAACTCAAAGCATCAATAAGATAACGCTTTACCGAAAACTCAATATTTTTTCTCTTCAAAAAACTTTCCTTTTTTAATTCAACTGTTTTCTCCATGACATTCCTCCTGATTATTTAAATTAAATTTTATGTAAAGCTTCCAAAACTTTCTTGGGTGTAATAGGTAATTCAGTAAATCTAATTCCTATAGCATCATATACAGCATTTATTATTGCTGGTGCAACAGGAATTAAAGTTGGTTCTCCTACTCCTTTAGCACCAAAAGGGCCGGTTATATCAGTTTCTTCTACAATCACAGGATAAATCTCAGGCATATCCTTAGAAGTGTGGATTAAATATTTTGAAAAATTTGGATTCTTCATTTTTGCATTTTCTATTTTTACCTCTTCACTAAGTGCAAAACCCGTCCCCATAAGACATCCACCTTCTATCTGACCCTCAACATTTATTGTGTTGATTGCCTTTCCTACATCATGTGCAGCTATGATTTTTAAAACTTTTACTTTGCCTGTTTCTGTTTCAACCTCCACCTGAGCTATATGAGTTGCAAAAGCATAGGTTGCATAAGGGTTTCCTTCCATTGTTATTGGATCTAAGGATGAAGCATTTGGATTAAATGTCCCAGAACCAACGGCAATTAATCCTCTTTCTTTCAAGCCTTTTAAGACATCTGAAAGTGTAATATAATTTTCCTCACAACCTTTTACAAAAGCCTTCTTATTTTTTAGTATTATCTTTGCCGGTTCTTCACACAAGATTTCTCCTGCTACTCTTACTAGAGTTTCTTTGGCCATTTCAGCAGCTATTTTGCAGGCATTTCCTGAAACATAAGTTTGCCGACTTGCAGAAGTAGCGCCTGCCTCAGGTGTAACTGCTGTATCAGCAGCTGTAATATTAACTGATTCATAATCTATACCTAAGACTTCGGCAACTATCTGGCACATGACAGTATTTGACCCTTGTCCTATATCAGCAGCTCCAGCCAAAACAGTTGCTGACCCATCTGAATGTACTTCCACAAAGGCTGCTGCCGGATTTGGAAGTCCTGTATTACCTATCCCATAAAACATACTCCCTATTCCTATACCTATTTTTTTCATAGGGGTCCCTCCTTTTATTTTAATATCTCATCTGCTTTTTTCTTAGCTGCTTCTAAGGTCTCCATAATTCCAATACTATTATTCATAATTTGGTTATTTGCATTTTTAGAACCATATTTAAATGCATTTATAAGCCTTATTTCAAAAGAACTTATATTTAATTTTTCTGCAATCATATCAATTTGTGATTCATGAGCTATTGCCACTTGTGGTACACCAAAACCCCTCATTGCTCCACACATTGGATTATTGGTATACATCATTGTTGATTTTATTTTTACATTAGGTATTTCATAAGGACCTGTTGCATGAACCATGGCTCTCGAAACAACTGCAGGCCCATAAGAAGAATAAGCACCTGTATCGGCATAAAACACAGCCTCCATGGCCAATAACTTACCATCCTCAGTGGCACCTGTTTTGACTTTCATAATATGAGGGTGTCTTTTTGAAGATACTTGCATTGACTCTTCTCTAGAAAAAACTAGTTTTACAGGTCTTTTTGTATAATAAGTCAGCAATCCAATATGACACTGTACCGATATATCAAGCTTCCCTCCAAATCCCCCTCCTACTTCTGAACGAACACCTCTGACCTTACTTTGTGGTAATGCTAGAACTCTTGCAACTTCTCCTCTGTCAAAATGTGGATTCTGTGTAGAACACCAGAAGCTAATCTTTCCTTTTTCAAATTTTGCAACACCTGCTTCTGGTTCTATAAACATATGGGCTACTGCAGGCGTTTTATATGTGTTTTCCACGATAACATCACATTTTTTAAAAGCCTCTTTAACATCACCTTTAATAAGATTTTTTTCCATCAGTATATTCGTATCTCCGTGAACCTTTGGAGAGTCCTCTTTCATCGCCTCAAATATATCCGTCACCACTGGAAGTTCTTCATATTCTACACTAATGAGCTCCAAAGCTTTTTCAGCTATTTCAATAGTTTCAGCTGCTACAAGTGCAAGAGCATCCCCAACTCTTCTTATTTTATCTTCAACTAAAACAGGTTCATCTTTAATAATTATTCCGACCCTGTTTTCTCCAGGGATATCTTTGTGAGTGAGTACGCAAGCCACTCCTTGAAGTTCTTTTGCCTTAGATGTGTCTATACTGATAATCTTTGCAGAAGCTACTTCACTTCTTAGAACCTTTGCATATAACATATTTTCAAATTCATAATCTGAAGAAAAAAGCGCTTTACCAGTTACTTTTGAAATGGCATCCTTTTTAATCACATTTTTTCCAATTACGTCAAAATCACTCATCATCCTCACCTCCCTTTATCTATTTGAATTTGCTACGACTTCTTTTGTAGCATCTATAATTTTTTTATAACCCGTGCATCTGCATAGATTCCCTTCTATAGCCTCTTTAATGTCATCATCACTTGGATTTGAATTCTTCATTAAAAGTGCTTTTATGGATAGAACCATTCCCGGGGTACAAAATCCGCACTGTACAGCTCCGTATTTTATAAATGCTTCCTGTATTTCATCCAATTCTCCCTCTTTAGATATTCCTTCAATTGTAATGATCCTACTGTCTTCAACTTGTGGTGCCAAAACTGTACAAGAGGTAATAGCATCACCATTCATTATGACGGTACACGCCCCACACTCTCCTTCTCCGCAACCTTCTTTTACACCGGTTAGTCCAAAATCTTCTCTCAACATATCAAGAAGTCTCTTGCTAGGGTCAACCTCTACATAAACATCTTTATGATTTAAACTAAATGACATCTTAAATTTTTTCATATCAGTCTCCTTATTAAAAAGAATTATTTTCGAACTGCTTTATAGTAAATTGCCTCAAACACTTCTCTTGAAACTCCTTTTATACATTGTTTCTTATATGGTATTAAGTCTTTAAATGGTGTCTTAAAAAGAGTTTTTGCTGTAAACTCGGACATTTTTTCTATACAGTCTTCGATGGTTTCTAAGTTTAATTCCTTTCCGACAAATTCCTCTTCTACACATTTTGCACTTACAGGATGCCTCTCTATTGCACCTATGGATATTTTTGCGTCCTTACAAAAATTATTTTCATCAATTTCCATTACTGCAGTTACACTAAGTTCTACTATGGCTAGAGCTTCCCTTAGACCAAATTTTACGAAGTACGAAAAAATATTTTTACTGTATGATTTAAAAGAAATTTCTGTTAAGACTTCACCTTTATTAAGATCAATACCGCCAGTATGTGTATGCAAATCCGATATCTTAACTTTTCTTTTGTCTCCATAACTTTCTAATAGAACACTTGCATCTAAAGCAAGCAATGCCGCAACTGAGTCAGCAGCTGGAGAAGCATTGACAATATTTCCTCCTATTGTACCGAGATTTCTTATTTGGGTTGACCCCACGCTTTTACAAGCCTGCGCCAAAGCCAAGGCTTTTTCTTTAATTAACAACGAATTTGCAATCTGGTTGTGGGTAGCCGTTGCTCCGATTTTAATAATCCCGTCTTCTTCTTCTATGTAATTTAATTCTTCCATTGACTTTAAATTAACAATTGCATCTGGGGATAAATGTTTTTTATTGATATTTATAATCAAATCTGTCCCCCCTGCTATCAAACATATATCCCTATTGTCATTATGAATTATCTCAAATAGTTCTTTTTTGTGTGTCGGAGCATAATATTCTATCTCTCTTATCACAATTCCCCCTCCTTTTATTTAGAACAATTATAATTTTTTATAAAAAAAAGCCGCACTACTTCCATTCTTAAGATAAATGAAAGTAACACGACTTTATATCTTTTATAGGGTAAAATAAATCTAGAATTTATTTTTGCTAAAAAGATGCCTTTTACTTGATTGAGATTATTTAAATTTATTTTTATTAAAAAGATAACCTTGATTAGTTGAAAGATATTGATTTAATATTTTATAAATGCATACCAAACTCAAGAAAACGTTTACATGGATGTTTAAAGTTTTTATCTTTTAAGGGTAAAATAAACCTATAATTTATTTTTGCTAAAAAGATACCTGTAATTATTTAAAAGTTTTTAAAGTATTTATCACACTTAAGAAAACGTTTACATTGTAGCGTAAAATTGCCCTAATCACCCGCAGAAACATATCTAACAATCGTTTCATAGAGGTAAACGTATCTGTGGAGGTTCTTGATTAGCTAAAATAGGAATTTAGAATTTAGATTAGTTGGGATCAGATACTTAATTAGTTTTATGATTATATCTTTTAAAGTAAAATAAAGTCAGTAATTTTTTACTAATAAAAATTTATAATCTTAATTTATGTTTTCAAACCAGAAGCTATATTTATTAAAAATATGATGCTGTTGTGTTTGATTGATATTATATATTCATAAGGTGCAGTTGTCAACCTTTTTTTTATTTTATATTAGTTTTTCAATTGTTTCTAGAATGATTTAAGGTCATTTTATTTGGGTTTAAATTGACATAAAATTTTATATATGATAAATTATTTCATCAAGAAAACGTTTCCATTTTTAAAAATAAAAAGAAAGAGGACTAGAATATGAATATTAAAGATATTGCAAAATTAGCAAACGTTTCAATTGCAACTGTTTCTAGAGCAATAAATGGAACTGCATACGTTAGCCCAAAAACTAAAGAAAAAATTGATAAAATAATAAAAGAAAATGGTTATAAACCAAATTTATTAGCCAGAGAATTTGTTAAAAGTAAGAGTAATACAATAGGTGTAATGCTGCCTAGAATTGATTTGGCTACATTTTCTTTAGCTGTAGAGGGAATTAGTAACTTTTTTAAAGATAAAGGTTTTAGCATAATATTAATTAATACTCAATCAAATTTGGAACTAGAGGATGAATTAAGTTATTTCGATTTTCTTGAGAAAAAACGTGTTGCTGGAGTAATATACTTTGCTACAGAATTAACTGATCAACATATTGATGTTTTGAAAAAAGTAAAATATCCTGTTGTTTTTTTAGGTCAATCAAATAAAAAATTGAACCTGCCTTGTGTAAAATATGACCACTTTAATGCTGCAAGATCGGTAGTAAAATATTTGATAGAAAATGGACACAAAAGAATCGCATGTCTTTCTGTAAAATATACCAATTATGAATTTGCAAAGCTAAGAAAAGAGGGCTATATATCTGCTCTTAGGGAAAGTAATATTGAAATTGATGAAGAGATTATCTGTGATGGCGATTGGGAAATGACTTCCACCGTTGAAAACGTAAACGAAATAATGAAAAATTCAAAGAATAAACCAACTGCTTTTTTTACAGTTAGCTATAGAAAGGCAATGGCTACAATACACGCCCTTACAGAGCAAGGATACAAAATTCCAGAGGATTTCTCTGTTGTGGGTGTTGATGAATGTGAAGAATCAAAATACTATTCCCCTAGTATTACAACTGCCTGTTTTGATAATTATTATGCAGGTGAAAAAGCTGCAGAATTAATGTTAAATATAATTGAAAATAAAACAGTTGAAGAAAATGAAATTCTTATCAATTATAAATTAAGTGTACGAAAAAGTGTTGCAAAAATTTGACTTAAATGTCGAAACCTAAATTTTGTTTAAATTTAACAGCCCCCCTAATCATTAGAAATATAGTCTATTGATTAGGGAGGTTTTTTTTATTTTTATTCTTTGACTGCCAGATAACCTATCCATGGTTTGAAAGGAAGCTTCTGTTAAGAGACTGATATTCGGAACCTATATAAGCCTCTTTCTTCTTTCTATATTCATAGTAGAGAACCTTATCACTAAATGTATTTTTTACATCTTTTGAACCTATTATCAGTGAATAAATCTTGAATTTAAGACTCTGCTTTACCCTATCTATATACTCTATAAATTCATCGGGCACCTCAGCTATACCGTCACTTATCATAAGTAAATCAGCTTTTCTGTAACCACTCTTCTCTATAATTTCGATGCTCCGTCTCAAGGGAGTGAGATAGTCTGTTCCACCATAAAACTCCCAATTAAAAAATTCCAGTGCCCTCCTTATGCCATCTGAACTCTGAACCAGTTCAAGCTCTTTTAAAGATTCATCTCCGGAAAAAGCTATTATATATACCTTTCTCTCTTTTTTTTGAGCTTCTTTAAGAAGAAATAGAGTGGATGCCTTAGCCAGTTTCTCTGGAAGACCCTTCATACTACTTGAGGTATCTATGCATAAAATTATTGGCCCCTCAGAATCCTGATTGTCCCTTTCTCCGGGGTTCGGGTCCTCATCCATATCTGAAAGAAGATAGGTGGAGAGTCTGTTTTCGATATACTTGGCATGGAAGTATCTTCTCAGGTGCTTGTTATGCATTAGTGATAGTTCCGATGGAAGAAGTCGTACCAAGTCGTTACTCAGATGTACTCCCAAAAGGTCTTTCTTATTGGGCGATTTTTGGATTTCACTTATATCCAAATCCAGATTTTTCTTTCTCTTTTTCCTACCGAGCATCTTTAAAAGATAATTGAGTTTTTCGTCCTCTAAAGCTATTCGATTAAGCTCCTCCAGGTCAAAGAGAGTTTTTTTATCCACCTTGGAAAGATCCCATCCCATCTTATCCATCATAGAATCTCCCAATATATCCCTCATTTTCTTCATTTTTTCATACTCTAGCTGAAAATACTCAGTTACCTCCCCTTGTATATCTTTCCACATTTCACTGTACTTATCTTTTTTTTCCCTATAGCCATTATATTTGTCTTCCTTGAAAAAGCTAGGTTCCGTATTCTCTTCCTTTGACTGAAGAAGTCTTTTTATCTCCGACTGGTTGAGAATATCTATTATCTTTTTTTCCTCTCCTATCACCTCACTATAGATATCATTGTCATACTTTTCCTTTACCTTAGCAAAATAATCCCCTATAAGCTTGTTGCAAAGAATCTCATTTCCTATAGTCATCTCCTTAAATATAGAAAGTACCTCTATACTAGCCTCTAAAAAGCCATTGGACTCTTGGTCTGCTTTTCCCTCATATAAGGCCATCCACCACTTTTTAGCAATACTCTCCCTTTTTAGCCTGGTCTCAGGATAGTTTATCCATATATTCTTCATTATATCAAAGTTATTTTTTACCCTTTTATCAAATATATCCATGGCTCTACCTCTCTGACGATACTTTAGCCCTATCGATCTTATCAGTTACTTCCTCTAACTTCAGAAGTGAAGCATTCATTCCTTCGTAAGTTTTTTCCACAAGGGTCTGCAGTTCTTTTATATCATCACCAACAACCCATAAGTTTTCTGCTTTCAAGGATTGTCTCACTTTGTTTAGATAATCTGAGACACTTCTTATCTCTATTATCTCCTCCTCTATATTTCTTCTAATCCCCTCCATCTTTGGAATGAGATTTGCAGATATTACGGTATAAGCCTTTATATACTCCTCGTAGGATTCTATATTGGCAGGTTTCAGATTTCCCTTTACTACAAGTCTTTCGTATCCTTCCAATTCTCTTTCAGCCGACGTTACCACTTCCACCGGTGAACATTCATATTTCCAGACTATTTTACCATTATCGGTGGCTATTCCGCTGTCTATATACCCATAATCAAAATTTCCAAGTTCGGCCAGGACTTTTACATATTCAGTATGCCCCTTATAGTGAACATAATCCCCGTATTTATCCATTACGTGGATATCTCCGTAGGAAAAATCAACTAGCTTATTATCCACATCGTAGTATAGGGGGGTTCCATTCTCATCTACCCTTTGTTTCTTAAATAATCCATTAAACTCCTCCGACCATACCCGGGATATATTTCTATAGTTTTCAAGATCCTCTTTTGTGAGCTTAATTATCTCCTCGAAAAGGTATTTCTTAATCACATCCCTATTTTCTATCTTGTTCCAGTAGCAGTGAAGTAAAAGTAGTGTATCACTTATATTTAAACAGTCTCTACCATTAGTATAGGCACTGGTTTTAAGAAGCTTTATACTTTTTACAAGTTTTCTGTCAGAGACCTTTTCCTGGATCTTACCTTTAATTTCATCCTTAAAGTGTTCGTCTAGCTTTTCCTTTAGGTTTAGTATTATCATTGCTATATGATGAGGAACCTCTACTTTTTTGCTCTCTTTTCCGATCTCCTCAAGAGTTTCTTTATTAAGTTTCAGGTCCTGAGAAATTCCCCTATACCTGTCTTCAAGTGTCAGTAATTTTGACGGTTCCTTTACATAATCCACGACTACTCTCAAAAGAAATCTGTCATAAAGTGCCATAAGTTCCCCTGAATCAGTTGGAAGCTCATTTGATGCCGATATAATAGAGTATATATCCGTCTTTTCCTTGAGGTTTCCGTTGTGATATATTTTCTCATTTAATATAGTTAGCAGTGAGTTTAATATTGAAGAATTTGATTTGAATATCTCATCCAAAAAAACTATATTGGCATCAGAAAGATAGCCATCAGTCTTTCTACGAAAGTTATCTTGCTCTAGTTCCCTTATAGATACAGGTCCGAATAACTCCTCAGGTGTTGTAAACTTTGTGAGTAGATACTCAAAGTACTTGGTATCAAACACCTCAGCTACTCTTCTAGATATCTCACTCTTTGCTGTCCCCGGAGGACCTACAAGGATCATATTTTCTCCTGCAAGGGCAGTAAGAAGGGCTAGTCTTGTATGACTTCCCCTCTCTACTAGAGATATATTTAATTCATCTATTATCTTTTCCAACCTTTTTCTCATATATCACCTGCTTTATAATGTTTTATATGGTTATTATATAATAGTTGACTTAAAAAGTAAATAAATGAGTTGGAAAGAATTTAGATCATACCCAACAATAAAATTAAAAGAGTCAACCTCAATATAATTTATATTATTTTGATTTTTGTCGCTTCTCATAAGAAAAAGGCACTCCGAAGAGTGCCTAATCCTCCATGAAAATTATATTTAATTTTCTTATTTTTAATAATTCTTGAATATAATTTTTAAGCCCTATAAATAGATTTTTAAATCAAATGAAAGTTTTTTAAAAAAATTTTAAAAGAACTAAATATATCATTTCAAAATTAAAATAGACTATACTTCTTCTCCACATTTTTTTAAAAGTTCATTCCATCTTCTGTCCACCTCTTTTTGCATCTCTTCTATAAGGTGCTTATTTTCAGGTTTAAAAAGATGTTTAAACCTTCCTTGAGATTTTAAAAATTCTTCAATGGGAAGCTTTTCCTTAGGTCTGTATGAAAGTTTCCATTCTCCGTTGATAACCTCAAAACAAGGCCAATAGCATGTATCTACGGCTGCTTTGCAGATTTCCATTAATTTTGACTCATCATACCTCCATCCTCTAGGACATGGTGCCATTACATTCAGATAGGCCGCTCCCTTTGTATAGATTGCTTTTTCTGCCTTTTCATGCATATCTTTCATATTCCCCATAAAAGTAGTCTGAGCAGCATAAGGAATATTGTGAGCAGCCATTATTGCAGCCATATCTTTTCTTGGCTGAATTTTACCGGAACTTTCCGTTCCTACTGGAGTTGTTGTGGTATCTGCATACTTAGGTGTAGCAGACGACCTCTGTATCCCTGTATTCATATAGGCACCGTTGTCATAACACACATACACCATGTCATGATTTCTTTCCATTGCTCCAGAAAGTGACTGGAATCCTATATCATAAGTTCCACCATCTCCACCAAACGCAATAAATTTATAGGTTTCATCTAATTTCCCCTTCCTTCTAAGGGCATTATAGGCTCCTTCCACTCCACTCATTGTTGCTCCTGCATTTTCAAAGGCTGTATGAATAAAGGAATCCTTCCATGCTGTATACGGATAAAGAAACGTTGAAACTTCTAAACAACTTGTTGCACTAACAATAGTCGCCTTATCTTCTGGTTTTAACGCTCTAAGCATAGTTCTTACTGCTATAGGCGCTCCGCACCCGGCACACATTCTGTGCCCCCCTGAAAGTCTTTCAGGTTTATTCATCTGTTCTTTTAAATTATATGCCATTTCTCTCCTCCTATCCTCTTACACCAAGGTATCTGTATATGTCATCTATAGATGTTCCTTTTATGTCTTCGATTTCATCATACACCTGTTTCGCCGAATCAACAGTGAAATCTCTTCCACCTAGACCATAGATGTAGTTTACAACACTTGGCTTTTCAGATAGATCATACATTGCCGATCTTACTTCAGCAAAAATAGGTCCCCCCGCTGAAGAAAACCCTTCACTTTTATCCATAACGGCAATAGCCTTAAGATGCTTCAGAGCCTCTGCCAGTTCCTCCATCGGGAATGGTCTGAATACCCTTATCTTGATAAGTCCTACTTTTTTACCCTCTTTTCTAAGCTCATCCACTGCTACCTTTGCAGTTCCAGCAGATGAGTTGATTATAACCATTGCATATTCTGCATCTTCCATTCTGTATTCTTCAAAAAGTCCGTACTCTCTTCCTGAAACTTTTTTAAATTCTTCAGCCACTGAAAGAATAACTTTCTTAGCTTTTTTCATAGACTCTGCCTGAAGTCTTTTATGTTCCATATAAAAAGTTGCCGTATCATAAGGACCATGAGAAATAGGATACCCTGGATTTAAGAGACTATCTTCTGGAGCGTATTCTCCTACAAAATCCCTTACTTCTTTATCTTCTAGAAGTTCTATGTTTTCAACAGCATGACTTGTTATAAATCCGTCCTGGCACACCATTGCAGGCAACATAACATCTTTGTGCTCTGCAATTCTTACTGCTTGAATATAGTTATCATAAGCTTCTTGATTTGTTTCGCTATATATTTGAATCCACCCTGTGTCTCTAGCTCCCATAGAGTCACTGTGATCTGCATTTATATTAATTGGCCCGGTAAGAGCTCTGTTTACGCATGCAAGTGTTATTGGTAATTTACAGGAAGCAGCCACATGGAGCATCTCCCACATAAGGGCAAGACCGGCTGATGAAGTTGCTGATGTAGTTCTTGCTCCTGCTGCCTGAGCTCCTATCGCTGCTGACATAGCACTGTGTTCTGATTCTACCGGTATAAATTCTGTTTGCACCAATCCATCTGCCACATACTTTGAAAAATACTGTGGAATTTCTGTAGACGGAGTTATTGGAAAGGCAGGTAATACATCAGGATTTATCTGCCTCATTGCTATAGCTATTGATTCGTTTCCTGACATTCTTTCTTTTATTGCCATCTGATTTTACCTCCCTATTCATTTTCCATTTTTATTGCATCAAAAGGACATACCTCGTAACATATTCCGCAACCCTTACAAAAATAATAATTAAAGTCAGCTCTTTTGCCATCCTTTATTGGGATAGACATGTCTGGGCATACAGGTGTACAAAGCAGGCACTGTTTGCATTTACCCTCTATAAAAACTGGTTTTTTCGTTCTCCAATCCCCTGTATTTACAGCTTCAGAAGTTCCACCACCATAGACTATTCCCCCTGGAGTTATGTCCTGCCATTTAATATTTTCGTCAATTACCATACCTTTTTTATTTTTCACAGATCTTCACCTCTCCCATGGAAACTTTCAACGCTTTCATATTTCCTTTTATAACTTCAGGTTTTGAGGCAAACTTATGCTTAAAAGATTCCTCCATAGATCCCAAAAACTCCTCTTCACTCATAATACCACTTACCTTTACAACAGCTCCAAGCATAGGAGTGTTAGGGAAATTCTTTCCGAGAGATTCCTCTGAGATTTTTCTTGCATCACACAAAAATACATTTCCATCATATTTTTTTAGTTTACTTAAAATCTCTTTCTGAGGTATTGACGTATTTATTATAATTGCCCCTTCTTTTTTAAGCCCTTTTGTAACGTCAACTGCGCTTAAAAGAGTGTCATCTACTACAACTACATAATCAGGCTCATAAATATTTGAGTGAACTCTTATTTTTTCGCCACTTATCCTGTTATATGCAGTTATCGGTGCCCCCATCCTCTCAGGACCGTATTCTGGAAATCCCTGTACAAATTTCCCAATTGTAAAGGCTGCATCTGCCAAAAGCAGCGATGCTGTCTTGGCGCCTTGGCCCCCTCTCCCATGCCATCTTATTTCTACCAAATTAGACATTATTCCCCCCTTTGATTCTTTTAAATATATTTTCTGTTCATTGTAATTTTTTGAACATTATTTTCTTTTCATAAAAAACACCCCCTTACAGCAATATATTACCACAATTGGTCTTATACTTTGTGTAAAGAGGTTTAGATTAATTCTAAAGTAGTTCTTTCGAGAATAAAAGGTATTAGATTAGTTAATTATTTAATAGATTTAAGTGCTTGATCTAAATCTTCTATTAAATCTTCAACATCTTCAATTCCTACTGAAATTCGTACTTGACCATCAAAGATATTAACTTTACATCTTTCTTCTAGAGTCATGTCAAAGTGACTCATAGTTGGAGAATGTTGAATCAACGAATCTACATTTCCAAGACTTGTTGCAAGACTAAATACTTTTACTGAATTCATTACAGTTCTACATGAATCAATTCCACCTTTTATATCAACACTCATCATTGCTCCAAAATCTTTCATTTGTTTTTTGGCAGTCTCATGACTTTCATGGGACGGTAAACCTGGATAATATACCTTATCTACCATTGGATGATTATCAAGGAATTCCGCAACCTTCATTGCATTAGAGCAATGTTTTTCCATTCTAACACCCAACGTTTTCATCCCCTGCATAATTGTCCATGCTGCAAATGGATCCAAAACAGATCCAAAACACTGAAGATACGGCATTTTAGCTCTATCAATTAATTCTTTACTTCCTGCAAGAACTCCTGCAGTTACCGTCCCATGTCCACAAAGATATTTGGTTGCACTGTGTACAACCATATCAGCACCTAAAACAATTGGATTTTGTAGATATGGTGATGCAAATGTACTATCCACAACAAGCTTTACTTTTTCATGTTTTTTCGTTACTTTTGAAACAGCTTCTATATCACTTATTTTAAGAGTTGGATTTGCTGGTGTTTCTACATATACCAGTACGGTATTAGGCTTAATTGCTGCTTCTATAGCCTCAGGGTTTGTTGTATCTACAATAGTATATGCGACACCAAGAGATGGTAATATTTTTGTAAATAAGGCAAATGTACATCCATAAATAACATCACCAAAAATAACATGATCTCCGGTCTTTACTAATGACATTACGGCTAGTGTTATGGCTCCTAAACCTGAAGCAGATGCTACGGCGGCTTCTGCTTGTTCTAAATGAGCCACCTTTCTTTCAAATTCATCAACTGTTGGATTTCCAAATCTACTATATACAAATCCTTGATCAATATTCTGATTTAATCTTACAGCTTCGTCAAAATTTGGAAGTACAAATGTAGAAGTTTGATATAATGGACTCACATGAGAACCTGTTACCGGGTCATGTTTTTGTTGTGCATGAAGTAAATCTGTATTAATTTTCATATTTAAACACTCCTTTTAATTTAAAATTATTTATATGTATAAATTATGCTACCTATTGATTATTTTTATTTCTGTATATTAATATATGATCTTCAAAGGCTTTTATACAGCTATCTAAATCCCCTTGTCTTAAATATTCTATTATTGCATAATGCTCTTTTGCAGTATTTTCTAGATTTCCTGCTAATTTTGTATCTATAATCATAGCTAGTTGTAACTGAGTATATAAAGTTGATAAAATCCTTATTCTCCTGTTGCTTCCAGATTTATTCCAAATATATCTATGAAATTCCATGTCTTTTTTATTTAAATTCATGATTTTTGTTGATAATTCACCTTCTTTTTTAGCTAATTCAACCATTTCATCAATAATTTTTATTAGGTTTTGAAAATCCTCTTCTGTTAATTTTTTTTCATTAATTAATATTTCAAAAACGCTAGTCTCTATTAATAACCTTATGTCATAAATTTCTTTTATATCTTCCATCGTAAATTCATTTACATAATTACCTTTTCTTGGTATAAATTTAATTAATTCTTGATTTTGCAATAATTTTATTCCTTCCCTTACTGGTGCTCTACTTATATTTAATTCATTAGCTATTTCCTGTTCTAAAATATGGTGTCCTTTCTTATACTCACCTGTAAAAATTTTTTGTTTAATAAACTCTACAACTTTATCACTGAGATTTTCATGAAAAAATTTACTTTTAATTATCATGTTTCCGCTCCTAATTATAATAATGTAAAATTTCTATTTCAAAATAGATTATTTTTTTAATTATCCTTTAAATACTTTCTAATAAACTTCCATAACCAGATATCTTTTCCTTAACTCCCGCCATGCAAAGACAATGCCAAAATGTAGCCTGAACAGCAGATATAACTGGTTTACCTAAATCTGTTTCTAAATCCTGTAAAATAGGTATGCTTCTAACACCAGTACATAATATAGCCACTGCCTCTGCATCGGTAGTATCTGCATCTTTAGCTAATTTGTAAATAACTTCCAATTTTTGTCTATCAATCTCAGAATCATTTGTTAATCCTAACCCACAAATATTTGTAATCTCAAATCCATATTCTTCTAAAAATATTTTACATCGCATATTTACATCATTAGTGTACGGAGTCGCTAATGCTACTTTTTTTATATTTAGATTTTTTAATGCCGCAACAACGGCTGAAGATGTAGTTAGACAAGGTACTCCCTCTGAAGCTTTCTCCATTTTTTTTATCAATTCCTCATCATACTTGGCCCCACCTATAAAGCTACCACTGGTACATCCTAATGCAACTATATCTACGGGAGCTTTGCATAGCAATTTAGTAGCACGGATAGCCCTGTCACCAACTTTAGTTAACTCATTTTCATTAACATTATCTAATAAAACTCGGGTTGTATATGTAGATACTCCCACTGGAGACATATCATAAAACTCTGGCTCCATAACCCACCCACCACAGGGATAAATAAGTCCTATCTTTAATTTCTCTCCGTATAAAAAATCTTTCATATAATCTTCCTCCGTAAAATTACAGTAAAATAAGTTATTATAATATCTTAATTTTATATTTATCTGTCAGTATTACCGATTCTAAATTAAATGTTTATTTCTCATTTTCAAATTTCTCTACATCCTTAATCAATAAATCTAATATTTTTTTACCTTTTTCTCCTACCTCATTTACATAAACATCTCTAACTGGTATGCTTGCTTCCTTAAAAGAATCCCTTTCTCCATCTGTAAGTTCAACAATTTGTATATCACTTACCTCTTTAATTTTTTCCAGTCTTTCTGTATTTAAATTTTCCTGAACTTCAAAAATATATTTGTTTAGTTCTGGTACTATACTCTCAACCATTCCTTTATCAGAATCCCCTAATTTATCCCAAAAATCAGGATTCACGCAAAAGGTACCAACAAAAGTGTTTTGTTTAGACATCATTAAATATTTTTGCACTTCATAAAATTTCATTTCCTCTATAGCAAAGATAGGATTAACTTGTCCATCAATCATATTTAATTGTAAACTACTGTAAACCTCCATATAAGGTATTGGTGTGGGATTAGCACCGTATGCTTCATATCCTGCCGATATCATAGGAGAAGCCATTGTTCTCATCTTAAACCCTTTAAAATCATCAATACTTGTTAATGATTTGTTTCCTGTCCACATTTGAAATCCTTCTGTAAACCAATCTAACACTTTAATGCCTTTCTTTAAATAAATATTATTAAGTTCATCTTTAGCTGCACCCTCTGTCATTACCTTTTGATTTACATCCATATCATCGGACAAAAGAAACTGTAGTGAAAACACTTGATTTTCTGGAATTATTGTTGCCACTGCACCAGGATTATTGATAGCAAAGTCTACACCTCCATCTTGAAGGAGCTCAACTTGGGTAACACCGTCTCCTAATTGACCCACTGGATAGACCTCTACTTTAATTTTTCCGGCTGATTTTTCTTCAATAAGCTCTTTAAATTTATTCGCATAAACATCTTGTACGCTACCAACTACTTCTTCATGTGTTATTCTCCAAGTAACTGGCTTACCTGAAGAAGCTTCATTATTTGCAGAACCACCATCACTGCACCCAAAAAGTGAAAGAGTTAATATCACAATTAACATAAGCAAAGATATTTTTTTTATCATTATTTACTCCCCCTTGTATTATCTCGTATAGCACCCCTGCCAAACGGATTTATTTATTTTATATTGCTAATGATTTAACTAGGAAAAAACTAAATCTCTGAAAAACAGAGCAATTCCTGGAAAAAATATCATTATAATAGAAATTACCACTAATATAAATATATATGGCGGTGTTTTTCTTATTACTTCCAGGTATGGTTTCTCAAACACCGCACAGGCTGTAAAAATATCGCACCCAAATGGTGGTGTTGCTGAACCTATTGCTGACTGCAATGTGATAAGTATACCTAAATGTATAGGATCAATACCTGCAGCCATAGCTAGCGGATAAAAGATCGGTGTTAAGATGATAATTACTACAATCGGATCTACAAACATACAACCAACGAAATAAAATATAGTTACTGTTAATAAAATTCTTAATGGTGATGGACTTCCTCCCAAGAGCACAGAAGTCATCATTTGAGGAATCTTCGCATAAGAAATTAACCATGAGAATGCTTGTCCTCCACCTACTAGAATAAAAACAGCTGCAGTAACTAAACCAGTGGATAAAGCAATATTATATAATTCTTTTATCTTTATAGCTTTGTATACCACAACTTCCAAAATTACTGCGTATAACACAGAGGCTGCTGCAGCTTCAGTTGGGCTGAAAATACCTGAATAAATTCCCCCAATAATTATTACTGGAAATCCCAAAGGTAATAATGCTTTTTTAGTTGCTCTCATCTTTTCTTTAATACTTGCTTTGGGGGTTCTTGGAATATTATTCTTTCTGGCAAAAATATAACTATAGATCGAAAAACAAACTAAAAGAACTAGTCCAGGTCCAATCCCTGCTATAAACAATTCCCCTACTGAAGCTCCTGTAACCACAGCGTACATGATCATTCCTATACTTGGTGGAATCAGTAATGCAATATCACTGGCATTAATTATTAAGGCCATAGCATCACTATCATCGTAACCCATTTTCAATAATTTCTGGCGCATAGGTTTTCCAATTGCTACTACTGTTGCTTGAGTTGAACCTGAAATTGCCCCAAACAATGTGCAAGCAGTTGCAGTGGTAATTGCCATGCCCCCATGTATATGGCCAACAAATTTTTCGACAAAATCTAGTAATCTATTTGCTGTTTTACCAGCACACATAATATCTGCTGCAAATATAAACATCGGTACTGCTAAAAGAACGAAAGGTTGAACTCCGGCTACTAGTTGTTGTATTAACAGTGTCGCATTAATATTTGGAAAATATATTAGTGTAACTGCTAAGGGTGACACAATCATAGACATTAACATTGGGAAACCCAATAATAATAAAACTATCATAATTCCAATCAGTGTTACTATCATCTTACTCTCCTCCTTTATTAGGATTAGCGAATAAATTTGCTTAAATTGTATACTTAATAACCACTTATAAGCTCTTCATCACCTATTTTTTTCTCCGTTCCTATATAAACGTCTTTTTCTTTTATATTTAATATGAAATTTATTAAGTATTGAATTCCTGTCAAGAAAAACCCAAATACAACTACAGAAGTTATTTTATACATTGGAAGTCTCATTGAAGGAGTCACTCTTCCTATAGAGTATATTTTCATTGTGTACAATAAAGATAAATAACTTAAGTAAAACATTGTAATAGAAGTGACTAAAGACATAATCAATATTAATATCTTCTGATTTTTTTGAGACAACATGTCAAAGAAAGCTGACATTCTGATATGTCTTCCCACTCTTGCCGCATGACTAGTTCCTACAAAGGTAATTGATATTACAAGTATTTGTCCCACTTCCTCAGCCCATGTCCAACTTTTATTAAACAAAGTTCTACTAATAACATTTCCAATTAAGGTTATAGCCATAAAAATAATTCCATAACTTAATATTACTTCTTCAATTTTACGGGTAAAATCATCTACCTTTTTAATCAAATTCATATTATAGCTCCTTTCTAATGGCTAAATTTTATACTAACTATTCCTAGCATTACTTGTTTATTCTTTAACAAATAACTTACGAGGAAAATTAGCTAAAGTTTCACATCCATTTTCTGTAACAACTAGCGCTTCACTAATTGATACTCCAAAATCATCAAAGTACATACCTGGTATACAGTGTAGCGTCATATTAGGTTTTAAAATAGTTTTATCTCCTGGTCTTAAACTTATTGTATGCTCACCCCAATCAGGTGGATAGTTAAGTCCCATAGAATATCCTATACGAGATTCTTTTTCTATACCATACTTACCTATAGTCTTTCTCCAAGCTAATTCTACCTCTTCGCAGGTTACGCCTGGTTTAATAACGTCCAATGCTGCATTTAATCCTTCAATTGTAATTTTAGCAATTTCTTCTACTTTGGGACTTGGTTTTCCTAAAGAAACAGTTCTCGCCATTGGGGAATGATATCTTTGGTGACAGCCTGCCAATTCCACTGCAACTACTGTATTATCAGTATATCTACTTTCATCCCATGTTAAATGAGGAGCTCCGGCGGTTTCTCCACAAGGCATAAGGGGTACAATACTTGTATAATCTCCGCCAAATTCTTGAGTACCACTAACTTGAGCATGAAGTATGTCTGCAGCTACATCGCATTTTCTAGCTCCAGGTTCTAATGAATCAATAGCCGTTTGCATTGCTTTTTCAACAATCTTAGCAGCTCTTCTTTGCAATTCAATTTCCTTATCCGATTTTATTACTCTTACCCAATTTACAACTAAATCACCATCCACAAAACGAGCATCAGGTAGTCCTTGTACTAGATGTTTATACGCTGAAGCTGTAAAATAATAATTATCCATTTCAACTCCAATAGATTTTTTATCAAGATTCAATTCTTTAACTACATCACAAACGTAATCCATTGGATGCTTTATTAAACTTTGAACATAATAATCTGGGTAAGCTCTAACATGATTTTCATCTAACCAAGTAGTTTTTACCACCCCACAGAAAGCATCCATGTATCTTCCGATAAAAATTGGCATTTCATCATCTAATGTAACTAATAGAATTTGGTGTACATAAAATGACCAAGCATTATGACCAGAAAGATAACAAATATTTGCTGGATCCGTAATTAAAAGGACTTCTATTCCTTTATGATTCATACTTTCTTTTACTTTTTTCATTCTTTCCAAATATTCTTTTTTCTCAAATGGCATCATTGTAATACCCCCCCTTATATTTTATAATAATTTTTTTATCTTTTTAAAAACGCAATTACATTTCTAACATGTAGTTCTACCCCTACAGCCAATGCATCTTCGTCTATATCAAACCTTGGATGATGATGAGGATAATGAGCTTCCTTTGCTTTATTACCAGCTCCTACAAAAATCAAAGTACTTGGTACTTCACTAGAGAATTCCGAAAAATCTTCTCCTGCCATACAAATATACGAAACGATTTTTCCACCATTTCTATTTACTATCATACTGGATTCATCCATGGCAATATTAGTCAATTTATCATTATTTATTACTGCATAACTGCTTGGCATTATCTGTAATTCATACTCTGTTCTGTACAAATTACAAACATTTCTCACAATCCTTTCAAATCTAATTCTTGGTTTTTCTTCACTATTGTCCTTACCTTCATATAAATATCTAATAGTACCTTCTAATTCAACTGTTTCAGGAATAATATTAGATGCTGTTCCTCCATTAATTTTTCCAAATATTATAGATGTAGGAGAAAGTACATCTATTTCTCTTGTTTGAATGCTTTGAACGGATTGAATAACATTTGCTGCCGCAATCATTGGGTCAATTGAAATATGTGGTGATGAAGTATGTCCCCCCTTCCCTTTGATGGTAACCTTGAAATTATCATGGGCAGCCATTACAGGTCCAGGTGTAACTCCTATATTTTTATATTCTATTGGAGTCCATAGATGAATTGCAAAAGCAGCATCTACATGTGGATTTTCAAGTACACCTTCGTCTATCATGGCTCTTGCTCCTGCTTCTTCTTCATTTGGTTGAAAAAGAAATTTTATATTTCCGTTTATCTCATCTTTATACTTCACTAAGATTTTAGCTGCAATTAAAAGCATTGCTATATGACCGTCATGACCACAGGCGTGCATCTTTCCATCATGGACAGATTTATAAGTGGTATCTACTTCTTCTTGTATAGCTAAAGCGTCCATATCTGCACGAAGTAAGACAGTACGCCCTGGACTTTTACCTTTTAACAATCCTACTACGCCTGTTTTTGCAATTCCTGATTTTACTTCAATGCCTAACTCCTTAAGATAGTTTGTTATTATTTCTGAAGTTCTAAATTCCTGGAATCCCAATTCAGGATGTTTATGGAAATCTCTTCTTAAGTTTATCAATTCTTCTCTTAAATCTTCTATCTCTCTTATTATGTCCACGCACAACCCCTCCTGCTACTGAAAACTTAACCAAGTTTTATTATTTAAGTTTAACAAAAATTGTCTATTGTCTATTGTCGACAATATTTATTTTGAATTAAATAACCATTTTATATAAAATGGTCTCCTAAATAGAATAATAATTGGTTATCGAATGATTTTCTGTAAAATAATTCAAAATAAAAAAGTCAGACTACTCCCATTTAAAAATCAAATGAAAGTAATATGACTTTATATCTTTGAAGGGTAAAATAAGGCTGACCTTATCTTTTCTTACAAAGATGCCCTTTACTTAGATGAATATTATTCTATTTTTATATTATTTTATAATAATTCATATATCTTTTTAGGGCATGAAAGAGAAGTCTCTTTTTTCTAATAAGATATTATAAAGATTGAACTGTATAATTAATTTATTCTCTTATATCTTAAATTTATAAAATAATTTCAATTCAATTTAAATAACTTTAACACTTATTAACAACGTTTAGCAAATATATATAATAAAGCTAAACCATTCACTAAATATATTAGTCTGGGTGGGGCTTATTTTCTTTTGACTATATGCGTATCTTAAAAAATTGAGTAATCAAAAAAATCTCTCTATAAAATAGAAGAATTTATGATATTTTAACCAAGATCTAATTACAAAAGGGCACTCATAAGAGTGCTTGATATTATATCCAATTTTTTAAATCCCGTAATTATTAATTTTAATCCAGACCTTTAAAAATATTCTAAAGATATTTTATTTTTTCAAATTTTTATTTATATAGTCCACTCCCCAAAAGTGCATGTTATCAATTACTTCAATAAAAGATTTTCCCTCATCTGTTAAATAATATTCAACTTTTGGAGGCACTTGATTATAAGAATGTCTAACAATTATTCCCGTAGCTTCCAACTCTTTTAGCTGACTACTTAAATAAGCTTGAGTTACTTTAGGTATAGATTTTTTTATGTGTGAAAATCTTAAGGCACCATCTTTTAATAGGAAAATAATTAAAATTTTCCATTTGCCCCTTATTAATCTCTGGGTTAAACAAACAGAACACAACTTACTTCTTAACTCTTCAATGACCTTACATTCCTTACATTCTTGCATTAATTGTTCCAATTGGTTTCGCTCCTTCCTTAGCTTTAAGTATGTTTTACATACTAAGTATTAAAAATGTTTGTACTTGTTTTTTGGATATCTTAAGCTTATAATGAAATTATTCAAAAGTCAACGAATAAAAAAATAAAGTTTAAAAGGAGAGCTATCAATGAAAATGCCGGAAAATGTTATGAATTTATTAAATGACAGGGAAGCTTCAAAAGTTTTAACAACTGTTGATTCGCAGGGAATCCCACACTCAATTGTAGTAGGAAGTATTATGGCTCCAGCAGGAGATCTGTTATGTGCTGCTGAAGTTTTAATGAAAAAAACTGCTAAAAACCTTGAAACAAATAAAAATATTGCTGTTTTAGCAGTAAAGGGAACTGAATCTTACCTGGTAAATGCAACTGTTATCGAAAGACAAATAAGCGGTAATTTATTTGATACAGTAGCAGAGGAGCTGAAAAAATTAGGCTTGCCTACTCAGGCAGTGTGGACTTTCAATCCGACAGCTATTTACGACCAAAGTGCTGGACCTAATGCAGGAACAAAAATTTCTTAAATGAATTTAATATAAAAAAGGGGGAGTATTAAAATGGGGAAAATAATTGGTTTTTCTGGAAGTCCAGTAAAAAATAGTAACACCGATAGATTATTAAAACAAGTGTTAGAAAATAGTGGTCAAGAATATGAGTTTATTAAATTAAGTCACTACAATATAAAACCATGTATCGCATGTAAGGGCTGTGTAGAAGATAATACTTGCGTTGTGAAAGATGACTTTTTAGAAATTGCTGAAAAAGTTAGAAACTCTGATTCGATAGTAATTGCAAGCTATACTCCTTATGGAATCATCGATGGTTTTACAAAGGCGCTTTTAGAAAGATTTTTCTCTCTTCATCATAATGGTGGTCATTTATCTGGAAAATTTTTAGTTTCAATAGTTTCTTCTATTGATATAGATGCTCAAAAGACAGCTCATAGAGCATTAGTTGTAGAATCTATCATTGAAAATATGAAACATGTAGAAGCTCTTGATATCACAGGTTCATTACCTTGTAATACTTGCGGAAGAGGGGATATTTGTGAAACAAGTGCTGTAAAAGCTCTTCATGGAGAAGAAGCCACTGCTGGATCACACAACTGTATTAATGTTGAAAATCAAGATGTTTGGAAAAAAGGTAAAGAAGTCGGTGTAAAATTAGGTAAGTTAATTAATAGAGAGGATGAATATGTTCCAAGTGAACTTACCAAAGAGGTAATCGCCCGAATGCAAGATATTGGTCGTAAATAAATCTAAATATAATTTTCTCTAGTTATTTAATTTTTCTGTTTCAACCAAGGTCTAAGTGCAGACATTACACTTAGACCTTGGTTATTTCTAAAGAATTCTAAAAACTATAGTATTTTATTTTTTATGAAAATCATATTTTTTACAAAAGGACAACTTGAACTTAAATTAAGGTGAAAATATAAAAAAATTAGTTTCAGTAAATCAAAATTTATTATACTTTGTCTAGTATTATTTTTTTATTAGTTAAGTCAATTTTAGAGATCATTATACCGACTAATAATATAATAATACCTACTACATTTATAGTAAAAAGGTATTCTTCCAAGAAAAAATGACCTATAATAGCAGCTGTTGGAAGTTCCACAAGAGTAACTATCCCAGCTTTTGTAGGTGTTGTGTATTTAATTGCTTTAGAATAAAAATTGAAAGAAAGAATTGTCGGAACTATCCCTAATATAATTGAAAAACATATCATATTAAAACTCAAGGCCTGTAAAATCATTTTTGTATCTATAATTGGAAAGATACAAATAGATCCTACCAAAAAACTATACATAATTATACCTGTTAAATTACATTCTTTAGGAATATTCTTACTTAATATTGGAAAAAAACCATATGCTAATGCTGATATAAGTCCAACAAAAATTCCAGCTCCGTTGGCTTTTAATACAGAAAAATCTCCCGATGTTATCATAAGAAATGCTCCATAAAATGCTAAAAATAAAGCTAAGCCCTTAAATAAAGTTATTTTTTCATTAAAAAATATCATCGATAATATTGCTGTAAAAAGCGGCCCTAGACATACCATCATTATTGCAACTGTTGTTGACGTCATTGATATACACTTAAACACTGCTAAACTCATTGTTACCTGAGTTATAATTCCAATTAAAAGAGTGTGTTTTACACCTTCCCTTCTTATCTTTATTTTATTTACATCCGCTATCAAATAAAAAATAAACATAGATAAAAATGCAAAAAACAACCTTAAAAAAGCCACTTCAAAAGATCCCACTCCCGTTTGCCCTAAATAATTCGAAATAATTCCCAATGTACCCCATGCAACTCCTGCTAGAAATGCAAGACCATATCCTTTTTTTTCCATCCTAATCCCCCTATAATATTCTATAAAATTTAATTATACATTATCATTATTAAAATTATTTCTAACTGTATTATACCATATTTTCAATCAACTTAGAGCATTACACTCTTTAGAGTCCTATTTTTTTAATATGATCTGGATAGGCTACAATAAGTTGGACAGTTTTCTTAAAGTCATATTGAAATCATAACATTTAAACCTTGGTTAAAATGTAAAAAAGCACTATCAAGAGTGCTTTTACCATTCCGGGAACTATATTTCGTATTGTTATTTTTCATATTAAATTATAACCAAAATTTGAGTGTAATTTTTTTAGTATTCAAGTATGTTTTTGAGGTTTTAAAATACCCTTTTTAATATATAACCATTTAACTACTGAATGTCTTGTTAATTTTTTACTGAACAACAGCATCTTTTTGGAGAAATTATTATTTGTTCTTTTTTAATTCTTTTATAGCTTTATCTACTTCATTTTTTTCTTCTCCTATCTTTTTAGCTATTTCACCAGATCTTAGTGGATCAGAGTCTTTCAATAATTTTATAATCTTTTCTTTTATATTCATTTTCAATCCTACATATTCTTTAATAGCCGTCTTGTAAAATTAAAAAGTTTGTTTAGCAACATCAATATTTACAACTAAAATAGCCCTTGCCCAGTCAAATTTTTCTTTCATAAAATCAAAGTATTCTCCTGATTTTATAATTTCACCAGTCCCTTCTACTATTACACCTGTTCCTTGACCTCTGTATCCATCCACGTTACGATTACAAATTGAAAGTCTCAATTTATTATTTTTCAATAAATTCTTCTCAGTTTTAATGAAACCAGCTGCTGGAATCAATAATTTATTTTCTTCAACTACTTGTATATAACTATTCCATGTATTGACTAAATGTGGTCCATTTTCCCCTTCAGAAACAATTGTTACAGCACTATCTACCTCATGGGATAAGATTTCTAATAATTTTTCATTCAACATTTTTTTCCTCCTTGTAATTCAGTACAATATTATAGATAACATATATCTACAATATCTATAATTAGAATATAACACTCTTTTTATTCCTTGTCAATTATTTTTAATATTTTATATAACGTATCTATATGTTATAATATGGGTCAAAAACAAATATTAAATGAACTAGGCTTTAAAAAATCATTTTATATAAGGAGGATAATGTTGCAGTTTAGTATTGGAGTAGAATATGGATTGCACTGTTTATTATATCTAGTTGATCACCCAGAAGGAAAGGCTATTTCCGTTAAGGAATTATCTACTTTTCAAGGAATTTCAGAAACATATCTTTCTAAAGTATTCACTAAACTTAAAAAATCTGGAATTGTAAGATCTACCCCTGGAGTTAAAGGTGGATATGAACTTGCACGAGATTCTAAGGATATTAGTTTTTGGGATGTGATTGAAGCAATAGAAGGCAATTCTAATCTTTTTCAATGTGCTGGAATCCTAAAAAGCACAGTTATAAACACTGAAGAAGAAGTTGAAAAATATTCAGGAGATTGCCCGTGTATAATAAAAAATGTTATGTTAGATGCAGAAGAACAAATGAGAATATATCTAAGAGAGAAATCTTTATACTGGCTAAATGAAAAAGTTAAAGAAGAAGTTTCTGAAACAAGAATAGAGGCTACAAAAAAATGGTTCACTCCAAATTAATAGATTCATTTAAGATTTCCCAATTTAAATTATATTCCTAACTATTAACTAGGACGTCCATTTTGGGCGCCCTTTTTTGTTTTAATAACATAATATATTTCAGCCAAGGTCTAATTGTAATAATATCTAGATTTTAAACATAAAAAAAAGCACTCCGAAAAGTGCCTAATCTTTGGGTATTATATTTATTTTTATTATTTCTTGAATTACAAAAATAAGCTCGAGCTGAAGTCCCATTAATAAAAAAAAGAAACTACATATAATTTTTGAAGCCCTCAAACAGACTTCTTTAGTAGTGGTTGATCTTCGGATTCTTTAAAATCTAAAATCCTTATAGATTAACTAAATCAATACCAGCCTGGAATGCCTTTTTATTTAGCTCTTTTACATGGGCCGGAACTCTTCCAAGGATAGCCTCTTCTAGAACATCTCTGTCTACAATATTTGTAGCTGCCTGTATGGCACCTAGAGATACAATGTTTGCAACTATTGAGTTTCCTACTTTTTCCTTAGCTGTTTCAAGAATAGGAAGTTTTACTACATTTAAACCTTCTGGAGTCTTAACACTTGAATCGATTACTATGATACAATTTTCTTTGTTTCCACTTGAATATGTATCAAAAGATTTCTGAGTCAGTGAAAGAAATATATCAGAATGATTTACCTTCGGGTAAAGAATCTCAGTATCGCTTATGATTACCTCTGACTTACTGGCTCCTCCTCTTGCCTCAGGACCGTAAGATTGTGACTGAACAGCTACTTTACCCTGATGTAAGGCAGCTTCTGCAAGGATGATACCTGCCAAAATAAGACCCTGTCCACCTGAACCGCTTAATCTGATTTCCTTTGCCATTTCTTACACCCCTCTTACTTTATCTATGATTTTTTGATATTCTTCTGTGTATTCAGGTCTCTGCTCATTTTTGAATTCTCCGATAACAAGCTTTCCTTCTACTTTTTCCTTTGGAAGTTTTGCAACAGCAGCCACAGGAACAGTGTTGTCTCTCATATACTTAAGCATAGCTGCAGGATTTCCCTTGAATCCTTTGTTTTTTCTTCCGTAACTTGTAGGACAAGTACTTACAGCCTCTACAAGAGAGAATCCTTTGTGGTTGATGGCATTTTCAAATAATTTTACAAGAGCATCAAAGTGATATGCAGTACCTCTTGCAACATAACTAGCTCCGGCACCGTCTACAAGCTTTACTATATCAAAGTTCGGATCGATATTTCCAGTTGGAGTCGTAGTAGCATAATCACCAACAGGAGTAGTAGGAGAGAATTGACCTCCTGTCATTCCGTAGATGTTGTTGTTAAAAATAATTGCTGCGATGTCGATGTTTCTTCTTGCAGCATGGATTAAGTGGTTACCTCCGATTGCAGTGAAGTCACCGTCTCCTCCTAGTGCGATTACTTTCATACCAGGTTTTGCCATCTTTATCCCTGTAGCAAATGCAAGAGATCTTCCGTGAGTAGTATGTAAAGTGTTGAAATCTAAATATCCAGGAGCTCTAGATGAACATCCTATTCCAGATACTACACATACGTCGTCTTTATTTAGACCTATATTTTCTATGGCGTTAACCAGTGCGTGCATTACTATACCGTGAGCACATCCAGGACACCAGATGTGAGGTAATTTATCTTCTCTATAATAGCTTTTATTTTTACAAGTATCCATTATTACATTACCTCCCCAAATTTTTCAACTATTTCAGCAGGGCTTATGAACTCTCCGTTACCTTTACCCATTAATTTTACAGGACAGCTTCCGTTGGCAATACGCTCAACCTCAAGTACCATCTGTCCAAGGTTCATCTCAGCCACAAGAATTCCTTTTGATTTTTGAGCTAATTCTCTGATTCTATCCTCAGGGAAAGGCCAGATTGTAATGGCTCTGAATAGTCCTGCTTTTATACCTTTTTCTCTAAGGTCCATAACCGCCTGCTTTGAAGATCTGGCTGTACTTCCATAAGAGAATATAACATATTCAGCATCTTCCATCATGTACTCTTCATACTGAATAATGTCATCTTTATTTTTTTCAACTTTATCCATTAATCTTGTCATTAACTTATCTGCTACTTTTGTACTGTTTGTAGGGAAACCTGTCTCGTCATGCACAAGACCTGTGATATGGTATCTGTGTCCCTCTCCAAATGAAGACATTTTAGGAACAAGTTCGTCTCCTGAAACTCCGTAAGGAAGATAAGAAGCATCGTCTTTTGCAGGCTTCGCTCTGTCTACTATTTCCTCAATAAGAGTCGTGTCTAAAACCACTTTTTCTCTCATATGTCCAACAACCTCATCTAGCATGAAAAGAACAGGCATTCTATATTTTTCAGCAAGGTTGAAGGCTCTAGCTGTAAGAGAATAGCACTCTTGCACTGTAGATGGTGAAAGAGCAATTACAGGATGGTCACCGTGAGTTCCCCATTTAGCCTGCATCATATCTCCTTGAGATGGTGATGTAGGAAGACCTGTACTTGGCCCGTTTCTCTGAACGTTTACTACAACTAAAGGAATCTCGGCGATTACTGCATATCCTAGGTTTTCCATTTTAAGTGAGAATCCAGGTCCGCTTGTTGCAGTCATAGACTTTGATCCTGCAATTGATCCACCGATTGCAGCAGCTATACCGGCAATCTCATCTTCCATCTGAATAAATTTTCCTTCAACTTTAGGAAGCATTTCAGCAGATTTTTCCATAACTTCAGTTGACGGTGTGATAGGATACCCTGCAAAAAATTTCATTCCAGCAGCGATTGCACCTTCAACACACGCTTCGTTTCCTTGCATAAACTTAATTTTGCTCATTATCCATTCCTCCTAATACCGATAGCATAATCAGGACATAGTTTACCACACATATTACACTGTATGCATGCACTGATATTTTTAACATTGACTTTTCCATCTTTCATGTCCAAAATATCCTTTGGACAGAATTCAACACAGATTTCACAGCCCTTACACAACCCTTTTTTTACAACAAGTACTTTTTCTTCCACGCTGGCCTCCTTATATAAACACCAATTTAAAAGGGGGTTCCAAATGGTCCCCCTATGGATTTAACATTTAATTTACGTGTATCTTTAGAAAAATCCCCCGTAAAATAGGAGTCTTTCTTATTTAAAATTATTCCTTCAATCTATTTTTTTCCACTATATTCAAAAATTGCGCTTCCTGTCATTAGCATGTGAGTTTCCATTGTTTTTTTTGCTTCCTCTATATTTTTATTTTTCATTTCAGATACTATATTTTTATGTTCTTTTAGTGTATGTAAATTTCTTTCAGGTATCGTTAGAGCTTGAATCCCAAAATAACGTATAATATCATTAAAATTTTTCAACAAATCGATTAAAACATTATTTTTACTAAAACTATATATTTTATCATGAAATTCTCTATCTAATTTCATAAATTCGGTTGGATTGTAATCTATTAAAGATTTTTCTTGTCTATATATTATCTCATCTATCTCTTCAATACCTTGATTATTCATATATAAAATAGCATCTTCAATTGCTAATAATTCTAAAGCTGTTCTTACTTTCAAAGTATTAAGAACATAACCTTCTTCAAATGTCCTAACGACTGTTCCTTTATATATTTCATTGACTACCCAGCCATCGTGACTTAATAACTGTAAAGCCTCTCTAACAGGAGTTCTGCTAATTCCCATTGTTTTTGATAACTTTCTTTCGTTTAAAACTTCTCCCTGAGAATATACCCCAGTTATTATATCTTCCTTAATTTTTTCATAAAGTTTGTATTTATAAGCCAATTGCTTTTCTATCATTTTAATATACCTCAATTCTAAAATTTTTATATTGATTCAGCTGACCTAACCTCTTTTCTTCAATACATTATATCACTTTTGAAGAAAAGAGGTAATATAACCAAGAGAATTTACTTATTAAATATCTACTGTTTCACAACCTATCCCAAGAAGTTTGGCAACATCAGTACAATTTCTGGTATATATGTCACTATCATTAAAACAGTGAGAAGCACAACTAACATAGGCATTAAATCTTTGAATTGTTCTTTGAGGGATACTTTTGCAACAGATCCTGATACGAATAAGCATACACCTAAGGGAGGAGTGCACATTCCAATTGTTAGGTTAACTGCCATAATCAAACCGAAGTGTATTAAGTCTATACCAAAGCTTTTAGCTAAAGGCAAAAATAATGGTGTAAATATTACAACAGCACTAGTTGTATCTATAAATGTTCCAGCAATAAGTAAGATAACATTAATAACCAATAGAAGAACATATTTATTACCAATGGCAGCACTTAAATATGCCCCTACCTCTTGTGGAATATTATTTACCGTAATCACCCAAGTAAATAACGAGGCAAAAGCCACAACTACTAGCACCTGTCCAGTTGACTTTGCACAATCTCTTAATGCTTCCCATAAATCTGACAAGGTTAACTCCCTATATACAAACATCCCCACACCAAGGGCATAAAAAACAGCTATCGTTCCAGATTCAGTCGGCGTGAACAAACCACTCATGATACCCCCAATTATGATAATTGGCATCAACAACGCTAGAAGTGCATCTTTTGCTGCTTTAAAAACTTCATTAGAGGGAGCCTTGGTTTCTCTACCTATGTATCCTCTATTTTTACCTACAACGTAGCTATATCCCATCAGCCCCGCTCCCATTAGTAGCCCTGGTAAAAATCCACCTAAAAACAATTTTGCTACACTCACATTGGCCATAACACCAAAAATAAGAAGTGGTATACTTGGAGGAATTATTGGTCCTATGGAACCACCGCAAGCTACTAAAGGAGTACAAAACTTTTTGTCATAGCCCTTCTCAACCATCAACGGAATCATAATTCCACCTATAGCAGCCGTTGCAGCTATGGCAGAACCCGTTATAGCCGCAAAGAACATACACGCTAAAATACTTACCATTGCAAGGCCACTTGGAAAATGGCCTAGCAATAGATCTGCAAAATTAACTATTCTTTTTGACATACCACCCTTATACATCAACCCACCTGATAATATGAAGAGTGGAATAGCAGTAAGTGCTATACTGTCAGCTCCTGTAAACATTCTTTGGATAACTACTAATACTGGAAAGTCATTTATCAATATCTGTCCTAATGAAACCATCCCTAAAGAAAACGCTATAGGAAAACCTAATAAGAATACCGTAAATAAAGCTAAAATAATCATATTTGTACCTCTACTTCGTTGCTGATTTTGTTAAAATTTTTTATCTGTTGAAAAATAATTTGTATTTGATAATAAAGCATCAATAAAACACTTGATGGTAATGCTAAGTAATATAGCGACATTGGAATTGGTAAATAAGGTGCCTTTTGAGAAGCACCTGATTGCATAAAGATAAAGCCATAGTAAACTATAAAAATAAAGAATATCGCCAATATGAGATTTATAACAATCTCCATAATTTTTCTAGTTTTGATGCCCACTGATGTTAATAAAATATCGATATTTAGGTGTTCCTTCTCCTTGATGCAGTAGGCACCTCCCCAAAATACCAAATATATAAAACTTAACCTTATTACATCCTGTCCCCAAGCTATAGGATCTTTATATATAAATCTAGTGATTACCTGTATAAAAGTAACTACAGAAAGTATTAATGAACTAAACGCCATAACAAATTTTAAAAATCCACCAATAAAAGAGTCTATTGTTTTCATTTAAATCCCCCCATTTTTTAGTGAAAAAGCTACTAAGAGCATCACCTCACTTTTTGAAATACAACCGTAAAACTTATTTATTTTGCATTACTAACTCAACTAAATCCGGGTCTACTAGCTTTTTAACTTCTTCTTTTGTGTACAGATCTTTAGTTGCTTCTACAAAACTTTTTTTATCGGGGTCTGTTATGACCATCCCACTATCTTCTAGTTGTTTTAGATAAGCTTGTTCTTTATCATCTATCGCCTTACGCTGTCTCGGGATCGAATTTTTAGCCGCTTGATCTATTGCTGATTTTAACTCTTCAGAGAGTCCGTCATAGAAAGATTTATTCATAACCATGCTCACTGCAGCATAAGTATGTCCGTCAAGAGTTAAATATTTTTGAACTTCATTAAATTTAGAAGTAGCTATTGATGCAATAGGATTTTCCTGACCATCAACCATGCCTTGTTGGAGTGCTGTATATAACTCATTAAAAGAAACTGGTACAGCTGAGGCTTTCAGACTTTTCATCAAAGCAAACCAAATTGGAGCCTCCTGAACTCTTATTGATAATCCTTCCATATCTTTTACAGATCTTATTTCTTTCTTATTGTTTGTAAAATGTCTAAAACCAAGTTCACCAAATCCTAAATGCTTGAAACCTTGCTTTTCAAATTTAGGATTCAATTGTTCTGACATAACTCCATCTAGAATCTTAAATGCTTGCTCTTTATTTTCAAATAAATATGGAATAGATAAAACCTGGATATCTGGAACCCAAGCAGGAAGAGCTCCATCTGAAGTTACTACCGTCATCTGAATTGTACCCAATTTTACACCTTCAGCCGCTTCTCTTTCACCGCCTAGTGAACCATTGGAATAAATTGATACCTTTACATCACCATCATAAACTTTTTCAAGTTCTTCTTCAAATAATTTTGCCATTATAGTAGATTGATGTTCTTCGTTTCCAACAGTCGCTATCTTAATTTCTACAGGAGCTTTCCCAGATTTATTCCCCTTTTCTGCATCACTGGTGCTTTTTTCTCCACATCCAACTAACATACCTAATATTACAACTAACATTAAAGCAATGCTCACATTTTTTTTCATATTATCTCTCCTCCTCTGAAATTGTATCAATGCCATACTCCAATTTTAAAGTTCTTTTCAAAACCTCATCTATCATCATGCATTTAAAAGTGTCTCCATACTTAAATCCGTCCAGCAAAGGCACTGTACCTGAATAAATAATGCTATTGTCAATATTTCCCACTCTCTCCTTTAGTTCTTCTAATATTTTTTCAACTTTTAAAATATCAGCAAGTTTACCATCTTGATATTTAACTTCTTTACCATCAATTATTTGACAAGACACCATTTTTATTTGATCCCAATGCTCCTTTATATCATCATAATCCCATAATTCATTTCCAATAGGCTTTGCACAAACTTGCTTCGATTTTGGTACACTAACACTTTCTAATTTTCTGTCTGTATGATCGCTTCCAATACCAATATATGTTTTCCCGTTCATATATATGATAATGTATTCTATCTCACCTGATGTTTGATCTCCAACAAACTTTATATTTTTTTCTTGTGTCAATGTTTCTAGAGAACATTCAAATATAGTTGGAATCTTCTTTGGCGCTGGAACATTTAACTGTTCCTCCAACTCTTTAATGTGCTCCATGGTTTTTTCCATATTTCTTCCTGAATATCCTATTACCAACACCTTTTCATAAGGAACTGAAAATTTTTCTTGTCCTGATAGTTTATTTAACATAAAATCTACATTTTTCATTGCATATTCCCCTTTTTAAATTATTTTATATAATTCTGTTCTTCTATCGTTATAAACATTTATTGTATCCCTGATTTTGTCAACAATCTCTATATCAAAATCACCGGTAATTATTTCTTCCGTATTTCCTGCCTGAACAATATTTTCACCCCAAGGATCAATCAGTGCTGAGTGACCTCCGTATATAGTTTCACCTGCAGTACCGCATGAATTTACACAAGCTACAAAAATCTGATTTTCAATAGCTCTTGCCTGGTTTAATATTTCCCAATGTTTAATTCTAGGAACAGGCCACTGTGCTACGACAAAAAGTATTTTTATTCCTTGTAGTGTTAAAGTTCGTATAAGCTCTAAAAATCGTATATCATAGCATATAATTACCCCACATTTTACTCCATCTAATTCAAAAGTAGTTAGTTTTTCGCCTTTTTTAAAATGCTCATCCTCATTCATATATGAGAAAAGATGGGTCTTGTCATACTCAGCTATACATTTACCTTTTCTATCAAATATGTAAGTTGTGTTGTACATACCTTCTTGTTTTTCATTAACAACAGACCCAGCTATTATATTAACATCTAATTCTTTAGATAAAGCTGAGAACAACTCTATGGTACGTTGCCCTCCCTTGTCAGAAAAAGAACTTACGTTCTTTTCAGGAAAAAACCCTGTATTCCATGTTTCTGGCAATACAATCGTATCAGGTTTTTGTTTTGCAGCCATTCTAATCAGTTGTTCAGCTTTTTCATAATTTTTTTCTGGATCTTCAAACTTCATATCCATTTGAACCGCACTTACTCGCATTTCAACATCCCCCCATTGTTTTTAATTAAAAAATATTTTTAAATTATCAAAAAAACAAATTATTTAAATTTAAACTGGTATTTGGTATTTGGTATACCAAATTTATTTTGAAAAAAATTTTACATCTTATTCTGTACTCCTCTCTGTTTAGATTTTAGTTGGAACTTCATTTATTTTATCTATTTTATTTTAATGGAATAATTCAATTCTTTAACGTAAGGTTTATTAAGCGATCAATTCTTATTGTTAATATACTTACTTTATTTTTTTTTGTTTCCTTTAAAATAATTATTTTTATATAAAAAAGCATTCTATTGTACCTAAAGTAGTAAATTTAACCAAACTAATGTTTGTATAGTTTCTTACGAGTGTTGCCTACGTTAGAGTTTAACTTATTCTCTTAAAGCTCTAATTTTTTCTCAATATTCAAACAGTTAAAAACTACTATTATTATAACTATGAACCTGAAATAACTCCTTGTAAAACTATTGTATTTATTGGCAACATCAATCAAAAAAAGTCCGCACTCCTCCATTAATTTTCCTAATGAAAGTAAGCCGACCACAGGTCTTCTCAGGGCAGAATGAGGGTTGCTCTATTCCAACTGACGAAGAATATCATTTACTTAATTTATTTTCTTTCTGGTTCACATTGACATAATATATCTTTTTATTATATATTTGTCAATATTTTTTTAATATATTGTCAAATTAATTATAACCTTGACCTCTTGTATGGTTATTTCTAATATCTCGTATGCAATATTCTGAAAAAATTTAAGTGGAATAAATTTATACTACTCAAAGTATCTTGTACTTATTGAATGTCCGGAATTTCATATGACCTTCAGAAATTATCCAACCTACTTATGGACCACGCAAACCTTAAAAATTTTTCTAAAAAAGTATTGTTATCCCAATATTTCAACCAAGGTCTAATTGTAATAATATCTAGATTTTAAACAAAAAAAAACACTCCGAAGAGTGCCTAATCTTATGGCTACTATATTTGGTTTTGTTATTTTTAAACTTTCCACAGTAAAAAATTATCTATTTACAGAGATTATTTCATAGCCTAGTTTAGTTTGAAGAGACTGACAAAATTAACTAATTTCTTTCAAAATTAAATTCCTGAACAACTTCCAAGTGATTTTCCAATGATTTCTTTAGCTGTTTTATATCTTTTACTTTAGCATAATTAAACATTTCTTCATGATGTTGATCCAATAATTTTTTATCCATTATTTTTACTGAGTCATTTAAAAATTCAGTGATTAAAGCATAAATAGCTTTATAAAGTGTGAACATCAAGTAATTTTCACATTTGCTAATTAATTTGAAATGGAAATCCATATCTAATTTTGCTATTTCCTCGTAATCTTTTTCAGGTGTGTTCTTAAATTTTTCTAATTTTTCAGACAATTCTAGGAGATCCTCATCTGTAAAGTTTTTCACTGAATCAATTGTTGCCTCAACTTCTATTGACTTTCTAAAAATAAATACATCTTTTCTAGTCCCTTTGAGAAGAAACATAAATTTTAACATTTCAATAAAAACCTTTTCTAAATTAAGACTTACAAAATTCCCATCGTTTCTCTTAGTTTCTATAATCCCAAGTAACCTTAGGTTCCCCAAAGCTTCTCTTAAAGTATTTCTGCTAACATTAAATTTTTCAGCTAATACTCTTTCTGACGGCAATTTGTCTCCAGGTTTAAGTTTCCCCTCTATAATCAGGTTTTTAATTGAATTAGATATCAATTCAGATATGTCACTTACTTCTATTGGAAAAAACATCCTAAACTCCTTTTATGTTCTTAAATATAACATAATTATATCACAATTATAGTATTTAAGCATCACTAAGTTTATGAACTAAATTTATCGCATTTATCATACTTTCTTCGTTGGCAATATTTTTCCCGGCTATTTCAAAAGCGGTTCCGTGATCGACTGAAGTCCTTATTATTGGTAATCCCACTGTTATATTAACTCCACTATTAAATCCCAACAATTTTAGAGGAATATGACCCTGGTCATGATACATTGCAACAACGACATCATAATTACCTTCCACTGCTTTTAAAAAAACTGTATCGGGCGGTATTGGACCTTCTACGTTTATACCTTTTGATATGGAGGAGTTTATTGCCGGAATTATTTCCTCAATTTCTTCCATTCCAAAGAGTCCATTCTCCCCTGAGTGAGGATTTAGACCTGCAACAGCTATCTTTGGATTTTTTAATCCTAATTTTCTAAATGTCTTATCTGCCAATCTTATAACTTCTTCAACTCTTTCTTTTTTTGTTCTTTTTATTGCTTCCTTTAGAGAAACATGTGTCGAAACATGTATAGTACTTAATTTTTCATCATAAAGTAGCATTGCGTAATCTTTTGTTGAAGTGTAGTAACCCAATATCTCCGTATGTCCTGAATAAAAATGCCCTGCTTTATTCATAGCTTCTTTGTTTAATGGCGCTGTTGCAATCCCAGAAATTTTTCCATTCATCGCTAATTCTATCGCTTTTTTCAAATACTGAAAAGCAGCATTTCCTGAATTTAAACTAACCTCACCAATTTTTAAATTTTCTATTTTAATTAATCCTAAATCTAAAATACTAAGAACATCTTTAGAAAAATTAATATTATCAATATTAATCAGCTTTTCTAATTTAACATTTAAACCTAATTTTTTATTAAAAAACTCTATAATTTCATAATCACCAATAACTAGATATTTTCCAGATTTTATTTTTTTATTAAAAAAACTTTTCAAGATGATTTCAGGACCTATTCCTGAAGGATCTCCCATAGTTATTCCTATTATTTTATTCATTTTTATTTACTCTCCTTTTTTATAAATTCAAGCGATTTCAAGATAGCATCTTCTGTTCCAAAGGCACCAGCTTTACTAACTATAATAATATCTTTGTATTTTTCATCTAAAAAATAACCATATGGTACGCCTTCTATAATCTCATTTTTAATAATAACCCCCTCTGCTTTTAAGGCTACACTTACTTTTATTGCAGTATCACCTCCTGTTAAAAATAAACCGCTTATCTCAAATTTTTCTAATATCTCTTTGGCTATCTCTCCCAAAAAATTAGCTATTTCTTCGGAAATTTTTTCTAAGCTTAATCCATTTGTTTCAATTTTAGAAAAGAGCCCATTAACTTCCTCTCTTTTATCAGTTGTATATATCAAAATATCTTCATTTTTGATATATCTATTCTCAACTTCTTTCATTATCTCAAGCTTTTCCAAACTTTTATTTCCGTTAAATAAATTTTCTACAACAACTTTTATTGCTCTTATTTTGGATTTTTCTCTTAAAAAATCTACCTGTTTCCTAGTCACTTCACTTATACTTCCTGCTATTAGCAGAGCTGGTGGAGCTTTTGGAATCAAATTATATATATGGGGAATTTTTTCGGCAAAACCTGCTGATCCAGCCATCATTATATTTTCATTTTTAAAGTTCTTCTCTATGCAGATTGATATTAAATTTAAGTGATTATCTGTTATCGAGTCAAAGATAATTATCTCGCAACCATTTAAAAATAATTCATCAATTCTTTTTTTTATTTTTCCTGTTTCAATTTCTTCATAATTAACTAATCCTACTTTTCTTTTGGATTGAATTGATAGTATTTTAGGAATAAATGATTCTTTAACAGGAGTTCTAGGATCTATCGATATTTCTGTTTTTTCTAAAAGTACGTCATTTAAAAATACGTTTCCATTTTCTGTGGTTCTCATTGCATTGGGTAGAGCTGGTATTAGAAACGTTGCGTTAAATTTTCCGCCTTCCATTGCTCCATCTATTTCACTGCCAATGTTTCCCCTAAATGTAGAATCTATTTTTTTATAAATCTTTTTTATCCCCATTGATTTAAGGTTTTTAGATACTTGATAAGCTTTTTCGAATGCAGTATCTTTGTCATCAAATCTACTCTCTAAATCTACTACTAAAGTATTACAATTCATCAACTCAACTTTAAAGTCTTCTAACTTTGTTGTCACTATAGTTTTTATGGATTTTTTACTAAATTTTACACCAGTGTCATTTGCCCCTGTAAAATCATCTGCAATAATTACATATTTACTCATCTCTTCCTCCTTATAAAGATTTTATAAAAAAAAGGGGGCCATCCCCCCTTTTTTAATTCCTAAACTTTTATAGATTCTTGTTTTTTATTTCTTTTTACCAAGTAACTAGTTATTATAGGAACCAAGAGAGCTGTTGTTATAGTTGAAGCTGCAACTTGGGGAGTAGCAATAGCAGCTATTCCAGCAAGACTTGGATCTGCTAATGCCACTGCGGCTGGAGTTGCCACTGCGTTTCCGGCTGTACTTGATGCTGCTGCCCCAGCTATTCCAGTTCCTCCACTGGCTTTATCTGCCATAACATTGAATGTTCCTCCAACTACTGCTGTTAATACTCCTAATAGTATCCCAGGAAGACCGGCCTTCAATAACATTGCGAAATTAATACCTGCTCCTAAGCCGAAAGCAAAGAAAGGTATCAACATTGGTCCTCCCTTTGTTAAAAATTCTTTCATTTTGGGATCTAAATTTCCAAGAATCATTCCTACTACAATTGGAAGTAATACTCCTATCAGTGCTTTAATAGGAATTGTAGCAACCCCTGCTGTTCCTAAGGCAATCATCGTTAAAAATGGACCATCATTTACGGAAATTATAGCTATCGCTCCAATGTCTGTCTCATCTCCAAATTCACCAGCTAGTGCTGCGTATAAACCGCCATTTGTGTTTGTCATTGCACTAATTATAGCCAGAGAAGATAAACCGAATAACCCATTAGGTCCTAGAAATTTTGCAACCAATAAACCTACTACAGTACCTATTAAAAATTTACTCAGTGTTATACTAAAACCTTTTTTTGCTGCCATAGGAGCTGCTTTTAAATTTATACCTGCTCCCATACATACCAAGAAAACCCCTATTAATGCTGAAGCTCCAGAAGCAATCGCTGTGGTGAATCCTCCTATTTTTAATATTCCAGGTGTAAATGTATTCATTAGAGCTCCTAATACAAGTGGAATAACCATCATTCCTCCAGGTATTTTTTCGATGCTTCTTTTTATCTCCATTTGGATCCCTCCTAAAAAGTTGGTGCAATTTTATAAATTCCAAATTCTTTATGTCCCAATGACTCTGATTTTGTCGGCTTTCCATTAGATACTTCCATCATTTCTGAAAAGATTTCTTCTCCTATCGATTTGATTGATGCCCCCTCTGTTATAACTCTTCCAGCATTTATATCTATATTATCAATCATATTATTATAAGTTGTCTCGTTACCAGTTATTTTTATTACTGGAGCTATTGGAAATCCTGTAGGTGTTCCTCTTCCTGTTGTAAAAATAACCAGTTGAGCTCCTCCTGCTACCATTCCTGTAATTGACTCAATATCTTGCCCTGGAGTATCCATGACATAAAATCCTTTCCCGCTTGAAGGTATTTCGCCATATTCTAGAACTCCTTGAATATCAGAACTTCCAGCTTTATAAATACAACCCAATGATTTTTCTTCAATTGTTATAACTCCACCTTCTATATTTCCTGGAGTAGGCTGTCCACCTCTAATATCAACACCTAAAGACATAGCTCTATCTTCTGTTCGTTTAACAATCTCTAACAGTTTATCCTTAACTTCACTTGACACAGCCCTATTTGCAAGAACATGTTCTGCACCAATCAATTCTGTTGTTTCTGATAGCATTGCAGTACCACCATGACTCAATAAAATATCTGACGCCGTTCCTACAGCTGGATTTGCACAAAGACCAGAAGTTGTATCTGTCCCCCCACATTCTATCGCTAAAGTTAATTCGGAAATATCAATCTCTTCCTTTTTTAACATCGCAACTTTCGTGATCATTTTTCTTGCTATTCTTGCACCTTCTTCAATTGTTTTTAGTGTCCCTCCACAATTTTGAATTGTAATCATTTGAACTTCTTTTCCAGTTTTTTTTATTTCTTCCGAGATTCTTAAAGGCTCCGCTCCTTCGCATCCTAAACCAACTACTAAAACTTTTGCTACATTTGGATTGGATCCCAAACCAATTAGGGTATTTATCGTCTGTTCCGAATCAGCTCCAACTTGACAACACCCATGTTGATGAGGTAATGCAACAGTTCCTGGAACTAAATTACTTATCCTCACTGCAGTTTCTGAAGCACAGACCGAAGATGGTAATATTGCTACATGATTTCTTATTCCTACTTTTCCATTTTCTCTTCTGTATCCCTGAATTTTCATTTTTTATTTTCCCCCTTGAGTTATTTGGTTAAACTTATTTTTTCCAGTCTCCTCTTCCTCTTTTGCTTTCTACATTATGAACATGTACATAATCACCATATTTGATATCATCAGTCGCTCTTCCTATTACTTCACCATATTTATAGACATCTTCACCATTCTTAATATCCCTTAATGCTATTTTATGACCATAAGGAACACTATGATTTACGAAAACTTCTTTGATTTCTCCGTCTAAATTTACCCCTACCACCTCGTTTTTCTCAATAAAGCTAATTACTGATGCTACATTGTCGATACCTTTTGCTACAATTGCTTTTACTTTCATACATTTCCTCCTTTATTAGGTCTATTGGTTCAACCACTAAGACTATACTACCATTTTTTCTGAAAGTCAAAAAAATAATTAAAAATAATCTTTTTACCAAAGTCTAAACGTAATAATATCTACGTTTTAAACACAAAAAGGCACTCCGAAGAGTGCCTGATCTTGTAGTAATAATATTCTATTTAAAAAAATTTATAAAGAAAGTAATTATTATGGGGTTAAAAATATTAATAAATACAACTGTTATTACTGGAAGCACAAACCAGGCATTTGGAGCAGGACCATTTTTTTCAATAACAGAAGACATGTTTGCAAGTGCATTAGGTGTCTGACCTAACCCAACACCACAATGACCGGCCGCCATAACAGCAGCATCGTAACTTTTTCCCATTGATCTAAACGTAATAAAATATGCATAAATAATCATTGTAGTTGCTTGTATTACAAGAATCATAAGCATTGGGATAGCAAGATCAACCAATTTATTTATATTTAATGACATAAGTGCCATAGATAAAAATAATGCGAGTGAGATATTTCCAAGAATATCAACTTCTTTCATACGGAGTTCAAAAGCACCTATATCAGCTAAATTTCTTGCAATTGCTCCTCCAAATAAACACCCTACATAATATGGGAAAGTAAATCCTGTAAATTTTAATAACATAGAGATAATAGTACCTGTGGCTGCTCCTAGAAGTACAATTAATACACTGTTTAAAAGATTTTTTTCAATCAAAACATCTCCTAATAATTTTTTTTCTTCATTGACACCACTTTTAAGGAAATCACTTTTTAAATTATGTCTGTCTATCAGTTTTTTAGCAACAGGTCCTCCTATCATACTTCCCATTAATAGACCGAATGTTGCGGCAGCAACTCCAATTGTCGTAGCTCCTTCAGCACCAAACTTTTCTAAAGTGGGCCCAAAAGCTGCACCTGAACCGACCCCACCTGACATAGATATAGACCCCATTGCTATTCCAAGCAGTTTATTTATCCCAAATACAGAGGCAAGGGAAACACCTACAAGGTTTTGGATAACTAAAAATAAAACTGCAATTAATGCAAGGAGAACTCCTTGTCTTCCACTCTTCTTCATTAATTTCACACTTACGGTGAATCCGACACAAGTAAAAAATATGTTCATAAAGAAATTCTGTAAAACTTTATCAAATATAATTGTAGTTCCATTCAGATTATATAAAGCAAACATCAAAAAACTGAAAGATAGTCCTCCAATAACTGGGGCAGGTATAAAATATGTTTGAAAAACTTTAACCCTACTTTTAACAAAACTACCAAAGATAAATACAATAACCGCAAGACCAAGTGTTTGGATTACATCAAGTGATATATTCATGTTTTTGCTCCTTTTTTATTAATAATTTTGATAGTCAATAAAATAATAATTTTCCTTTTCCAATTTATCATACGCCCACCTAATATCAAGAACATTATTTTCTTCTATGTTCTTTAACAACTTTTCTTCGTATATACTAATTTCATTAACTTTTTTTAAAATGTCGTTCATGTCTTTTGGTGAAACAACTACGACTCCATCTGAATCTCCAATAATTAAATCCCCAGGTGTTACCATTTTTCCTCCAATAGATATAGGGGTATTAATTTTACCCGGTCCATTTTTATAAGGTCCATTTGGTGAAATACTCGTTGCAAAAATAGGAAAATCCATATTCGAAAGTACCTCGTAGTCTCTTAGGCACCCATCAAGGACTATGCCTCCTAGATTTTTTTTCTCCGCATATTTTGCAATTATCTCACCTAATATGGCTCTTTCTTTATAATTTCCTCCACTTATTACTAAAACATCTCCCTCTTTAGCAAGGTCTAATGCAATATATACCAAAAGATTATCTCCATCGGAAATATCAATTGTAAAAGCTGGACCTACTAAATTTTTATTATTAATAGTTTTAATATTTGAGTATAATGCAGCATCTCTGTCTAGGCAATCACCAATATTAGCAGTTTGGATATTTTCAAATTCATTAATTAAACTCTTTTCAGGTCTAGGAAAATCTTTAATGATTTTTCTGTTATTTGCAGACATATTTCTCCCCTTTCTTAAATAAAATGTAATAAAAAAGATATGCGCATATCTTTTTTAAATAATTTTAAAGCTATGAGTACTCATTAAAAAGGTTGTTTTTGATTAATTAAAGAACCTTTTGTATGATCTAAGTGTATAATAAAATTATATATTTGAAAAACGAATATATTTATTATATAATATTAAAAAATTCGATATTTGGAGTATTATATGAAAATTATAGAAATTGAAACATTTTTAATGACCGTAAAAACAGGAAGTATTTCTGCCTCAGCAAGAAAGATGTTTGCCACGCAATCAACAGTAAGTTATAGAATTAAACTATTAGAAGAAGAACTAGGATTTAAATTATTAGTTAGAAGTAAGGGGCATAAAAATATAGAATTAACAAATAAGGGAAAAGATTTTTTAGCTATTGCAAATCAATGGATGTCTTTATGGAAAGATACTAAAAATATAAAAAATAAACAAGATATTTACAATATCACAATAGGAAGTGTAGACAGTATAAATAACCACTCCTTTGTATCACACTACTTTGGTGTTATGATGGTTTAGTAGACAGTTTAGCACTCAAAAATATATAATAAAAAATAAACATATTTAGGAGTGGCTATGATGGAAGAAAAAAGAAGATATGCAAGATTTTCAGAGGAGAAACAGAAGCAAATCGCTGAGCTTTCTTTCCTTAAAATAAAAACAAAGGTAGAGCTATCAAATGAATACGGTATTACCACTAATACTGTTGCTGCCTGGGAAAAGAAATACTTTGGAGGTCCTAAGAAGGACATGGAGTTAAGCGCTCAAGACAAAGAAATTATCAGGTTGAAAAATCTACTTAAGGAAAAAGAAGAGGATATAGAGATCTTAAAAAAGGCTACAGCCATATTCTCAAGGAAAAAAAGATAACTAAGAGGGAACTCTTTATCTTCGTTGAAATACACAGAAATGTTCATTCTATATCTCAGATATGTAGAGCCCTAGAAGTCTCTCGAAGTGGTTTTAATAAGTTTCAGAATAACAAAACTACTGAGAGAAAGAAAAAGGATCAAGGGATTCTAGATAGTATTCTAGAGGTCAGAAAGAACAGACATAAGAGGAGCTATGGAGCCCCTAGACTAAAGGTTGAGCTCAAAGATGAATATGGCATAATAACAAGCGAAAGACGAATAAATAGAATAATGAAAGAAAATGATATATCAGTTAATTCTACCAAGAAGTTTAAAACAGGAAATGAAAAGAGTAAAAGAGAAAATATCACAGGAAATATTGTAAAAAGAAAATTCAAAGTAGGTAGAAAAAATGAGGTCTGGGTTACAGATATCACATATATTTGGACAAGCGAAGGTTGGCTATATTTAAGCACAATTATGGATCTTTTTTCTAGAAGGATTATCGCCTACGATATAGGTAAGCGCATGACTAGTGAGTTAGTAATAGATACTTTAACAAGGTCATTTTTACTGGAGGAACCAGAGGAAGAACTGATAATTCATAGTGATCAAGGATCGCAATATTCGAGTAGGGAGTACTCTAACCTTGTAAAGAAGCTAGGATTAATCCAATCTATGAGTAGACGTGGGAACTGTTATGATAATGCAGTAATAGAATCCTTTCATGCTTCTTTGAAGAAAGAGATGATTTATGTAGAAGGTTTAGTAACTAAAAGGTATATGAAGGCAATGGTATTTGATTACATAGAATTTTATAATAAAGAGAGGAGACACAGTTTCTTAGGAAATGTCTCCCCTGTTGAGTTTGAAAAAATACAGAAAAAATTGGTGTTAGGTTGACTACTATATTGACAGAAGACCAACTTAGACTTAATAGATCTTAAAAAAATAAATTTGGATATTAGAACATATCATTCAAATGAAATATATAGTTTATTAGAAAATTACAATATAGATATTGGATATGTCTTTAGCAAGGTTCAAAATAAAAATATCCTAACCAAACATCTTTATTCTGAAAAAATGTACCTTATCTGTCATAATGATAGTCCCTACTATGACAAAATTAAGTTATCAGAATTAAAAAGAATCAATGAAATATTTTTGTCGTGGGGCCCTGACTATAATCAATGGCATGATCAACTTTGGGATTTCAATGAAGATTTATATATAAAAATAAATACAGGTTCTATGCTTTCAAATTATTTAGAAAATAATAAAAATTCATGGGCCATAGCACCTTACTCTGTAATAAAATCTCTGCAGAATAACGGAGAATTTACTTACTATGAAACATTGCCAAATCCACCAAAACATAGCTGTTACGAACTGATGCATAAATATCCAAAAGGAAGTCAATTAGATGCAATAAAATTATTTACTTCATCACTTGATAAATATTTGAATACTTGCAACTGGCTTGAAAGAAATTTTTAATAAATTGTAATGTCATTTATTATAGCTGTTTAAGAATTTAGATTAATTAAATAGACTAAAATAAATATAGATATCTCTAGAGGTGCTTAAAGAGTCCTTAACCAATGTTATCATCAAGAACAAGGATAATTATATCGATTATCTCCTGAGGATGGCCCTTAAAAAGTGAGGTTGATATTGGAAATTGACGTAAAAGAGCCTTGTAGATATCATTAGGTGCTCTGTACTCCTGGGATATCCTTCCTACAAAGTCTATAAGATCAAAATCATACTTTTCATAAAACTCATAGTATAGGCTTCTTGCCTTGGGTGATAACCCTTTTAGTTTGCCATCCTCTTCGGGAGAAAAGTAATACTTCAGGCTAATCTTTTCTAGAAGTTGACTGCATATAAGTTTCATCTCCTCATTTTTTGCCTTTTTTTCAGCGTATTCAAGGAGAAGTTTTATTGTTTCTATCTCTCTTTCATTTAAGGCTAATATATTTATTATTCCCATATCATTCACTTCTTTCATAATATTCTATCTTGATCTCGCCTCTAAAGGATCTAGTATTACCCTTCTTCCAAAATTCTTTTTAAGCTCATAAGTCAACTTGAATACCTCTTTTTTTCTTGTAAAGGATTTTCCCTCTCCAAATGAAAGCTGATATAGTTTACTAGTTTTCCCGGTCTTACTAAGTCTGACTCCTATCTGTCTGATAAACTTGTCCAACTCCACTTCCTCAGATATTTTTTCTATGACTTTATATATTTCAAGAGGTTCTTTCACTGGATTTTTAAGAGTTTTATTTTTTGTAATCCTATGAAACCCCTCTGAATACCTTATTATCAAAGAAACTGTGTAAGCTGATTTATTATCTTTCTTCATCTGCCAGCTGGCTTCCTCTATACGTTTAACTATTTTTTTCAAAACCTCTTCTCTACCGAAGATATCTTTTTGAAAGGTCTGCCTGCTGGCATAACCGTCTCTCTTATAGCAGTCGCCTATTATTCTGCTGTCTATCCCCCTTATCATGTGGTATATAGTGACCCCTGGTTTGCCTAGATAAAACCTTAGCTCATCTAGTGATACTTCTCTCAGTTGCCCCAGTGTCTCTTTATAAAAAAGATGATATAGATTCTCAGCCATTTTATTTCCAATTCCATTTATTTTAGTTAACTTTTTATCCGCCGTATATTTTATGAACTCCTTTTTGGTTTTTAATTTTCCAAAACCATTGGGCTTGTTTTTTTCTGATGCAAGTTTGGCAGAGATTTTGTTGTATCCCAGGCCAACAGAACAGGTACATCCTGTTTTTCTATACATATCTTTCTGGATATTCACCGCCAACTGATCAGGAGTATCATAAAATTCATAGGTGTAGGTTATATCGAGATAGGCTTCATCTAAAGCCACAAACTCGTATCTATCTGTATATTGAGAAACAATTTCCCGAAAGATTCTGTTTATTTTTTCATATTTCCACATACGAGGAGATACCAGAGTCAGGTCAGGACATTTTCTCTTGGCTATATCTATAGCCATACCGCTGCCTATTCCGAACTTTCGTGCTTCATAACTAGCTGTTGTTATTATTCCTCTTTTGGCCTTAGGTGGCGCAACTGCAATTGCCTTATTTTTTAACATAGGATTATCTAGCAGCTCCACAGCTGCAAAAAACATATCAAAATCTATATGCAGTATGATTCTATCCATATGGCACCTCCCAACTCTGTTATTCAAATTATACGCTTTTTGTTTAATTTTTTCTAGTTTAATTTTTTTATACTCTTTAAAATATATAAATTTGAAAAAATAGTGGTATACTAATAGTGAAAAGATTTAGACGGAGGTAGTTATGAATTTCCAAGAAAGAATAAAAATATATATGAAAAGAAGTTCTGTCAAAGGAAAGGAGCTCGCAGTAAAATGCCAGATAAGTCCCCAGTATCTGAGCGACATAAGAAGCGGAAGGAGAACTCCCACATTTCATATATTCAATTTAATTTTAGATAACCTAAAACTCCTTGAAGATGAAAGAAATGAGTTGCTAGAACTGTGGAAAGAGTCTAAAGACAAGAATTACTCTAGAAGTAATGTTAAAAATGTAATAGGTGAGATAATAAAGCTACCTATTGTAGGAACTGCCAGTGCAAGTCCAGGAAAACTAAACTTTGAAAACCCTGAAAAACACTCCCCTGTTATCACATATGAAGGCATGAGCTACTCCAAATGCTTTATAATGAAGGTAGAGGGAGACAGCATGGAACCTAGAATCAAAGATGGTTCTGAAATAATCGTTGATACCAACAAAAATACTTTGGAAGAAAATTTAAATAAAATAGTGGTATTCAACTTAAATGACGAGGCATATGTCAAAGTTCTGAAACTTAATAAGAATAAATTGGTTCTCCAAAGTATAAATGACAAGTATCCCAATATTGCAATTAAAAGCACCGATGACTTTAATATCGTAGGAAGAGTTGTTGAAGTGAGATACAGAGAATTATTAAAATAATTAGGGGGAAAATTATGAAAAAAATACTAAGTATATTATTACTCTCATTATTTTTACTGAGCTGTGAAAAAAAATCACAAGAAAAAGTTATTAATAAAATTGCATCTACCAATGATAAGTATTATACCAAAGTTAACGGGAAAACAGGGGAAGAACTCAAGAAAACTCTAAACAAGATAATTACAGAAAATCATAAAAAATTAACATATAAAAAGGCATATAATGCTTTGGAATTTACAGATGAAGATCCCAATAACCCCGAAAATATAATTTTATTCTATACAGGAAGAAGTCAGGCAAAAAAACTAAGATCACAGTTTGATTATAAAAACGGCTGGAACAGAGAACATGTTTGGCCAAAATCCAAGGGATTCAAATCCCAAAGTAGCAACTATGCCTATACAGACCTGCATCACTTAAGACCTACAGACACTACTGTTAATAGTTCAAAGGGAAATAAGGATTTAGACGACGGAGGAAAAAACGTCAAGGAAGCCAAAGGAACTAAATCAGACTATGACTCCTGGGAACCAAGAGACGAGATAAAGGGAGACGTGGCCAGAATGATGTTTTATATGGCCGTTAGATATGAGGGTCTAGGAGATAAATATGATGATTATGATTTAGAATTAGTTGATTACACTGGCACTGAGAGCTCAAAAGAGGATTTTGACGGAAGATACGGAAAACTAAGCACATTATTAGAATGGCATGCCCTAGATCCTGTGGATGATCGTGAAAGGTTGAGACACGAAAGAGTTTATGAAATTCAAAAAAATAGAAATCCATTTATAGATAATCCTGAATGGGTTGGATATATTTGGCCTGAAAATTAATCCAGATCCCTACTTATATCTGTTGTTATTCATTAATCAATTTAACTAAAATTTTCGGACGCATGGTTTAAAAAAAATGAAAAAAGGTGATCCTTAAAGTCAGGATCACCTTTTTTCAGCTTAAAATATAGCTTTAACTGAGGAGTCTAGCTGCACCAATTATGGTAACTCCTATCATCATCAGCCTATAGGATTTTTCAGGAACAAACTTAACAACCCTAACTCCTATAAAGGCTCCAACTAGTATTAGGGGGAATATCATTAAATTTAACTGAAAACTCTCTAAGGTTATGTTATGCCAAACAAAGGCGTATAGAGGTAATTTTATCAAATTTAATACAAAGAAAAACCAAGACATCGTTCCTATAAAGCGGTTTTTACTTAGGTTCATTGATAAAAAATATACCACCATGATAGGACCTGCTGCATTCCCTATCATACTAGAAAAGCCCCCTAAAATTCCCATAACAATGTGAAAATACCATTTTTCACTCAAATAATTACTCAGAGAATCTTTTTTTGCTATAAGCAGAAAAACACAAATCAACACTATTATACCTATTATCATTTTAAACTGGGCATCTGAAACCAGACCTCCAACAAAAAGACCAATCATTACTCCAAATATGGCCCAAGGCAAAAGTTTTAAAAGAATTTTTATTTCCATGTGACGCTTGTAGTAAATCACCGCAAAAATATCTCCTATCACCAAAAGGGGCAATAAAAAACCTGCAGAAAGTTTACCTCCTAATATTTGAGCCACTATAGGTATAATTATTAGCAGTGTGGGTAGTCCAGATTTATCTATACCCACAACAAAACTTGTCATAATTACAACTGCCCATTGTATCATTGTAAAATCATAATTACTCAGTACTTCCATCATAATATATACCTCACATCTATCTCTAAAATAATTTTTTACTCCATTAAATCTACTACCTAAATCTCGTAAATTTTAATTAATCTTTTTATCTTATCAAAAAAATTTTATGATAATTTTATTTCAAGTATACTCTATTTTTAAATTTTATTTAACTCAATCCTTGTAAATTTTAAAATCATTTATAAAACACAATATTTCAACCAATGTACAAGTGTAAGCGTATAAATGAATTATACTGAAAATATATCGATAAATAGCAATTTAAAAAACAAGTAAGACCTCCATGGGGAGGTCTTAAATATAATAGTTATGATTCCGTAACTACTTAAATTATTAGGTTTTTTACTTTAATAGTATTTCCTTCTAAATAATTGTCGTTCTAAAAATAACCTATCAAGTTCCAGTATCCAGTACCTATAACCATCAAATATACCAACCACAAAATTGCCCTAATCGTCATAAACTTTAGAAAATCCATTAAACGAATATTTCCAAACCCATAAAGGATAGCGTATAAGGCTGTTTCATAAGGAAAGAAGATTGTCTGACATCCAAAGAAAAAAGCATAAGATATCGGATAAAAACTAACATCCAAACTCGATGCTATTTGCGCTAGTGTCCCGCCCAAAGAGCTCATGGCGGCAAATGGTGTCATCAGAAAATTAACAGCTACTGCCAACATAAAAATGGATCCTACGATCATTGGAGGATTTTCTACCATCAAATTATTGACTGCCCAAAGAGCTAGTTTTTCACCTATTCCTATATATACCGCAGTCTTTCCAATGCCTAGGCATGCAACCATAAATATGATGATGCTAAAATTAATTTTTGGTATATCCTCTGACTTTCCCAAATCAAAAAATGGAAAAAACAAAACTGTTGGTGCAAATACAAACCCATACCACATTGAGAAGTTATGCAATGGTTGGGTTACCAAATATAAGAAAAGTAAAATTAATACACCAATTAATTTTTTTTCTTTATAATTGATACTGCCTAATCTGTGTAACTTATCTTGAAACTTATCTTTTATATTACCCATTTCTTTCGGTGCAAACAGTTTATTTAATATTAGTGCTTCTATTATTACTATTGGAAAAAATATAAAATTATCTTTAAAGAAAATCCAATAATTTACCGTTAAATCAATAACATCTGAAGCAGAATTAGTTATCAATGTATAGTTCCCTGGTGAAAGAATAAAAGTTTCCACATCATAAAATCCAACACCCAAAGCTCCGATCATAATACCTGCAGATGCTTTAGACTTACCTAAACCTAAAGTTTGACACAAACTATAAGCCAGTGCCGCAATCATAACGCCTACCATGACACCTGGAACCAAGAGGTTAGTAATAATTCCCAAACCGATAAGTGCAAACAAAATACCCTTATATGTCCCACCACTAAGTATAATTAAATGGAATGTGACACGCTCTACAAGCGTTGTATTTCCTAAGACCATTACCAACACGAGACACCCAAAAGTAATCCAAATACTTTCGGCCATCCAACCAGAAAATACAGTCTCCATTGGCGCAATACCAAATAGCACATAGGCAGTCATTAGTAATAAAGAGGTGATAACCATATGAACACGCTCAAACAAAAACATTAATATACCCGTGACAGTGACTGAAAGAAACATAACCATTGTCATATCCACATGATTCCTCATAAGAATAAAGCCCAACACCAAAGGAATAATAATCGTTAAATGCCACTGCATAGCGCTTTTACTTAGAAATTCACTTCTACTTGGCATTGTTTTTTTAATCAAATTTTCCACATAATCCCCTCCATAATTTAAGAGTTAATATTAATAGTTCATTGGTTAATTTTGTGATTCTATTAACAAAGTCTATAAAAAAACCTCCCAAATGCCTAGAACATTTCCCAAGCATTTGGGGCGTCTTTTATAACAAATTTATTTTATATTGCCTTCTTATAAAGTTCAATCATATCATCCAAACTTGTCTCTCTTGGATTTGCAAGAACATTACCACTCTTCATTGCATCCTTTGCCATATCTTCAATCATATGTTCTTTGACTCCCACTTCTGAAAGTGATTTTGGAATACCAAGATCTTCATTTAGATTTTTAAGTTCTTCTATAAGCATCTCCGGTTTAAAGTCTTTTATTGCTTCGTTACCTTCACGGATATAGTTATAAATCTTCTCATAACGTCCGTTATCAACAAGAGCGTTAAACTCCATAACTGTCGGAAGAAGAACAGAGTTTGCTACACCGTGTGGAACGTGGCAAAATGCACTTACTGGATGGCTCATGGCATGTACATTCCCAAGTCTTGCCCATGCAAATGAGATTCCAGCAAAATTAGAACCTGACATCATTCCGCATGCAGCTTCTTCATCTTTTCTGTTTTCTACAAATCTTCTTAAATTTTTTCCGATTAATTCCATTGCTTTTTCAGCCATTGCGTCTGAAAAAGGTGAAGCATTTCTTGAAAGATATGCCTCTATTGCATGAATCAGTGCATCAACTCCACAAGAAGAAGCTATTGAGGCTGGAGCTGTCATAATAAGCTCAGGATCTAAAACTGCATATTTAGGAAGAGTTTCATAACTAACTATTGAAAACTTGTAGTTTCTAGATTCATCTGTAATTACAGATGAGGCTGTTACTTCGCTTCCTGTGCCTGCAGTTGTAGGAATTGCAATCATAGGTACAATTGGTCCAGGAACTTTATCCATTCCTTCATAGTCTGTTATCCTCCCACCATACTTAGCAAGTACTCCTACAGTTTTTGATACATCTAGTGGACTTCCTCCGCCGAGAGCAACAATACTTGTAGCTCCACAATCTTTATAAAGTGCAGTCGCTTCATTTACGATATCTATTGTTGGATTAGGTTTTACATCTAGATAAGCTGTACATTTTATTCCTCCAGATTCAATAATATCCTGGACTTTCTTCACAACCCCTATACTTTCCAGACCTCGGTCAGATATAAGGAACACATGCTCTGAATTATTCTCTTTTAATATTTCTGGAAGCTTTTTCAAACTACCCATTCCAAAATTTATATTTTGTGGTATTTTAAAGTTAAAATCTTTCATTTGGTTTTCTCCTTCAGATAGTAATAGGGAACTTTCTGCTTATCTTTAAGCATTTTTTATTTGCTCTTTATTAGTATTTTTCTTTTTTAAAATAATAAATATATATCCAACAAAAACTATGGAGGTAGTTATAAGTACTGCCTTCAACATATCAGAAGGAACATTACGTAGAAACATGTTAACTCCTATGAATAATAGAAGCATATATACAATACGCAGAAATTGATCACGATTAATCTTTTCTAAGAATCTCATCCCAAGGAAATAACCGATAGCTGCTAGAGGCATAGCAACAAGTAGTGCGCTTCCTAATCTAAGAGTGAATGCTCCATTCTGATATTGAGTAAAAGCGTTCCAAACATTGAGAACACACCATAGACTTGTCATGGTATTACGGAACTTCTTTTTATCCTTTACTGCTTCCAATGTATAAACAGTGATCAGTGGACCACCTATGGTAAATGCACCGTGAACAATACCACCTAATATAAGGCATCCGTAACGGAAAATCTTTCTAGTTATTGTGTCTGGAGTTATTGTGTCTGGAGCTTCTGTGTCTTCTACTTCATTTAGAACCAACGGTTTTATGATATATTTATGAATATTCATTATTGCAATGAGGCAAATCATTGTCCCAATAGAGATTTTTGCAGTCTGAGGACTAATACTGTAAAATAACTTCTGTCCTATAAAAATACCTGGTGCACAAAGAGCTACAATTTTAGCTAGATCCTTCCACGAAATGTTCTTCCTGTCTTTTATTGCCAGGTAGTATAGAAAAGGGATACAAACAATCGTACCATATGGTACCCCCATGGCTGTTCCAAATAAACCATTTGTTACTGGAGCAGAAATAACCGTAGCACCAAACCCTGTAGTACCCAAAATAAAGAAGGCTATCACCTGCATTAAACCAACAATTAAAAAACTAATTTCAAAAATCATAATATCCCCCTATATATCTAGTTGTGTAGTGGACATGTTAGCATATCAACTTGGCTCGTGTCCTCTGAAATCAAGTTGGAAACGTCGTTAAAATTTAAGCTCTGTACGTTGAATCAAATCCTCCTGTAACGGCTTACCAAGCTCTACAAAGTAGGCGCTGTATCCAGCCACACGCACAAGCATGTCCTTGTACTTCTCAGGATTTTTTTGAGCTGCCTTCAACGTTTCTGAACTCATAACGTTGAACTGAACATGCATTCCCTGTTTTGCGATATATTCTCCAATGTAACTCACTAGGTTATCTCTACCTTCTATCCCTGAAACTGCTTCCTGAGGAAATTTAAGGTTTAGAAGTGTTCCGTTTGTCGCAAGGCTGTGATCCACTTTACTTACAGAGTTTGCTATAGCTGTTGGACCTGCGAAATCATGAGCCCCCCCCGCAGTGTGAACTGGTCCCATGTTATCAGAAATCGGCTCTCCTTTTTTACGTCCATCTACTGATGCATTGGTATTCATACCCATTCCTACATTGGCATTTACTGTGTATACTCCTGGGTTGAATTGTCCACCTCTTGAAATTTCTCTTCCTGCAACATTCCTACAATAGCACTCAAACATAAATTTGAATAACTCATCTGCATAGTCATCGTCATTACCATAATGATGTACCTTTTTGCTATTTACAAGAGCATAAAGTTTTTCATGCCCTTCCCAGTTATCTTTAATAGCTTGTAATAATTCAGATCCAGTACAACGTTTCTCATCAAATACAAGCTGCTTGATAGCAGTCAGAGAATCAGCACAAGTAGCAATACCAGCTGCCTGTGGTCCGATACCGTTATATTTTGCTCCGCCTGCAGATATATCCTTACCCGATTCTATACAGTCTTCATAAAATGCTGAAAGGAATGGAACTGGTTTACGTGTTTTATGAGCATCGTCTATGATATTTAAGCTACTGCACATTTGATCTAACCAGTAAGCAAACTGAGCATCGACACTTTCAAGAACCTCATCAAAACTTTCATAAGTATCTAGGCTTCCTGTGTCTGGGCCAAGCTGCTTATCCTTATCTGCTCCATCTAATATTCTTCCACCATTAACAACCATCTCCATCATCTTAGGTGTATTTACGTATGCAGCATCATGCCATCCATATTCTTTTCCTGGAATATTTGGCTCAACACAACCAACAACTGCATAATCTCTTGCTTCTTCAAGTGATGTTCCTTTTCTGAGTAGAGCTTTTATTGCTGGTTCATCATTAAAGATTTTTGGATGTCCAAAACCTGCTCTTATTACCTCAACTGTTTTTATCTTTAATTCATATGGAGTATTTTCATGCATACGTACACACAACCATGGATTCATCATACGTGTGTGAGCAGATGCTTCTAACATCATCATTGTTATGTCATTTGTTGCATCATTTCCATCTTTATCCATTCCACCGATAGTTAAACTTTCTCCACCTGCACATCTTCCGTTACGAACTATCACTGTTCCTTTTTCTTTTAGTTTTACAGGGTTGTTTAATTTAACATACTGTACTTCAATTAATTCAAGTGCAAATTCTTTAGTAAGAGTCCCATTTTCCATATCTGCTTCATAGAACGGGTTTAACCACTGATCCATACGACCGTAGGAAATTGAGTGTCCATTACTTTCTACCTGGATTAATGCTGTGGTAAAGCTGAATAACTGCATAGCTTGCCAGAAAGTTTTAGGTGCTCCACCGGATATTTGTTCACAGTTAGCTGCCATAGCTAGTAACTCTTCTTTTCTCTTTGGATCTGCTTCTTTTTCTGCATGTTCTCTTACAAGAGGTACATAACGAGCAATATGAGCCTTTGCAGCCTTTAGCATAATTAATGTTGCCTGATAGAAATCTCTTTTATCTGCATATTCAAAATCTCTTTTATTCAAGTTAGCCTTTGCTTTTTCAGCACTTTCAATAATACCATCATATCCAAGCTTCATCAATCTTTCATAATCAATAGAAATGTGTCCAACACCTGCATAGTGGTAATAGTTGGTTTTATAGATATCCTCTCCGAACTGAGAACCCTTTCTCTGATCCTGATCTAGTCTCGCATCTGCTAAACTAGCAACTGTTTTACCTCTCCAGTACTCACAAAGATCTAAGATCTCTTGTCTCTCTTTATCATTTCTTATGTAGAATTGATCATATGCTCGCTCCTCAAATGGGAAGTTCAAAATTTCATCGATGATCCATTCAACAGAAAACTCAGGATAGATAGGTGTAGCTTTTGCCGGAGCTGCTAACTCTCCTAAAATAAGCTCTTCATCATACACATTTAACTCAACATTACGCAATACATTATCAAATGCATATGCACATTGTAATATTCTTGGGACATTTTCATTATTTTTATACGCTTCTGTGACCAACCTTAATCTTTGTACGTCAATTTCATAAGTTCTGTCTAAAAATGTTTGTCTTAACTTGTTTACTCTAGGAAAAGGAGACCAGTCTTCATGGCCAACCTGGTAACCTACGCCGTAAGTATGATCAAAAGGCTCAGTTCCACATGCAACCCCATCACCTTTTGTATTTTGTAAAGAATTGATTAAAATATCATTTGACTCTTCCACCTGTGATACACTCGTAGCGTTAACATTCATTAAAATTCCTCCCTTATAAATATAAAGTTTATTTTTTATTATTTTTCTTTGGTACCTACCAGACAGTGTATGCCTCGGCTATTAAAATAGTCTGCAAGTTTATTAACATGCTTTTGAAATGATTCTCTGTCAATATTGACATCCTTAATTTTATAAGCTATACCCAATGATTTATATTTCTCCTCACCTAGACGCATAAAGCTCAAAAGCTGTAGCGTTCTCACACGACCACCGAGATCGTTTAATATAAAATCAGCAGTCGCTTTTATATTTTCCATATCATCATTTACATTTGGAATAACTGGAATTCTTAAAATAAGCTCCCGATCTTCATTTGTAAGTCTCTTAAGATTTTCTAATATCTTTTCATTATGCACTCCAGTATGTTTTTTATGAATATTTGTATCCATATGTTTTAAATCTGAGATAAAAAGATCTGTATAAGATAAAACTTTCTCAACTTCCTTCCACTCTCCATAAAAAGTTGATTCAAAACAAGTATGAATATCTTCACCTTTACAAGCTTTAAAAAGTTCTCTGACAAAATCAATTTGAAGGATTGGATCTCCCCCTGAAACAGTAACACCTCCGCCAGAACGTTCGTAGTAGCCCTTATCTTTTAGTATCTCTTTCATACACTCTTCTACAGACATGGATTTTCCCCATTGTTTGATTGCATCTGAAGGACACTCATTATAACAGGCAATCCAATCTGTTGATTTTCCACCATCTATAGAAACTAATTTTCCATCTTTAAAATTGAGCATATTTTTATCTGAACACACTTCTTCACATGCACCACATTTTTCTTGCGTTATGCACTTACTGCTATATACACCTGGTTCTATATAAGCTTTTAAGCTCTCAGGATTACCACACCAATCACATCTTAGTGGACATCCCTTCAAAAACAACTCTGTACGGATTCCTGGTCCGTCATGAATTGTAAAATGCTGAATATTGAAAATAATTCCTCCGTTCAACAATCGATTACCTCCTCCAAATACTTTTTTCTAAAAAATAATAAATTCACTATTAGCGAATAATCATACCCTCTGATATGATTTTTTCAGAACTATTTGTATATTGGAATTTAAGTTATTTTAAGAGTTTAATTCTTATTTTCTATTCTACTTTTTAAAAGAAAGAAGGCTAAAATCTCCATGGAAACTCCGCCTTCTTTCTCTTGTAGAAGTCTCTTTAATCTAATAATTTAAAAATTCTGATCACTGGACTTTTTTTAGTTTTAAGTTACCCAAAATACTTTTTCCAGTCACAAAAAATCAATGGCAACAAGTCCATATCCTCTTTGGGTACCGATCTTAGTTTTAATTTTGTGATAAACTATTTTTTATACACCGCAATAATTACTAAAACCACCATCAATTGGTATAACTGCTCCTGTTACAAATCCTGAAAGTTTTGGATCTAATAAATAAAGTAATGTTCCTGCACATTCATCTGGATTACCAAATCTTGACATCGGTGTTCCAGCAATAATCCTTTCAGAACGACCACTTAAGTTACCATCTTCTTTGTACATAATATTTTTATTTAGATTTGTAACAAAGAATCCAGGAGCAAGAGCGTTTACACGAATACCTACTAAAGCAAAGTAAGAAGAGAGCCAAGCAGTGAAATTATTTACCCCTGCTTTTGCTGCAGAATAAATAGGAACAGTAGTCGTAGGACTAATTGCATTCATAGATGAAATATTAATAACTGAACATCCGGTTTTTCCTACCATATCTTTAGAAATAACTTGTGTTGGAAGGAAGGTCCCCATAAAATCGATGTCGTATACCCACTCTACTTTCTCTATATCTAAATCAAAGAAAGTTCTTCCGTCACCCATATTTTCTTTTGTAAGTTGCTCGTGTCCAGTTGTAGCCAAAGGATGATGAACCCCTGCACCATTTAAAAGAATATCACAGGTCCCAAAGTCTTTTTTTACTTCTTCATAAGCGGCGGTTAAACTTTCTTTTGAAAGAACATCTGCTTTATAACCTTTAGCAATTCCTCCAGCTGACATTAATTTTTCTGCTGCCATATCAGCGGCCTCTTTGTTAATATCAAATAGTGCAACTTTTGCACCTCGTGTACATAGAGCCTCAGCAAAAACACCTGTAAGAACTCCTCCTCCGCCTGTAATGACGGCTACCTTATCTTTTAAATTAAAATCATAGTTATTCATAGCATCTCCTCCTGATTTTATATTGATATTTATATTTTTATAGATAACTAATGTACTTTCTATAATTTGTATCTATAATCAATAAGTAAATTCTAATAAAAATTAATTTCACAAAACCCATTAATTAAACATTTCAAATTTCGTAAAGGATCGCAATTGTTACCCATCCACAAAGAACAATAAACGTCTTATATATAAACAAAATTTCAACCCATAAGAACTTTTGATTTAAAAGCGATCGCTTTGAATTTGATTGATATAATTTTAACATAGTCATTGATTTTTGAATAATATCAATATACAATATGTACATATAACAAAATATTATATAGTTTAGAGAAGGTGATTTATAATGGCGATAGATGTTGAACTAAAAACAATAAAAATTATGCTTGCTATTGAACAAGAAGGAAGTTTTTCAAAGGCTGCTGAAGTTTTATATATTAGTCAGCCTGCATTAACTCAGTACATTAAACGAATAGAGTCTGTGCTTTCTTTTCCTTTATACAATAGAGAAAATGGAAAATGTGTTCCAACGAAAGCCGCTAAAATATTATTAAAAGAAGGTCAGTTACTTCTAGAACAGTATGACTCTATGCTAAAAAAAATGAACAATACCGTTGATTCAAAAGTTGTAAATATTCAATTAGGCTGGCCAACGGGTTATACTGTACAATATCTTAATAGTATTATGTCGAGTATATCCAATCTAGAGTCAATAAATGTTAAAGTTACTGAAAATTTAGTAGAAACTTTAATTCAATTACTCCTACAAAAGAAATTAAATGTTTTAATCATACCTGCTTTATATTTTCATCCTGACTTGGTTTATACAACTATCCGTCGGGAAGAATTCTATCTCGCTGTCCCTAAAAATCATGTAGCGAATACAATAATCAACAAAGATCGTCCAACTGATTATGCAAATTTATCCGATCTAAAAGATATGCCCTTTATCTCATTATCTGCAAACGCTTATAAAAAATTCATCGATCCTCTTTTTCATGAGGCTGGTTATAATCCAAATATCATATTTAATTGTACTAACTGGTATAGTAGCCATTCTTTGGTAGAAGATGGTCTGGGACTTTCCATTGTTCCATATTGGTTTGCTGAAAAAGGACATGAAAAAATAAATTATTATCATATTCAAAGTAAGCAGCGAGCCTATCGAATTCTTGCCTGTGTTTTTCACCGAGATCAACTTGTTTCTCCTGAATTAAAAGGTTTTATTGACCATATCAAAAATATATACGGTGATCAGTATGCACACTTACCATTTGACTACTCTAACCTTAATCAAAATATATAATATGCAAAAAGACCTCCATCAGGAGGCCTTTTTTTAGTGAATATGATTTTAAATTTTTTATAAACTAACTTTATAAAACTTTATGCTTCTTTTAACTTCACTTCTTTCAACTCTATCTCTTCACCAACTACTAAATCAGCAGAATTAGAATCCTCAAGTAATGGAGATTCAAATTCTTCATTTTTTCCGATATTGATAAAGCCACAAAGAAGAATGCCAGCTGCAAGTCCCCAGGCAGCTCCCCTAGTCGCTATAACAGCAGCCATGATACCAGCAATCCCTAAGTCATTAGAGGTTTTTGATTTCATAACTCCCACTCGGACAGATACATACCCTTGAATAAGCATAGTGGCCGCAAGGGCAATTCCCAGTATTGGTTTGACCAACGTAACAATAGGAAGAAGAAAATATCCAAGAGTAGTTCCATATCTATAAGAAACTGCTCCTCCATGAATAGAGTCCATTGTCTCTCTACCATTTTTATATCTTTCACAAAGAACTACCTGCATTGCAGCTGCAAGAGGACCACACAAAGCAATATTAGGTCCAAAAATAGACATCAGTATATTTCTTAATCCAAAAATCAGGTGGGAACGATTGGCGTTATAGTCTATTATTTCATCAGGTCTTTCTTTACTAGCATCTTCCAGTAGAGATTGAGCCTGAATCATATCTCCAAAAAGTATAATATAACATGATATTACAACGGGGAGTCCGTTGATAAACATCTTTAGAGGAGGTAAACCCAGTCCAAAAATAGTCCATTCAGTAATTAATTCTTTAACTGCAAGAGTAGTAATTCCCCATTCAATATGTGATATTGTCACTTCGCCTACTAATGGTCCTAAAATTATAGCGAGTATAATTATTGGAAGAGATCCCATGTCGGCGAGAAGCCTAGTGAATTTATTGAGATTCTTTTTGCTTTTAAAATGGCTTGAAAATAAAAAATAAAAACCTATCCCCATACAAATTATAATAGAAATGGGATATTTTTCAAATCGTCCACCCTTTTGCATAACAGAATTAACGGCAGCAATTCCTGCACCTATAATAACACCCGACTTCATAGCGTTCGGAACAATGGATGTAACTTTTTTTCCAAGCCCTGTAATCCCTAGAAAAACAGCTAGTAGTCCCAGAGAAAACTGAAATGCTATTAATGCATAAACCCTTTCACTTCCAGCTGGGTATTGACTAACATAAAGCATGACTATAGGAATCGCTGGTGTTATCCACCCTGGGATAATCGGGTCACCTAAAAATATATGAAGGAAATATAGAAATCCATTTAAAACAACAACGGTCATTGCAACATCAAAAGGCATTCCTAAATATTCTTGAAGCATAGGAATAGCGCCTAGGCATACAGCACACAATAACAAGCCCTGATAAAAATCAAGTTTTTCAAACCCTAAATGTACAAAGGGGAGTCTAATTTTAAATGGGCCGGCTGGGATGTAAGGCTCTTCTTTTCCATACTCTCTTTTTATTCTCATAATCCTCTCCTCCTTAAATATTATAGTATTATATCATAAAAGTTTAACAATATTGGCTCTACTTGTGTAAGTTTTAATTAAAAAAAGTTTCTGAAATTCAAAATTTTAGATAATATCTTCACAAGTTAAGTAGCTTCTAAAGTATTATGGTATGACTATCATAATACCTTGGAAATTACTTTTTTAATTTCTGTACAAGTTAAACTATTTACAATAAAGAGACTCCCAAATGCTTTGAAAATTCCATAAGCATTTGAGATATTGTTTATAAAAAACTGTTTATATTGTTTTTTATATTGCCTTTTTATAAAGTTCAATCATGTCGTTCAAACTTGTCTCCCTTGGGTTTGCAAGAACATTACCACTTTTCATTGCATCCTTTGCCATATCCTCAATCATATGTTCTTTGACTCCTACTTCTGAGAGTGATTTTGGAATACCAAGATCTTCGTTTAGCTTTTTAAGTGCTTCTACAAGCATCTCTGGTTTAAAGTCTCTTACTTCTTCATTACCTTCACGGATATAGTTATAAATCTTTTCATAACGACCGTTATCAACAAGAGCATTAAATTCCATCACTGTCGGAAGAAGAACAGAGTTTGCTACACCGTGTGGAACGTGGCAAAATGCACTTACTGGATGGCTCATGGCATGTACATTTCCAAGTCTTGCCCATGCAAATGAGATTCCCGCAAAATTACTTCCTGACATCATTCCACATGCTGCTTCCTCATCTTTTCTATTTGCCACAAATTTTCTTAAATTTTTTCCGATTAATTCCATTGCTTTTTCTGCCATTGCATCTGTAAAAGGTGATGCATTTTTTGAAAGATATGCTTCTATTGCATGGATCAGAGCATCAACTCCACAAGAGGAAGCAATTGATGCCGGTGCTGTCATAATAAGCTCTGGATCTAAAACTGCATATTTAGGAAGAGTTTCATAACTAACTATTGAAAACTTGTAGTTTCTAGATTCATCTGTAATTACAGACGAAGCTGTTACTTCACTTCCTGTACCTGCAGTTGTAGGAATTGCAATAATAGGTACAATTGGACCAGGAACTTTATCCGTTCCTTCGTAATCTCTGATATCTCCGCCATGAGTAGTAAGAACTCCTACAGTTTTTGATACATCTAACGGACTTCCCCCTCCGAGGGCTACAATACTTGTTGCACCGCACTCTTTATAAGATACTGTAGCTTCATTTACGATATCTATTGTCGGATTAGGTTTTACATCTAGGTAAGCTGTACATTTGATTCCTCCAGCTTCAATAATCTCCTGGACTTTCTTTACAACCCCTATACTTTCCAGACCACGGTCAGATATCAGAAAAACATGTTCTGAATTATTCTCTTTTAATATTTCTGGAAGTTTTTTCAAACTACCCATTCCAAACTTTATATTTTGTGGTATTTTAAAATTGAAATCTTGCATTATTCACTCCTTTTAAAAAAACATTGGAAACACTCTTAATACGAGTTTCTAAAAATTTATCTAAATAATAATTAATTTTTTACTAGCTTTGCTGCTCTTGTTCTTTTCTCAAGAATTGTAAGAAGTGCTGCTACTAAGATGACTGGAATTACTATTATAGCACCTTGGAAGTTTTTAGGAATTCCTGGTACATTTCTGACAGTCATGTTAACTCCGATGAAAAATAGAATTAAGTATACGATTCTTAAGAATTGTGCCTTATTGATCTTCTCTAAGAATCTCATTCCAAGGAAGAATCCGGCTGTAGCAAATGGCATTCCCACAAGTAAAGACATTCCTAGTCTTGGAACAAATAATCCGTTTCTATATTGGTTAAATGCGTTCCAAACATTTAGGATACACCATAAGCTTGTCATAGTATTTCTAAACTTCTTCTTGTCTTTTACAGCCTCTAGAGTATATACAGTGATTAGCGGACCACCGATGTTAAATGCACCGTGAACGATCCCACCCAATATAAGACAACTATAACGGAAGATTTTTCTACCCAGTGTATCTTCAACTGGTGCTTCCTCTGCTCCATTTAACATCAAAGGCTTAATAATATACTTATAAATATTCATAACTGCTATTAAGATAATCATAGAACCGATAGAGATCTTTGCAGTCTGTGGACTAAGTTTATAAAATAATTTCTGTCCAATAACAAGTCCTGGTGCACAACCGATTACAATGCTAGCTAAGTCTTTCCAAGAGATATCTTTTCTTCCCTTGATTGCAAGGTAATATAGGAATGGAATACAGATAATCGTACCGTATGGTACTCCCACAGGTATACCTAATATTCCGTTTGTAACTGGAGCAGAGATAACAGTGGCGCCAAACCCTGTTGTACCCTGAACAAAGAATGCAAAAATTTGCATTAAACCAACAAGTAAAAAACCAAATTCAAAAACCATAATTTCATCTCCTTTAAATACATTTTTTATAGTTAACCCAGATGGATATGACTATATCCATCTAGGTTATTACTTAATTAAAATTACCGAATAAACTTAACTAGAAATGTAGCTCTGTACGTTGAATTAAGTCTTCTTGTAGCGGTTTACCAAGCTCTACAAAGTAAGCACTATATCCTGCCACACGTACGAGCATATCCTTATATTTTTCTGGATTCTTTTGAGCTGCCCTCATTGTTTCTGAACTCATAACATTAAATTGAACATGCATTCCTTGCTTATAGATATATTCTTCTATAAAACTTACTAGAATGTCTCTACCCTCTATACCTGCCACAGCTTCCTCTGGAAATCTTAAATTTAGAAGTGTACCGTTACTTGCAAGACTATGGTCAACCTTCGCTACAGAGTTTACAACAGCAGTTGGCCCAGAAATATCATGTGAGCCACCAGCAGTGTGAACTGGTCCCATATTGTCAGAGATAGGCTCATTATTTTTACGACCGTCAAGGGATGCGTTAGTGTATAATCCCATACCTACGTTAGCATTTACAGTATATACTCCGGGACTAAATTCTCCACCTCTAGGAGTTTTTCTTCCCTTTATATGTCTGCAATAACACTCAAACATAAACTTAAATAATTCATCTGCATAGTCATCATCATTTCCGTAGTGAGGTATTTTAGAACTGTTTACGAGAGCGTAAAGTTTCTCATGTCCCTCCCAGTTATCCTTAACCGCTTGGAGTAATTCTGATCCTGTCTGAGTCTTATCATCAAACATCAGCTTCTTAATAGTGGATAAAGAATCTGCACAAGTTGCAATACCTGCCGCCTGTGGTGCAGTACCGTTATATTTAGCTCCTCCCTCTGTCATATCCTTACCTGACTCAATACAGCCTTCAAAGAAAGCTGAAACATATGGAGTCGGTTTAACCATTCTATGTACAGCGTCTGTAATATTTAGACAGCTACATAATTGATCACACCAGTAAGCAAACTGCTTATCAATGCTTTCAAGAACATCGTCAAAACTCTTGTAAGTCTCTAAACTACCAGTATCTGGACCAAGTTGTTTCCCTTCTATCAATGTACGTCCTCCATTGATTACCATTTCCATCATCTTAGCTGTATTCACATAACCTGCGTCCTGCCAACCAAACTCTTTACCTGGAAGAGACGGCTCTACACAACCTACGACACAATAATCTCTTGCCTCTTCGAGGGTCACCCCCTTACTCAACATGGCCTTAATTGCTGGACCATCATTGAAGATTTTTGGATGTCCATAACCTGCTCTGATACATTCAGTCGTTTTTATTTTTAATTCGTAAGGAGTATTTTCATGCATACGTACACAAACCCATGGGTTCATCATACGTGTATGTGCAGATCCTTCTAGCATCAACATTGTCAGATCATTAGTTGCATCATTACCCTGTGTATCTACTCCACCGATCGTAAGGCTCTCTCCTCCAAAACCACGTCCGTTACGAACCTTTACAGTTCCCTTATCTTTTAATTTTGTCGGATTGTTCATCTTTACATATTGTACTTCGATTAGCTCAAGAATAAACTCTTTGCTGATGTTACTATTTTTCATATCTGCTTCATAAAATGGATATAACCATTGATCCATACGTCCGTATGAAATAGAGTGACCATTACCTTCTATTTGAATAAGAGTTGTTGCAAAGTTGAAAAGCTGTAGTGCTTGCCAAAAAGTTTTTGGCGGATCTCCAGCTATTGCATGGCAGTTAGTTGCCATAGAGTCGAACTCCTGCTTTCTCTTTTTATCAGTTTCCACTGCTGCCATATCTTCAGCTAATTTTGCATAACGAGTGATATATTTCTTAGAAGCTTCTAGCATAATAACTGTTGCTTTATAGTAATCTCTTTTTTCTCCATACTCTGGGTCTTGTTTACTCAAATTAGCAAAAGCGGCTTTTACTTCTTGAATTACTCCATTATATCCAAGGGTCATTAGCTTTTTATAATCCATAGCAAAGTGACCTATTCCTGCAAAGTGATAGTTATTTGTTTGGAATACCTTTTCCCCCATATGAGAACCTTTCTTTTGATCCTCATCAAGTCTTGCAGTTATCAATTCATTAGCAGATTTACCTTTCCAATATTTGCAAAGTTCCAAAATTTCTTGTCTCTCTTCATCATTTCTAATATAAAATTGATCATTTGAACGTTCTTCAAATGGAGAGTTTAATATTTCATCAATGATCCAGTCCACAGAAAACTCTGGATAGATAGGGGATGCCTTGGCCGGTGCCGCAATCTCACCTAAAATTAGATCCTGGTCATAGATGTACAACGTAGAATTTAACAAAACATTCTCAAAAGCATATGCACACTGAAGTTTACGCGGTGCCAATTCATGTTTCTTATAAGCTTCAGTAACCAATCTTAATCTTTCTACATCAATGTCATATGGTCTATCTAAAAATTTTTGTCTTAAATAATTTACACGTGGGTATGGAGACCAATCCTCATGATTAGCCTGATACCCCAAACTATAAGTCTTGTCAAAAGGCTCTGTTCCACATGCATTTGTACCCATCAAAACTTTGAATAAAATATTTTCTTGATTTTGTGTGTTTGATGCACTTGTAACGTTAATATTCATTAAAATCCCTCCCTTATAAATATAAAGTTTAAATTCTTTTATTATTTCTCTTTCGTACCTACCAGACAGTGAATGCCTCGGCTATTAAAATAATCTGCAAAATTACTAACATGCTTTTGAAATGACTCTCTGTCGATATTGACATCCTTCATCTTATAAGGCATGCCCAATGATTGATACTTCTCCTCACCTAGACGCATAAAGCTTAAAAGCTGCAGAGTTCTCACACGACCTCCGAGTTCATTTAATATAAAATCAGCAGTAGCTTTTATATTTTTCATATCATCATTTACATTTGGAATAACTGGAATTCTTAAAATAAGTTCCTTTTTTTCATTTGTTAACTTTTTTAGATTTTCTAAAATTTTGTCATTATTTACTCCAGTATGCTTTTTATGAATATTTGTATCCATATGTTTTAGATCTGAGATAAAAAGATCTGTATAAGATAAAACTTTTTCAACTTCCTTCCAATCTCCATAAAAAGTCGATTCAAAACAAGTATGAATATCTTCATCTTTACAAGCTTTAAAAAGTTCCCTGACAAAGTCACTTTGAAGAATTGGATCTCCCCCTGAAACAGTAACACCTCCGCCAGAACGTTCGTAGTAGCCCTTATCCTTCAGTATCTCTTTCATACACTCTTCTACAGACATGGATTTTCCCCATTGTTTGATTGCATCTGAAGGACACTCATTATAACAGGCAATCCAATCTGTTGATTTCCCACCATCTATAGAAACTAATTTTCCGTCTTTAAAATTTAGCATACTCTTATCTGAGCACACTTCTTCACATGCACCACATTTTTCTCTTGAAATACACTTACTGCTATATACACCTGGTTCTATATGAGCTTTTAAGCTTTCAGGATTACCACACCAGTCACATCTCAATGGGCAGCCTTTCAAAAACAACTCTGTACGGATTCCTGGTCCGTCATGAATTGTAAAATGCTGAATATTGAAAATAATTCCTTTCTGAGACAACTGATTTCCTCCTCCGAATATTCATTTTCATAATAAGTGCCGAAACTAAAAAATTAATCAAAATATTTTTCTTTGGACCTTTTCAGAATATAAAAATAAATTCTTTTTAACCAATAAATATTTAAATGATTTAAAGTTTATTAATTCTAGTTTTTTTAATTTCCGATAATCTTACAACAAGATTATCGATAGATACCTTGTTATTTTTTTATCTATTTACTGTAAAAAAATTACAAACCTAGTGCATTTAATGCTGCTGTGACTACTTGGATATCTTCTTCTACCGTTCCACCACTGGCTCCAACTCCACCTATTACCTCTCCATCTACAGTTACAGGTAATCCTCCTCCAAATGGAACTATCCTACCGTTATTTGTATGGTTTAATCCAAATAACTCTGACTCAGGCTTCACTCTTTCAGTTAGCAGATGAGTAGCTCTTTTCATTGTAGCTGCTGTAAATGCTTTATCAATAGCTATGCTAATACTGGTTATAAATGCATCCTCCATTCTCTGGGTGTAAAGTATGTGTCCGCCTGCATCCACCACTGAAAATACAAAGGGCTTCCCTATCTCCACAGATTTTTCAAGAGCTTTCTCTCCCATTAGTTTTGCTGCTGCTAAGGTGATTCTCTTTGTTTCTTTATACATAACATTTCCCTCTCTTATTCAAGTTATTAACTTCACTAACTTGTTTATTTAAAGATATTGTACACTAAATGAAAAAAAAAAGAGTCTCTTCAGGACACTTTAAACTAAAATTTTACTTTTTTTTCTAGTTTTTTTTAATTTTTTCTTCTCCTTGTCATACTTTCCATTCGTTTTGCTTAAAAACATGGTATAGAAATAAGCATTTTAAAATATTAGAAAATTTTTAAACTCTACTAAATCAACCTTAATTTTGTGATATATTTATTTTATGTTATATAATATACTGATATAAAAATAGAAATTTTTCAGTTTTTAAAAGATAAGGAGGTATTAATTTGCATAGTTCAGAATTTCCAATTACACTACTACCTAAGTCTGTAAGGGACAAAATTAAATTTAAAAGATATAAAAAAGGAGAGTTTATATATGAAGACGGAGACGAAAAAGTTTTTTATATAAAAAAAGGTAGAGGAATGAAAATTAGATGTGATGAGGACGGAGAAAAGGTGTTCCCTTATATATTTTCTGACGATGAGTTTATAGGTGTTAATGCATATTTTACAGGAGGCAGCGACTGGGAAGTTATCGCGTACAGCAAGGAAGTTACTGGATTTGAAATACCTAAATCTATATTCAAAGAATATATCTTGAGCACACCTTTATTTACGGAGGAATATTTGCCAAAATGTGTAAAACTTCTCTTTCAAGGGCTCAGAGGATTTTATATAGATTCTCAGGGGGGTGCCGCTGCCTACTATGCATATGTGTTAAGTTGCTTTTGCAAAGAGAGTAATATTTTTCACTTTGACAGTTATACAGAGCTAACTAAAGCAGTATATGTCAATAAATCCACTCTTTATAAAATTACCAATCAATTCATCGATGAAGGCATTATAGAAAAATATAAAAATAGTATAAAAATAATCAATAGAGAGGCTTTAGTAAAATATTTTGACACCTATAAGTATTAATCGCTCAGTAAAAACTCGTCAGTAAAATTATAATTTATTCAGCTGAGAACTTTTAACTCTCTTCTAAAACCAGCTGTTGTTCATCATTAAAAAAAGTCTTGTAACCTTCCTGAACAAATAAAATAACAGTAAGAGAGACACTTCCTGCTATCCCTAGCATTATAGCTATCTGATATTGAATAGCTGTCAGTGGCGAGGTACCAGAAAGTATCTGCCCAGTCATCATTCCAGGGAGAAAGACTATCCCCATGCCAACCATGGAGTTTATCGTAGGAAGTATGGCAGAATCAAAGGCTCCGTCTACTATCTCCTTAGAAGCTGATTTCGGAGTAGCTCCAAGCATAAGGGAGGTTTCCACAAGATGTTTTTTTGAAAAAAATCCATCCACAAGCTTCGTCACTCCCAGAGAGATTCCCGTCATTGAATTTCCGATGATCATTCCTCCTATTGGAATAACATACCTTGGTTCGTACCACGGAGAGAGATTTACAACCACCAGTATAAAATATGCCAGGCTGGCTGTAGTCCCGCAGACCATTGAAAAAGCTATTATTTTCCTCAACCTTGAAGACAGTGGGGTCTTCACCCTTTTAAAAATATTTTTCACTGCAAAGGTCTCCATTATCACGAGAACCAAAAGTGTATAAAATGGATTTTTGCTCTTGAAAAGATAGGTAAGAAGATAACCTGTGAACATTAGCTGAAGAGTCATCCTCACAGAAGAAACCAGTATCTCTTTTTCTCTGGATATTCCCTTTACCTTGACTATAAACATCAGTATTATTATAAAGACGAAAGCCGATCCAACCTGCCATATCTCTAAATCTATAATTTTATCCATTACGATCTCCCACCTTTTTATCGATGACTCTGCCTTGGGCCATCTCTATTATCTCATCTGCATGATCTCTCGCTATCTCTTTTGAATGAGTAACCATAATAAGAGTCTTATTTTTAGTTTTCACATAATCAGTCACTTCTTTTATTATATTTTTCTCTGTTTTTTCATCTAGGGCCGAAGAAGGTTCATCTAGAAGAAGTATCTTCGGGTCCATAAGCATAACTCTTCCTAAGGCCACCCTCTGCTTTTCACCTCCAGATAGATTTTCCGCCACATCGTCTAAGGATTTATAAAGATGGACTTTTTTCATTATCTCTACTAGTTCACTGTCATCTGCAGGATCTTTTTCCGAAAACTTAAGTCCTATCAAAAGATTGTCTCTCACACTTCCTGGAAAGATGCCGGGAGACTGGGAAAGCATCACAACTTCCCTCCTCAGTTCAACCGAATCAATTTTTCTGAGAGATTTTTCTTTATAAAAAATATCTCCGGAAGTTGGACTTATCATCTTGTTCAATAGCTTTATAAGAGTTGTCTTCCCTCCACCGCTTTCACCTAAAATGCAGGTTATCTTTTGAGGCAAAATCTCTAGGCTTTCTATATATATAATATCTTTATATTTCACATTTTCTAGCCTGTACATAAAATATCTCCTTCTATAATAGTCTTTTTTACATTATACACCTAAATTTTGTCTGAGTTTAATAATAATATAACTTTTACAATAAATTTATTTTATATTTCACTTTATATTTAAAGGGAAATTAAATGATTTGGAAAATATGTTATAATGAATTCATATTGACACTAATAATTTTTTTTGAAAAATCTAAATATATAACTTAAGTCGCTGGTTTTATTTCAGGTTAAAGTATTGAATTTATCGGGATTCGTTACTTTTCTCTTGAAAGAAAAGTAACCAAAAGTTCAAGCCTGTGAAAAATCAGCTAAATAACCTTGAAAATCCAATAGCAATAAGGAAACTCAGAAAGCAAGTTTCTGAGAACCATAAAATATACTCGTATAACTCGTTATTTTCTGGTCACTCGCTGCGCTCAGACAGTCGAGTTTTTCTAAGGATTTCACTGCGGTTATTCTTAACGCTTATTTTGTCAATGGCAAGGGAAAAAGGATAAAAAAACCCTTTCGCAAAAGAGAGTTGTTTATAGTTTCGGTTTTAATTCTGTGAAACTCTTTCTTTTTCTCTGTGCAACATATACTTTTATGATGCTCTGTGGCCAAAATCCTTTGTCCTTATTCGTGTTAATTTTTTTTGCCTTTTATCGGTTTTCATTCGTGACAAAATCTTTTGACTTTAATATTCTTGTAAATTCAATAATTAATCTGAATTTCTTTTAACTAGTAACTTAAGCTATATAAAAACCGGCTCTAAATCATTGAAGTGTTGGCTTATATTTTCAAATATATAGAAAAACTCTTAACAGAACTTTGAATATTTCTTGAAATTCCGGAGGAAAATAATGAAAAATATAAAAATAGAATATGAATATGACGGAAGCGGTTTTTTCGGATTTCAGAGACAACCATCTGCAAGAACTGTCCAGGGAGAGATAGAGTCTGCCTTAAAAGTCGTTTTAAAAGAGGAAATAAATCTTGCCTCTTCTGGAAGAACAGACCGAGGAGTTCATGCCTATATGCAGGTATCAAATTTCTTTACCTCTTCAAAGATTCCACTAGACAGACTTGAATTTGCAGTAAAAAATTTAATTCCAGAAGACATAAAAATACACAGTATGAAGAATGTTTCTGAAGAGTTTCATGCTCGTTTTTCTGCCAAGTCAAGGGCGTATGAATATATAATGGGATGGGATCGGACTGCATTTGAGACAAAATATGTGTCAGGTATCAAGGGAAAAGTAGACCCGGAAAAACTATATAAAATTCTTGAGCCCATTGTTGGCAGACATAATTTTGAAGGATTTCGGTTGACTGACTGCTCTGGAAAGAACCCTGTAAGGGATATTTCTGAGATAAGATGTTACCCTAAGGGTGAAAATAAACTGGCTGTATATATAAAGGGAAATGCTTTTCTAAAATCCCAGATAAGAATAATAATGGGAACAGCCCTTGCCGTATATTTTGAAAAAAGACCTAAAAACTATCTGATAAATAAACTAAAAAATCCAGACAGCAAGGACGAAAAAATCGTAGCTGATGGTTCTGGACTTTATCTTTGCGATATTGAATATTAAAAAGAGAGGGGATGAAGAATGGAATTTATAGAGGTTAACGGAGAGGATAGAGAAATAATAAAAGGGATATTGGATCTTGAAAACAACGCCTTTGGTGACAATGGTGCAATCGATATATGGACTCTGAAGCCTTTTGTGAGATACGGTAAGGTTTTTGCTCTATTAGAAAATGATGTTGTAGTTAGTGCAATAGAGTTTATCCATAAATTTGATTCAAAAGAAATATATCTTTTCGGAGTCTCCACAAGAGAAGAATTCCGTGGAAGAGGCTGTGCAAAAAAACTTATGGAAAGAAGTACCCAGTATTTCAAAGAAAAAGGCATGGAAAAAATAAGCCTGACTGTAGCTCCTGAAAACAAAAGTGCTGTTGGACTTTATAAAAAGATGGGGTATATAATTGAAAATATCCAAAATAGTGAATACGGAGAGGGAGTCGACCGATTATATATGGTCAAAAAAATTATCTGATACACAAAGGAAATTATATGTAAGCATAGTATAATTTACTAGTTTGTTTTATTGAAGATCATATTTACTTGACATCTTTCTTCAACTAGTATATTATCAATAGTGAAATCGTTACAAATTTGTATACCTAGATTGGTTTAGTTTATTTAAAGAGGGAGGTTTTTTATGAAATTACATATTGAAGATATAGGGGCATATCTCAAAAGCCATGAGATAAAACCCTCATATCAAAGAATGAAGATATTCGACTATCTGATTACCCATAGAAACCATCCCACTGTGGATACTATCTATAGGTCCTTATCCCAGGAAATACCTACTCTCTCTAAAACAACTGTCTACAATACACTGAACCTTTTTGTAGAAAAAAATATAGCAGTAGTTATAGTTATCGAGGAAAATGAAACAAGATATGATGCAGATGTGGATATCCACGGGCATTTCAAATGTGAAAAATGCAATAAGGTCTATGACGTCGACATAGACACTAAAAAAATAGATATCAGCAGCCTAGATCAGTTTCAGATAAATGAGCACCATCTTTATTTCAAAGGAATATGCGAAAATTGCCTTAAAAGTTCTTAAAGATTATTTAATTTATAATTTCTATAGATTGTATAAAAAACAAATAAAACTACGGAGGTAAATATTAATGAACAAAAGAGTAGAAGATGCACTTAACGAACAGGTCAACAAAGAATTTTATTCTGCCTACCTTTACCTTTCAATGAGTTCTTATTTTTCAGAAAAAAATCTAAACGGTTTTGCAAACTTTATGAGAGTTCAATATCAAGAAGAGGTAAGTCACGGAATGAAAATATTCGACTATATCATGGAAAGAGGTGGAAGAGCTAAGCTTAAACCTATCGATGAAGTCAAATTAGAGTGGAATGACGTTATTGAGGTCTTTGAAGAAACTTGTGACCATGAAAAATTTATAACTGATTCAATAAATAGCATTGTAGATATAAGCTATGAAGAAAGAGATCACGCTACAGTAAACATGCTTCAGTGGTTTATTGAAGAGCAGGTTGAAGAAGAATCAACTGTCCAAGGGTTGCTAGAACAATTAAAAATGATAGATGGTAAAGGTGCCGGTCTTTTTATGATCGACAGGGAACTTATGGCGAGAACATTTGTAGATGCTACTCAAGAAGCATAATTCAAAAGGAGGTCATTAATGTCAATCAAAGGAACAAAAACTGAAAAAAATCTCTTAAAAGCTTTTGCAGGGGAATCTCAGGCAAGAATGAGGTATACTTTTTTTGCAGAAAGAGCCAAAGAAGAAGGGTATGAACAAATCGCTGAACTTTTTTTGGAAACAGCGGAAAATGAAAAAGAGCACGCTAGGAGATTTTTCTCTTTTTTAGACAGAGGGGATAACTTGGAAATAGATGCTGCATATCCTGCCGGTTATGTGGGTAACACACTGAAAAATCTAAAAATGGCTGCTGCTGGAGAACATGAAGAGCACTCTGAACTTTATCCTACTTTTGGAAAAATAGCTCAAGAAGAAGGATTTCCTGAAGTTGCTGCTGTTTTTAGACTTATCTCAAAGGTAGAAGTAGAACATGAAAACAGATATTTAAAATTAGCCAGTAATATTGAAAAAAATATGGTATTTGAAAGAGAAGATAAAGTTCGTTGGAAATGCAGAAAATGCGGATATGTACATGAGGGGAAACTTTCTCTTGAGATTTGTCCCGTATGTAATGCACCAAAGGCCTTTTTTGAACTAAAAGAATCTGATTACTAAAAAATGGAGGTCAATAAATGGATAAATGGGCATGTGTTGTATGTGGCTACGTGTATGACTCTGTAATAGGAGATCCTGATGCAGGTATAGAGGTAGGAACAGCATTTGAAGAAATTCCAGAAGACTGGATTTGTCCACTTTGTGGAGTGGGTAAAGATCAGTTTGAAAAAATATAACTACTAAAATAAGGAGGAACAGCAAATGGAAAAATGGGTATGTGTTGTATGTGGATATGTATATGATCCTGAGGTAGGAGATCCTGATTCTGGTGTAGAACCTGGTACAAAGTTTGAAGATATCCCTGAAGAGTGGGTTTGTCCACTTTGCGGAGTTGGAAAAGATCAGTTTGAGAAAGCATAATCAAAAAATGTAAATACTAAAATCTAGGAGGAATAATAAATGGAAAAATGGGTATGTGTTGTATGTGGATATGTATACGATCCTGAGGTAGGAGATCCTGATTCTGGTGTAGAACCTGGTACAAAGTTTGAAGATATCCCTGAAGAGTGGGTTTGTCCACTTTGCGGAGTTGGAAAAGATCAGTTTGAGAAAGCATAAAATCCGGCCCATGCCGGATTTTATACTAAATAAATTCTGAAACCCTATGATGTTTTAGGGAGGAGGCACAGCATGGAGAAGACTAAACTATATCCATATCCTCATATGAAAAATTCAAATAAGGATAATATGAAATTAATTTCAGTTTTATTGTTTCTTGTGCTCACAGTGCTTCTCCTCTTTAACCTTCACAAAAAAGAGTTGGCAATAAAGAGCCTAAAAAATGAGATCCTTCAAATTCAGCTGAATGAAAAGGAAAAAGAGAAAAAGTACATAGAAAAAGAGATGCAGTATATGGAAAAGCTAAAAAACACTGAAACTGTCATCGAAAAACAAAAAAATGAAATTGAAGAACTTAAAGAATTTAAGCTCATTCTTGAGAAGGTAAAAGAGATAAGCAAGGGAAATATAAATGAAAAAGAAGCTTTGGCCGTAGCCAAAGCTCTTTATGATGTTCACAACGAAACTGGAGTAGGATGGGAAATATTGGCCGCTATGATCATGGTAGAAAGTAGTTACAGACCTGACATTATTTCCTCAGACCCTTCTTATGGACTTATGCAGCTTACATATGATGTCGGTAAAGATGTCGGTAAAAAAATGAATAAAAAAAATATAATCAGAAATGACCTGTTAGATATTGAGAGGAATATCTATTATGGAGCCTATTACCTTTTAAAACAGATTATCTATTTTTCAAATGTATCTGATGGGATAATGGCGTATAATTTAGGAGCCAGTCGTGTAACCAAACTAAAAAGTGAGCATAGTGGAAAACTAGAATCAAAATATCTTAAAAGGGTTAAAAAATACTATAAAGGAATAAAAAAATGAAAAAACAATAAAAAAATTATAAAATTTTATAAAAAATTACAAAAAAATATTGACTTATTTTTATCTGTATAATATAATTAATCTTGTTCCAAAAGAAAAAAATCATGTTTTTTATAAAGAAAAGTGACGCGGGGTAGAGCAGTCTGGCAGCTCGTCGGGCTCATAACCCGAAGGTCGTAGGTTCAAATCCTGCCCCCGCCACCAAATATGCCTAGATAGCTCAGTTGGCTAGAGCACACGGTTCATACCCGTGCGGTCGGTGGTTCGAATCCACTTCTAGGCACCATTGATATATTCCATGTAGAACTTAAGCCCCCCCTTTTTTTAAGTCTATATGAATTAAATCCTGGGCTACCCACTCAGGTGTTTCTTTTGAGAAACCATGAATGACCTATTGAAAAGACCGAGTTACCCTGCTCGGTCTTTTCTGTTTTTTGTAAAGTTGCCAAAAGGTACTTTAGTTGTTATAATTAGCTGATAAATAAAGATAGGGTGAGTGATGATGAAACTATCCGTTGGAATAATAACATTTAACGAAGCAAAAATACTCCCGTTAACTCTAAAAGCTGCCAGTAAGGTAGCTGATGAGATAGTGATTGTAGACAGCAACAGCTCTGATGGAACTGTGGAAATAGCCCGTAATCTCGGAGCCAAAGTCTACGACGAAGAGTGGAAGGGATTTGGTCCTCAAAAAAATTCTGTCATTGAAAAATGCAACGGAGAGTGGATACTGCTTATCGATGCTGACGAAGAACTCTCTGAGGATCTGATAAAGAAAATAAATAAAATAAAAAATGGTATCTATGATTATCAAGTCTACCAGATAAACAGATGTTCTATATGTTTTGGAAAAGAGCTAAAATATGGCGGATGGAGCAATCAATATGCCACGAGACTCTGGAAAAAAGGCAGCGTAAAAGTAAGTGACAACCTAGTTCATGAGGATTATATAACAGATTGTGAAATAGGAAAAATAAAAGAAAAAATAAACCACTACTCCTATATAACAATGAAAGATTACTTTGACAGATTTAATAGATATACAACCTTAGGGGCAGAGGAATATTACAAAAGAGGGAAAAAATCTGGAATTTTAAAAATAATTTTAAACCCCATGTATAAATTTTTCAGAATGTATTTTTTAAGGCTGGGATTTTTAGACGGTATAGAGGGATTTGTCATAGCCTGTACCAGTTCAATGTATTCCATGGTGAAATATTTTAAACTTAGAGAGATATACCGGAACGGAGCCTATGTGGAAAATAAAAATAGCTAAGGGTGATTTTTGTGGAAATAAAACGAATAATAGTATCTAGAACGGATAAAATAGGGGATTTAGTTCTTTCCATTCCTAGTTTTTATATGCTCAGAAAAATGTATCCCCAAGCTGAAATAACAGTTCTCGTGAGAAAATATAATTATGAGATAGTAAAAAATCTACCTTACATAAATCGTGTAATAAAAATAGATGATTTCAGGCAAAAGGAACTGATAGAAAAAATCAAGCATTTTAAAGCAGATGTATTTATAGCTCTATATAATGACAGTTTTGTGTCTAAACTTGCCAAGGCCAGTAAGGCTAAATGGAGAATTGGGCCCATATCAAAATTAAGTTCTATTTTCGCATACAACAAAGGAATACGCCAAAGAAGGTCTCTGTCTATAAAAAATGAGGCTGAATATAACCTTGATCTTATAAAAAAACTCGATGGAAAACTATTCGATGAAAATTATGAAATAAATAACTCTATATTTTTAGAGGAGAGACATAAAAGAGCAGCAGAGGTATTTATAAAAGAAAACAGTATAGAGGGTAAAATTCTTGTGATAAACCCATTTATGGGAGGTTCTGCCAAAAATATTTCTGATGAGGACTATGCTGACCTTATAAAAACAGTAAAGAAAAAAATACCAGCTCTAAATGTTGTTCTTACATGCCATATATCTGAAGAAGAGAGAGGCGAAAAGATAATTGAAAAAATTAAAGAAGACAAGATATTTCTATTTGCAAATGGCGGTGACCTCTTGAATCTTGCAGCGGTAATGTCAAAAGCTGATTTGTATTTTGGAGGATCAACTGGCCCTACACATATAGCTGCGTCTATGAAAAGAAATATTGTAGCCATATATCCAAATAAAAAAACACAGCATCCTGTCAGATGGGGAGTCTTTGGGTGGAATAATGCTCAGTATATCATACCAGACAAAGATAACCCAAAGGAAGACTACTCTCACAAATATTTCGACAGCTACAATAACGAAATTAAAAATTCCATTGCGGATATTATTGTTGATAAATTAAAGAAAAATGAGGTGGATAGATGAAAATTTTGATTATACATACAGCCTTTATAGGGGACATTGTCTTATCTACACCTCTCATAAAAAAACTTAAAGAAAAATATCCAGACAGCAGCATAACCTATGTCACAACTCCTGTGGGATCATCCATCCTCAGAAACAATCCCAATTTATCTGAAATAATAGAGTATGATAAAAGGGGAGAGCACAAAGGGCTCAAGGGACTTTTTCTTTTAGGTAAAAGACTCAAATATAAAAATTTTGATATGATTATAACTCCCCATAGATATCTTAGAAGTTCACTTCTAACTTGGCTAACAGGTGCACCTGTTAGAGTCGGATATGATAATTCTTCAGGTAAATTATTTTTTAATAAAAAAGTGCATTATGACAAGAGCAAGCATGAAGTCGAAAAACTCCTATCCTTTGTTGAGGACAAAAATGATAAATATTACGGAATAGAACTTTTTCCTGGAAAAGCTGAAAAAATCAGAGTAGACGAAATCTGGTCTGAAAATCATCTAGAAAACAAAAAAATTGTTGCTATTGCTCCTGGAAGTAAATGGTTTACCAAACAGTGGCCCTTAGAATATTTTAACAATCTGATTGATGACCTTTCCAAAAGAAAGGATACGGCCATCATTCTTATAGGGGGACGGGAAGAACTTCTCCTTAATATAAAAGAAACTGATAAAACCATAAACTTAATAGGAAAGACCTCCCTTTTAGAAGTTGCAGAAGTTACAAGGAGATCTCATGTGGTTTTGACCAACGACTCCTCCCCTATACATATCGCCTCTGCCTGGAAAAATACTCATATTATTGCTATTTTTGGTGCTACCGTTAAAGAACTCGGATTCTATCCTTGGTCTAAAAACAGCCAGATAATAGAAAATAATGGACTCCCCTGCAGACCCTGCGGACTTCACGGAGGAAAAAAATGCCCTAAAGGACATTTTAAATGTATGCTTGATCTGAAACCTGCTATGGTATTGGAAAAAATTGAAGAAAAACTAAATCAAATAACTATTTAATCAAAAATCCGGACTTGTTTTTCCGGATTTTTTTGTAATACCAATTTTTAAAATATTCCTTTATCTAAATTTTGTTATATTGTTTTGTTTCAAAAAATAAAAAAACAGCTTCTAAAAGCTGTTCGTGAATTTCTATGGTGCGGAGGGGGAGACTTGAACTCCCACGTCAAAGACACTAGATCCTAAGTCTAGCGCGTCTGCCAATTCCGCCACCCCCGCGTTTGAGTGGTGCGTCACACAGGGATCGAACCTGTGACAACACGATTAAAAGTCGTGTGCTCTACCAACTGAGCTAGTGACGCATATTATATGGGGTGAACGACGGGACTCGAACCCGCGACAACCAGTACCACAAACTGGCGCTCTACCAACTGAACTACGCTCACCATATGTTTTTGCCAGAATATTAAATGGCGTGCCTGAAGAGATTCGAACTCCTGACCCACGCCTTAGAAGGGCGTTGCTCTATCCAGCTGAGCTACAGGCACAATTGTTGGAGCGGGAAACGAGGGTCGAACTCGCGACATTCAGCTTGGAAGGCTGACGCTCTACCAACTGAGCTATTCCCGCAAAAATGGTCGGAACAGCAGGATTTGAACCTGCGACCCCCTGCTCCCAAGGCAGGTGCGCTACCGGGCTGCGCTATGCTCCGTTATTTTTTTTACTCAGGACAAGATTAATAATAGCATATTTTCACATCTCAGTCAACGATTTTTTTAAAATTTTCATTATAAATTCTAAAAAAATAAGTGTTTAGGCTCCGATAAAACTCGGAGCCTGCTTAAATTATTTATTTACACTTATTCTGTTGTCTTTTCCCCTCTCTGTTATACCTTTGGCCTTTATATAATCCATAAGAATCTCGTCAAGTCCCTCAAAATTACCAGCTTCAGCTTTACCTTTAAACATTTTATAATCATCTCCTCCTGCAGCAATGAAGTCGTTAGTAGCCACTAGATAAACTGAGTCAGGAAGAAGTTCCTCTCCGTTATTCATTGTCACAGAAACTAGCCTTTCACCTGGAGCCTTAGAAGGGTCAAATTGCACCTTCATTCCCGCTATCTGAGGAAATGCACCCTTGGTAGCTGGGTAGTCTGATATACCGTGTTCTAGCGCCTCTATAACCTCACTTCCCGTCATCTCCTTGGTAACTACATAGTTTCCAAAAGGAAGGACTGAAATTATATCTCCAACAGTTATCTCTCCTGCTGGTATAGAGGCTCTTATACCTCCACCGTTTGTAAGAGCTATATCGGCACCTGTCTTCCAGAGCATGGCCTCGGTTATCATATTAGCAAGATTAGTTTCTCCTGTCCTCACAAACTTTCTCTCTCCATTTAAAGACACAGGAGTTTCTCCGATTTTTACTTGAGTTATTTTCTTCTGTTCACCTTTTATACTATCAATCAGTTTTACAAGCTGAGGATCCTTTTCTATTCCCCCAACTTTTACTTTTTCCACTTGAGTTACTGTCTTAGTTACATTTTTTTCAACTGGAACCATTATTGTATTTCCCTTGTATATCAAGTCTACATTGCTTATTTCATTTATCGAAGCCAGATCAGCTACAGGAACTTTTGTAGAATATGATATTTCAGAAAGAGTGTCTCCATCTTTTATAAGATAATCTTCGTTGACCTTCAGCTTTTCAGTTATTTCCATTGCTATCTCTCTCTCAATGGTTTTACCTAGAGCCTCTTCCTTACTTATCAATCTAGGATTTATGGTAGTCACTCCGTTTTCTACCTTTATATGGACTATCCCCATGTTTTTATCATATTCACCTGTCTGTACAATGGTTGTTTTATTGACTACCATTCCATCTTCTAGCGTTGTATGACTGTGTCCGTCTATAATTAGATCAATACCTTCCACTGACTTGGCTATGTCTGTACTCTTAAGTCCGTCCTTTGTGCTTTCATCCATACCAAGATGAGTCAATGCTATTATAAAGTCTGCCCCTTTAGACTTTAGCTCCTGGACGGATTTTTTTGAATACTCTACTGGATCACCAAATTTTATCCCATCTACATTTTTAGGATTGGTCTTATAGGCAGTTTCTGGAGTAGCTATCCCAAAAACCCCTATACTTACTCCGTTCATATCTTTTATAATATAAGGTTCGATAAATTTCCCACCATTTTCAGTAACCACATTGGCTCCTAGGATTTCATAATCTGCAAGTTTTTCTATCTCCTTTAGCCTGTCTTTCCCATAATTAAAATCATGATTTCCAGGAGTACTTGCATCTAGTTTCATATAATTTAATATCTCTACAACAGACTCTCCTTCAGATAAAGTTGCAAATGTTGTTCCGTGTATAGTGTCTCCTGCATCAAGAAAAAGAACATTGTCATTTTCCTTTCTGAGGTCCTTTAACACCGTTGAAATTCTAGGAAAACCCATTCCGTCATATTTCCCTTCTTCCACTCTTCCGTGGGTGTCGTTGATATGTGCCACTACAAGTTTAAAATCTTTTGGTTTTTTTATTGATAATTCTGTATCCTCTTTGATATCTCCATTACTACATGCTGTGAGAGCAAGTAACAAGGCTGTTCCTGAAAGCATATAAAATTTTCTTTTCATAATTCTCTCCCATTTCATGATTTTTTTGACTTATTGCATCACCTTAAATATAACCTTTGAAAAATAAAATTTCAAGTAAAATATTTTTTTATAGCATATTTTAATCCAAAAAACTTATTTTTATTAACATTCCATGGATATACCCTATAAATAAAAAAACAAAAAAAGTGCGACCTAAGCCGCACTTTATAAAATATATTTATAAATAAATTAACACTCAGAAATAGATTCTACCCCTGGAAGTAATTTCCCTTCTAAATACTCAAGAGACGCTCCTCCACCTGTTGAGATATGAGTAAATTTATCAGCAAATCCTAGATCAATTGCTGCTGTAGCAGAGTCTCCTCCACCTATTATTGTAGTTGCTCCATCAAGGTTTGCAATTGCCTCACAAACTCCTATAGTCCCTTTTGCAAAAGCAGGCATTTCAAATACTCCCATAGGTCCATTCCAAACAACAGTTTTTGAACCTTCTAGTGCTTTTGTGAAAAGCTCTATAGACGCTGCCCCTATATCTAGTCCCATCTCATCTTCTGCCATATCTGCTACTGCAACTGTTCTGTGCTCTGCATCAGCTGCAAATGCTTTAGCTGCTACGGTATCTATTGGAAGTATTAGCTTGTCTCCAGCTTTTTCCATGAGTTCTTTAGCTAGATCAAGTTTGTCCTCTTCACAAAGAGATTTTCCTATGCTTAGTCCCTTTGCCTTTAGGAATGTAAACATCATTCCTCCACCTACGATAATCTTGTCAGCCTTAGCGATAAGATTTTCAATAACTGCGATTTTGTCTGAAACTTTAGCTCCACCTAAAATTGCAACAAGTGGTCTTTCAGGAGCGTCTACTGCTCCACCTATAAATTTAATCTCCTTTTCCATAAGGAACCCTGCAGCTGATTCTTCGATGTTTGATGCTATTCCCACATTTGAAGCATGAGCTCTGTGAGCTGTTCCAAATGCGTCATTTACAAAGACATCTCCAAGGGAAGCCCAGTATTTACCTAATTCAGGATCATTTTTAGATTCTTTTTTACCATCTATATCTTCAAATCTTGTATTTTCAAACATCATGATCTCACCTGGCTTTATCTCAGATACAGCCGCTTCAAGATCCGCCCCTCTTGTTTCAGGAACGAATTTAACTTCTTTTCCTAATAGTTCAGTTAATCTTGCTGCAACTGGTGCCATTGACTTACCAGCCTTATCCTCTTCAGTTTTTACTCTTCCTAGATGAGAAAAAGCAATTACACTGGCTCCCTGGTCTAGTACATACTGTATTGTTGGAAGAGCTGCAGTGATTCTATTGTCATTTGTTATTTTTCCATCTTTTAGTGGTACGTTGAAGTCTACTCTCATAAGTACTTTTTTACCTTTTAATTCTAAATCTGTAACAATTTTCTTTGCCATTAATCTGCCTCCCTGGATATTTGAAATTTTTTTAAATAATAATGTCTTTAAAAAAAGCGGAACTCGAAAGTTCCGCTATTCTATTTAGATTCTATTTATTTTGTTTCTTCTTATAAAGAAGCAAATTTCTTACAAGTTCTTACTAATTGAGCAGTGTAAGACATCTCGTTGTCATACCAAGTTAGTAATTTTACAAGTTGCTTTCCGTCTACAGTCATTACCTTTGTGCATGCAGCATCAAATAATGATCCGAACTCCATTCCGATTGTATCAGAAGATACGATTGGGTCTTCTGTGTAACCTAAAGTTTCGTTAGCTGCTGCTTTGATAGCTGCATTAATAGCTTCTGCAGTTACTTCTTTTTCTAATTCTACTACTAGGTCAACACATGATCCAGTAATAGTTGGAACTCTTACTGCTCCACCGTCTAATTTTCCGTTTAATTCAGGAAGTACTTTACCAACAGCTACAGCTGCTCCTGTAGAAGTAGGAACCATGTTCGCTGCTCCTGCTCTTCCTCTTCTTGCAGATATAGGCTTAGCATGTGGTGCATCTAAGATATTTTGATCGTTTGTATAAGCATGGATAGTAGTCATGAATCCCTTTACTAATCCGAAGTTGTCGTTTAGTACTTTAGCAACTGGTGCTAAGCAGTTTGTAGTACAAGAAGCTCCTGAGATTACAGTTTCAGAACCATCTAAAACGCTGTCATTTACGTTGAATACAACTGTTTTAAGATCTCCTGAAGCTGGAGCAGATATAACTACTTTTTTAGCTCCTGCATCGATATGAGCCTGAGATTTTTCTTTAGAACAGTAGAATCCAGTACATTCTAATACTACGTCTACTCCTAAGTCTCCCCAAGGTAAGTTTTTAGCATCTCTTTCTGCGTAAATTTTTAACTCTTTACCGTCTACTTTGATTCCACCTTCGATTGCTTCGATTGAATCAGATTTGTATCTTCCTTGTGCTGTATCATATTTTAGTAAGTAAGCTAGAGTTTCCGCGTCTGTAAGGTCGTTGATTGCTACGATTTCAAATTCTGGTGAATCAAACATCAATCTGAACGCTAGTCTTCCTATTCTTCCAAACCCGTTAATTGCAACTTTTACTGCCATTTTAAAAATACCCCCTTGATATAATAAATTCAGTTTTATGTAAATTTTTTTGTCGGCTTTTAAGCAATGAATGTAAATTACTCATTTTTTGTGTACACTTTTTGATCACATCCTACACCTAAACTATATACTAATTTCTACCCTTTGTCAATTATCACGCAGGGTTTAAAATTGAACTTTTTTGTGGTCAATAGATAACCGTTTTTTATCCTAAAACCTCTTTCATATCCTCTGGCAGCTCAATTTCTACTGTTTCCTGATGCAAGTTGTCAGGATTAGTGAATTCTAATTTGTAAGAGTGCAACATCTGCCTTCTGGCTCTGTCATCTTTGGCACCGTAGAGTTCATCTCCAAGTACCGGATGACCCAACGATTCCATATGTGCTCTTATCTGGTGTGTTCTTCCGGTAAAAAGTTCTAATTCTACAAGGCTTAAATCTTTTTCAGGATATCTTTTTATTACCTTTACAAAGGTTTTGGCATCCTGTCCGCCTTTTTCCACCGGCATCACTTTTCTTCTGAGTTCATCCCCTTCTTTTCCAAGAGGCTTTTCTATCATAATTTCATCTTCTTCAATTATACCTTTTACTATAGCTTGATAATATTTCTTGACCTCTGCCTTATACTGCAAAAAAGCCTGGGTATAAGCATTTTTGGCCACCACAATAATTCCGGTCGTGTTCATATCCAGCCTGTTATAAAATCTAGGAGCCAAAATTTTTCCAGTTTTTTCATGTATATAATGAATTATTCCGTGGGCTAGAGTTTTATCCACCTTCTTTTGCGTGGGATGAACTATGATATAGGGCTCTTTATCTATAAGGATAAGATTGTTGTCCTCATATACTATATTTAAGTCCATCTTGATAGGCTTCATGTCAGTACCTTTATCCTTTTCCTTTACTACAAGACGGTTTAGTTTTCGTAGTTTTTTGGTTGTCTTTACTCTTTTTCCATCAAGATAACACTCTATGTTTCTCAAGCTTCTTCCTGAGTACCCCTTTACCTCTCTCAGATACTGAGATATCTTATAGTTACTATACTGGGGTTCTATTATAAATTTTTTCATTACTCACCTCTCAAATAATTATCCATATTTATTTTAACACAATTTAAGTGTTTTTCCTCTAAATAAAATAGCAGAATATACTTTTAAGAACAGAAGTTTTTCTGATACTTATCATAAACCTAGTACAGAAGAGATTATTGCAATTTATAAGGGTTTATTGGTATAATTTAAAAGTGTTATATCTTTAACTGATTCTTTTTATCAAAAAAATTTAAATTTTGTACAAAAAAAGATATGAGGTGGTGTGTTGTATTGAATACATCACCTTATTTTTCTAATTAAAAGGGAGGGAGTATGCAAGTATCAGCATTGGGAACACTGATAGGATTGGCTTTGTCAATAACATTGATAGTAAAAAAGAATAACCCTGTATATAGCCTGATTTTAGGTGCTTTTGTTGGTGGAGTTACAGGGGGAGCCTCTCTCCCAGAAACAGTGTCATTGATGGTAGAAGGAGCAAAAGGAATTACCCCGGCTATTCTTAGAATACTTACTGCAGGAGTGTTGGCAGGAGTATTGATAGAGTCAGGAGCTGCAGTAAAGATAGCTGAAACAATTATCGAAAAATTAGGTAGTAAGAGATCCATACTTGCCCTAGCTTTGGCTACGATGCTCCTTACAGCTGTAGGAGTTTTTATTTCTGTAGCAGTAATCACAGTATCTCCCATTGCAATAACTATTGCAAAACGTTTGAAGGTATCAAAAATGTCTATACTTTTGGCTATGATCGGGGGCGGAAAATCCGGAAACATAATTTCACCTAACTCCAACACAATAGTATCTTCACAAAATTTCGGAGTGGACTTATCTTCTTTAATGGCTGCAAATATTATTCCTGCTATATTTGGAGTAGTAGTAACTTGTTTCTTAGCTCAAACTCTTATAAAAAAAGGTGAGCAGATTTTAGAATCAGGCGAAGAAGATTTGGAAAAAGAGCTTCCATCATTTTTTTCATCAATGACAGGACCTGTTATAGCAATAATTCTTTTGGCCTTAGGTCCTATAACCGGCATTTATGTAGATCCCTTAATTGCCCTTCCACTAGGTGGAGCGATAGGCTGTTTAGCTATGGGTAAACAGTCATATTTTAAGGAATATATTCAATATGGTCTGTCTAAAATGACAGAAATTGCTATTCTTTTACTGAGTACCGGTACCGTTGCAGGCATAATTAAACATTCAACCCTAAAAGACGTCACCATAGAGCTTTTAGATAAATCTGGTTTCCCTGAATTTTTGCTTGCACCAATTTCTGGGGCGTTGATGTCAGCAGCCACAGCTTCTACAACAGCCGCCGCCACAGTAGCGTCTGCGACTTTTTCAACAGCTATTGTAGCAGCAGGAGTAAAATCACTTTATGGGGCCGCAATGCTCCATGCTGGGGCAACAGTTTTTGATCATCTTCCCCACGGATCATTTTTTCATACAACTGCTAGCTGTACCAGTACCAACCTAGAGGAAAGGTTTAAACTGATCCCATATGAGTCTGCAATAGGTTTTACCTTGACATTATTTTCAACACTTATATACGGGTTAATTCTTTAAATTAACCCATGTTTCTACTTTTATTTCAAATTAAACTACTGACTTTATTTGAACCTGTTACTTTTCTCTTGAAAGAAAAGCACCCCAAGGGCATTTCCTCCCTCTGGTCAGGGCATAACCAAAAGTTCAAGCCTGTGAAAAATCAGCTAAATAACCTTGAAAATTCAATAGCAATAAGGAAACTCAGAAAGTAAGTTTCTGAGAACCATAAAATATACTTGTATAACTCGTTATTTTCTGGTCACTCGCTACGCTCAGACAGTCGATTTTTTCTAAGGATTTCACTGCGGTTATTCTTAACGTTGATTTTGTCAATGGCCAAAGAAAAAAGATCGAAAACCTCTCGCAAAAGAAATCGTATCTAGTTTTCGTCTTAACTCTGTGAAACTCTCTCTTTTTCTCTGTGTTCTCTGTGTCCAAAATCTTTTGTCCTTATTCGTGTTAATTTTTTTTGTCTTTTATCGGTTTTCATTCGTGACAAAATCCTTTGACTCTAACATTCTTGTAAATTCAGTAATTGATCAGCAATCATTTCGAGCGGGAACTTAGATTAGATTAAATTAACATTTAAAAATTATCTTTAACTATCCTGACTATTTAGCAGACTACTGTGATCGTCGGGATTTTTTTATAAAAAGGAATTTTTAAAACTTAAAATAAAAATATAGTAGCGTTTATACTTTACTTGAATGAAGAGATTTAATTTTTGATAATCAGAATTTTTAAAAGAGTTTTTTCAAAAGGAAGGTGAATATATGAAAAAGTTTATATTGTTTTTTTCCTTAGTTTTTATTTTATCTTTTACATCAGCAGAGGCCTCAAGATATTCATTTAACTTTGGAAAAATCCGAATTACCGAAGCAAAATTGAGCAGAAAAAATAATAAGAGCAGAAGCTTTTCAGGGCTTATAGAAAACAGAAGCAGTAAAAAACTCACTGTAACAATGGACATTTATTTTAAAGATTCTGAAGTCAATAACGGAAGAGAAGTATTGGTTGCTTCCCCTACATTTTACAATCTCTCTCCTCGTTCTACAAAAAATTTCAGAACTTATCTTTATGTGGGAGAGATCAATGGAAGAGACTTTAGAGTTAAACTTTCAAAAACTTTAGAAGTAAAATAGAAAATGAATCTTTTGTACATAGACAATAATAAAGTTTTATTTTTGGTCTTATAAAGGTATTTTGTATCAGTTTCTAACTAAACTATCTGAGCTAATTTTTTGTAAAAAAAAGGCTGCATAAGCAGCCCTAACCTTTTACAGCTATTACCTCTATTTCAACTTTTACATCTTTAGGTAGCCTGGCAACTTCAACACATGCCCTCGCAGGTTTTACATCTCCTAAATACTCATTATAAACTTCATTTATCTTTGCAAAATCATCCATATTTTTTATAAAAACTCCTACTTTTACAACATCTTTCAAGGAATATCCAGCTTCTTCTAAAACAGCCTTTACGTTTTCTAGAGCTTGTTTTGTCTGCTCTTGTACATCGTCAGAAATACAAGTCATAGTTTCTGGAACAAATGGAATCTGACCTGATACAAACAACATACCATTAACCTCTATAGCCTGCGAATACGGTCCTAAAGCCGCAGGTGCCTTTTCTGTGTTTATTACTTTTTTCCCCATTTTAATTTCCCCCCTATAAATTTTCATTTCTTAATTTTAAGCTATATAAATACTAACATATTCCTGGATACCTGCCAACTATTTTACAGTATACGCTCCCCAAATAATAGTTGATTAAAATTTTTTTTAAGTTAAAATCAGTTTAACAATTATAATTTTAGGAGGATCTATGGATATTTTGCTAGGTATGGCTTTTATTTTTATACTTTTGATATTTTCTGTTATAAATAAGATATTCATCGGATACCCTCTGTTTATAGCTCTTTTTGTTTTTTCCCTTCTGTCTATTAAAAGGGGATATGGTGCAAGGGATGTCCTAAAAATGATTTTTGACGGTGGTAAGAAATCATTTATTGTTCTCCAGGTTTTTTCTCTTATTGGTATTCTGACTTCTCTATGGATATCTGCAGGGACCATACCGACCATTGTTTATTATGGAATAAAGTTTATGAATCCCAACTTTTTTATTATTTACACTTTTTTCATTGTCTCCTCTGTATCACTACTTTTAGAGACCTCCTTTGGTACTGTGAGCACGATAGGGATGGCGATAATTGTGATGGCAAAAGCCGGCAATATAAATCTCGCAATAGTGACAGGCGCTATTATGTCTGGGGCATATTTTGGAGACAGATGTTCTCCTATGTCATCTAGTGCTATTTTGGTTGCCAATCTCACAGAAACAGACCTCTATACCAACATAAAAAATATGCTCAAAACAGAAATTTTTCCCCTGATCGCTTCAGCGTTTTTTTATTTGATTTTGTCCTTAGACAACCCTATCGCCTTCACTCATGAAAACATAGGCGAAAGTATGAGGGAGGTTTTCAGCATAGGTTTGATTCCTCTGATTCCAGCGGCAATAATCTTTGGTGCTTCTCTGTTAAAAGTAAATGTTAAAAAATCCATGAGTATAAGTATCCTTTCAGCTGTTTTTATATCCATTTTAGTCCAAAGCTATACCCCTTTAGAGGTTATAAATTTTTCTTTTTTCGGATTTAAATTAGAAAACAGTGTTAAAATAGGAAATATTTTAAATCGTGGAGGAATAATTTCCATGATAAAGGCAGGAATAGTCGTTTTCATCTCTTGCTCCTTAGCCGGAATATTCCACAAAACAGCAATGCTTGAAAAATTCAATAAAATATCCCTTAAATCTAAAAATAGATTTCAGCTGTTTTCATGCACAGCTATAACAAGCGTCCTAACAGGAATATTCGGATGCAGTCAAACTATATCCATTGTACTCACAGAACAATTTTTAAAAGACGCCTATAAAAAACTAGGGTTCACCAGGGAAAAATTAGCCTTAGACATAGAAAATACAGCAGTTATGATAGCTCCCCTGATTCCGTGGAATATCGCTGCCTTTGTGCCAACGGAGACTTTAAAAGTTAATTTTTATTCTTATATTCCCTATGCATTTTATCTTTATTTTGTGCCAATAAGCAGTTTACTGGTATTTAAATTTCAAAACTATAAATTGAAACTCAAAGAAAACATAGTTTAAAATTTATTGATATGATTTCTATATAAGCCTTCGAAAAAAGACCGTTTTAAACGGTCTTTTTTCTTTTAGATATCTATAGATTACTTAATTTAAACTAAGTTGCTACCTTTATTTCAAATTAAACTATTGAATTTATAAGGATTCGTTACTTTTCTCTTGAAAGAAAAGCACCCCAAGGGCATTTCCTCCCTTCTGTCAGGGCATAACCAAAAGTTCAAGCCTGTGAAAAATAAGCTAAATGCCTTCGGAAATCCAAGTAAAGTAATGATACTCAGAAAGCAAGTTTCTGAGAACCAGAAAATATACTCGTATAACTCGTTATTTTTTGGCTACTCGCTACGCTCAGACAGTCGATTTTTTCTAAGGATTTTACTGCAGTTATTCTTAACGCTGATTTTGTCAATGGCCAAAAGAATTTCAAAAGATTTAAAGAAAATCATTTAAGATTTTGAATTCCCCCTTTAAAAAATACCGTTAAGAAATCATCTTGTGAAATCCACTTTCATTGAAATAAGGAGGTTTACCGACTATATTTCAATAGAAAGTTAGTTCAGAAGGGATTTTAGGTATTTTTTAGGGGTGCCTTTTCTTTGGTTACTTTCTTTGGGCAAGCAAAGAAAGTAACACAGCTTTTGGATAAATTCAGTAATTTATTTACAATTTTCAAGTAGCAATTTAAATTAATTTAATAAAATCTCAAATCATTCACCGATAGAAAGATTTACAAAAGACATCCACCAATCTAATTTAAAGAAGGGAAGAGAGAAATCTCTGCGTAAAACTCTAGTAAAAACATTTGTTAAAAATTATATTCATTGAAAAGGAGGCTTTAAATGGGAAAAGGTATCGTTACTTTTAATGAGGAACGCTGTAAAGGATGCGGACTCTGTACCGTAAATTGCCCGGTAAACATTGTATTTCTTCAAAAGAACAAGATTAACTCCAAAGGATATAATCCTGCGGGGGTAACTGACCCTGATAAATGCATCGGATGTGGAAACTGTGCAATAATGTGTCCTGACCTTGTAATAAGAGTAAAGAAAATTTAATCAAAAGGAGGTTTTTCCATGTCAAAAGTCTTAATGAAAGGTAATGAGGCAATGGCTGCAGCAGCTATAAAGGCAGGGTGTAAATTCTTTTTCGGATATCCTATCACACCGCAAAATGAAATACCTGAATATATGTCAAGAAATCTTCCCTTAGCAGGAGGTACATTTGTTCAGGCAGAGTCTGAAATTGCAGCTATAAACATGGTCTATGGGGCTGCCGGTTCTGGAGCCAGAGTTATGACATCTTCCTCTTCTCCAGGAATATCTCTAAAACAAGAGGGCATATCCTATATTGCCGGTGCAGAACTCCCCTGTCTTATCATAAATGTTATGAGGGCTGGACCTGGTTTAGGTGGAATACAGCCTGCTCAGGCCGACTATTTTCAGGCTGTAAAAGGCGGAGGACACGGAGATTATCACCTCCCTGTTTTTGCCCCTGCAAGCATCCAAGAAGCTGTTGATCTCATCCCTACAGCCTTTGAAGTGGCCGATAGGTACAGAACCCCTGTCATGTTATTGGCAGACGGTATGATCGGACAGATGATGGAGGCTGTTGAGTTTAAAGACTTACCCCAAAAGACTACTGTTGAAAAAAAATGGGCCACTACAGGTACAAGGGGAAAAAGGGAACCCAATATAATCACATCTTTAGACCTCGATTCTCATAGGCTGGAAAAACACATTTTGGAAATCAAAAAAAAGATGGATCTTATATGTGAAAAAGAGTGCAGATGGGAAGAGTATAATATAGAAGATGCCGATATTGTTGCGGTAGCTTATGGTACCACCTCTAGAATTTTGAAAAGTGCCGTTGAAAAATTAAAAAATGAAGGTATAAATGTGGGAATTTTAAGACCTATAACACTTTTCCCCTTCCCTTATCATGTGCTAGAAAATCTCCCTGAAAAAGTCAAGGCTGTCTTAACAGTTGAAATGAGTACCGGGCAGATGGTAGAAGATGTGAGGTTAGGTGTAAATGGACGTCTTCCTGTTCATTTTTTCGGAAGGACAGGAGGAGTGATACCTACTCCTCAGGAGATAATAGACAAGGTTTATGAGATTCTTGGAGGTGGGCAGTGATGGAAATTGTTTTCAAAAAGACAAAAGGGCTAACAGATGCAGTAACTCACTACTGTCCTGGATGTACTCACGGAATTATACACCGGCTTGTAGGAGAAGTTTTAGAGGAACTTGGAGTATTAGACAAAAGTATAGGGGTGGCCTCTGTAGGCTGCTCTGCACTCTCATACAAATACTTCAATTGCGATATGCAGGCTGGTCCCCACGGAAGAGCACCTGCTCTGGCAACTGGAATCAAAAGGGTCAATTCAGATTGTACTGTATTCACCTACCAAGGAGACGGAGATCTGGCATCTATCGGGTGTGCAGAGATAATCCATGCCGCCTTAAGAGGTGAGAACTTTACAACAATTTTTGTAAATAACGCTGTCTACGGAATGACCGGAGGACAGATGGCACCTACTACTCTAATAGATCAAAAATCCACCACCTCTCCCTATGGAAGAGACAAAACAATACACGGTATGCCTATCAAGATGTCTGAGATTCTAGCTACTCTAGACAGGGCTGTCTATGTAGTGAGAGTTTCTGTCCACGATCCCAAGCACGTAAGGGAGGCTAAAAAAGCTATAAAAAAAGCCTTTGAACTTCAGATAAAAGGAGAGGGATTTACCATTGTAGAAGTTCTTTCTACATGTCCTACAAACTGGGGTATGACCCCTATAGAGGCTCTCGACTGGTTAAAAGATAATATGATCCCTTACTATCCTTTAGGGGTTATAAAATCTCCTGAAAAGGAGGAGGATTAAAATGACCGAAAAAATAATCTGTGCAGGCTTTGGAGGTCAAGGTGTAATGGTTCTTGGAAAATTGATAGCATATGCAGGAATGCTCCATGACAGACAGGTATCCTGGCTGCCATCTTATGGTCCCGAGATGAGAGGAGGAACAGCCAATTGTCACGTCATTCTTTCAGAAAAACCAATTGGTTCCCCTATAGTTTCTGGAGATGCAGACTTTGCTATTGTTATGAATAAACCCTCTCTAGACAAGTTTGAGTCTTCCCTTGTTCCAGGAGGAAGGCTCTTGGTAAACAGTTCCCTTATATCTGACAAGGCTAGCCGAGATGATATAGAGGTGTATTATATCCCTGCAAATGAAATCGCATCTGAATGCGGTATCGAAAAAGACTCCAACCTTGTTATGTTAGGGGCATATCTAGAGTTGACAAACTTAATAAAAGAAAAAGAGATTATCGAAGCCTTTACAAAGGTTTTTGACAATGAAAAAGCAAAGCTTATTCCTCTACATAAAAAAGCTCTTGAAAAGGGAGCTGAATCTTTGAAAATTTAAACAACAAAAAAAATTAGGCTGCCCTAAGGCAGCCTTCACTTTTTTTGTTTAAATATCTTTTTTCTCAGTAACGTTTATTTTTATTGCCCCAAATTTACATTTTTCATAGCAAAGCTGACACCCAATACATTTTTCTTCGATTACCTTGTGCTTTTGCTTTACCTCGCCCTCTATTGCATCGACAGGACACACTCTTGCACAGGCTGTACAGCCAATACATTTTTCTTCGATTATCTCAGCTTTTTTTATCTCTTTTACTTCGCTTGTTATTGCATTAGTTGGACACTTAATTGCACATAGTCCACACTGAATACATTTTTCAGGATCTATTTTAGCCAGGTTGTTATTTAAGTCTATGGCATCTACAGGACAAGCTCTGACACATACACCGCACCCTATACAAGCTACGCTACAGTTCTTTCTAGCTACTGCACCCTTTTCTCTTGAAGAACACAATACTGTGACCTTTTGACTTTGTGGAGTCATAGATATCACCCTTTTCGGGCACTCTTTGACACACTTCTCACATGACACACACTTATCTTCATTTATTACAGCCACACCCTTATCTGTTATGGTTATTGCATCTACAGGACATACTGCAGCACAATCTCCATATCCTAAACATGAGTGCCAGCACGATTTGTCTCCTCCAAAATACAGCATAGCTGTTGCACAACTTTTAAGTTCAACGTCAAAATCATATAATTTGTTTGTTCTTGTGTTATCACCCTGACAGAGTACTCTAGCTACCATTTTTTCCCCACCAGTATCTGCAGTTAGACCCATTATTTTACCAATAGACTCTACAACTGCCGTCCCTCCTGGGGCACATGAAGTTATTTCTGCTCCTTCTAGAGCTATTGCTTCAGCATAACCTGCACATCCAGGAAAACCACATGCTCCACAGTTTATTCCCGGGAGAACTTCCATTATTTTTTCAACATTGGGGTTGACTTCTACCTCAAATTTCTTTGATGCAAAGGCCAGGAAAAGTCCCATAAAAAGTCCTATCCCTCCCAATATCAAAACTGGTATTAATATTGCTTCCATTTTTGACTAACCTCCCAAAAATCTAGATTTGCATTCCACTGAATCCCATAAACGCCATTGCAAGAAGTCCTGCCGATATAAATGCTATCGGTACTCCTTGAAAAGGTCTAGGTACGTCAGCATATTCCAGTCTTTCTCTTATTCCTGCCAACAAAACAAGAGCAAGAGTAAATCCTATTGCACCTGCAAAACCGTTTACCACTGTTTCAATAAAGTTGAATCCTTCTTGAATATTCAGAATTGCAACCCCTAGTACAGCACAGTTTGTAGTTATAAGTGGCAAAAATACTCCCAGAGCTTTATACAGATGAGGAGATGTCTTTTGAATAGCCATCTCTACAAACTGTACAAGGGAAGCTATTATCAAAATAAATGCTATCGTCTGTAAATACTCAAGTCCATAAGGAACCAATAAAAACTTATAAACTATCCAAGTAACTGCAGAGGCCAGAGTCATAACAAAGGCAACTGCCATACCCATTCCTATGGATGATTCTACTTTTTTAGATACTCCCATAAAAGGACAGATACCTAGGAATTTGGCAAAGATAAAGTTATTTATAAATATTGCACCAACAACTATTGAAAATAAATTTCCTAAATCCACAGATTACACCTCCACACTATTCTGGATTTTCTCGCTTTTTCTAATCTTTATATAGTTCTGTGTTGCGATTATACATCCTATAGTTATAAAGGCTCCAGGAGCTAGTATGAATATAAGTGCAGGACTAAATCCTTCAGGAATAAATGAAATATTAAACAATGATCCGTTTCCAAGTATCTCCCTTATTCCTCCAAGAAGTGTGAGTGCTAAAGCAAATCCTAAACCTGTTCCTACTCCATCTAGAAAAGATAGAAAAACTCCATTTTTAGCAGCAAAACTTTCTGCTCTTCCCAAAACTATACAGTTAACAACTATAAGAGGAATAAAAAGTCCAAGTACTGCATAAAGTGCAGGTACATAGGCTTTCATTACCATCTCTACTATAGTAACCAGTGAAGCTATTACCATTATATATGCCGGGATTCTTACCTTGTCCGGAATAATCTTTTTTACTGCTGATATTATACTGTTTGAACACACAAGTACAGCCATTGTTGCCAGACCCATTGCCAGACCGTTTATTGCCGAGCTTGTGACTCCAAGTGTAGGACATAATCCTAAAAGTAACACGAATACAGGATTCTCTTTTATGAGTCCCTGAGTGAGTATTTTCATCTCTTTTTTACCCATTAGTTCTTCACCTCAGTTTCATAAGTAGAAAGAGCTCTCATCATTCCAGTGTAAACCGCTTGAGGAGAAATGGTTGCTCCTGCAAAGGCATCTGTGGATTTATTGAACTCATATCCTAATTTTTTCCCAATCCAGTGGGACTGCCAGTCTGGATCTGATACCTTAGATCCTAATCCCGGTGTTTCCTGATGTCCAATTATATTAAGTCCTTTTATATCCCCTTCTGATCCAAAACCTAAAACAAAATTTATATTCGCAGCATAACCAGGCTGAGCTACAGTTACTACATAACCAACTACTTCTCCACCATCACTATAACCTGGCACATAATCTAGCCCTTCAACACTTTTCTTTTCTTCTTCATTAAAGGAAACCGCCCCTGGAAGAACTTTTATTCTGGCTTCATTTACGGCTTTCTTTGCATTTGCAGCAATTACATCTTTTGTCATATTATTTACCGATGCCAGTATACCTGCAGAAATGGCTGCTATAGAAAGAAGTACAAGTCCATAGTGTATAAATCTATTCATTATTTTGCCACCTCCCCGAACTTTTTCGGAGCAGTATATCTGTTTATGATTGGAACTACCCCATTCATAATAAGTATTGCAAATGCCGTTCCTTCAGGATACCCACCTTTTAATCTGATTGCAGATATAAGTATACCTATCCCAACAGCATAATAAATCTTACCTTTTTCCGTATAAGGACTCGTAACCATATCTGTAGCCATGAAAAAAGCCCCTAAGAAAAGTCCACCTGAAAGTATGTGAAGAAGTGGATTGGCTCCTGCTAATGCAGTAAGAAGAAATACTGTTCCGATTATTATTGCAGGTACTTTCCAATCAACTTGCTTTTTCTTAATAAGGTAAATCCCCCCTATAAGAATAGCTATTGCAGATGTCTCACCTAGACAGCCTCCCATTCTTCCTATAAGTGCTTGTACATAAGGATTTCCACCCTGTAAAAGAGATGTATCTAGATCAAGACCTCTCTTCATTGCATCTAAAACTGTGGCTCCTGCACTTCCGTCATAATAAAAAGTTGTTATTGCCACAGGCCATGATGCTTGTACAAAAGCTCTTCCCACAAGAGCTGGGTTAAATATGTTGTGCCCTAATCCACCGAAAACCATTTTACCTAATGCTATAGATACTACCGATCCTACTATGATATAAGGGATAGGCATAAATGCAGGAATCACAAACGCATATAGAATCCCTGTAATAATTGCACTTCCATCAAATATTGCTATCTCTTGTTTCATTGCCTTCTGACAGATCCATTCTGTGACCATACAAGAAAGAACTGCTGTTACCGTTACTGTCAACGCCCTCATTCCAAAAACATATACTGCCATCAAAAGAGCCGGTACGAGTGCTATCACAACATCATACATTACATCTTCTACTCTCTCTTTGGTTCTTATGTGTGGCGAAGGACCCATTTTCAAAATCTTTTCCACGTTTTCTCCTCCTGATTACTACTTTTTCATTGTTCTAAGTTTGGCTTTTCCAATTTTTATAGCCTCAGTTAATGGTCTGTTTGCAGGACAGATATATGAACATGATCCACACTCTATGCAATCCATAAGATGATTTTTCCCCATCTCTTCCCACTGTTTAAACCTTGCCAATTTTGCATACATATTTGGAAGAAGATTTATAGGACATGCCTTTACACATTTTCCGCATAATATACATGACTTAGGTTTATAAGGATTAGTTTCCTCTTTTGTCAGAGCCAAAAGCCCCGAGGTACCTTTTACTACAGGAACATTTTCTGTGTGTTGAGCCATTCCCATCATAGGTCCCCCCATGACTAACTTATCCATAGATTCTCTGTTTGTTCCAGCATAGTCCAAAATTTCTGAAAACATTGTCCCTATTCTTACCTTTAAGTTTGAAGGTCTTTCTACAGCCTTACCAGAAACTGTAACAATTTTCTCAATAAGAGGTTTCCCTTCTACAAGACCTTCATATATTGCTCCGGCAGTTCCGGTATTTTGAACTACAACACCAACTGCAGAAGGAAGACCTCCAGAAGGTACGTCTCTATCTAAAACAGCTTTTATCAGCTGTTTTTCTCCTCCTTGAGGATATTGTGTTTTCAGCATTGCAACCTCTATACCAGTTCCTTCACAGGCCTTTGTCATCTTTTCTATAGCCTCTGTTTTATTGTCCTCTATACCGACGACTGCTCTGCTTATCCCGAGAATTTTGTTTATAATTTTGATTCCTTCTACTATCTTATGCGGTTCCTCAATCATAAGTCTGTTGTCTGAATTTAGATACGGCTCACACTCTGCACCATTTAGAAGTAACACATCTATGGCCACATCTTTCGGAGGATTCAATTTTATGTGTGTCGGGAAACATGCTCCTCCTACCCCTACGATACCTTTTTCTCTTACCATTGCCAGAAGTTCTTCTTTGGTGGCTTTTTCCAAGTTTTGTATCTTGGTAAGCTCAGCCCATTCCTCTTTTTCATCATTTTCGATTACTACAGTTTTTACCTTTCCACTCAGCGGGAAGGGCATAACTTCTATTTTTTTTACTACTCCACTCACTGGAGAATGTACTGGTGAAGAAACAAAAGCTTCAGAGTCAGCAATCTTCTGACCCTTCAAAACCCTATCCCCCACTTTTACATTTGGCTCTAGTGGTGCTCCGATGTGCTGAAGCATTGGTACATACAGTGTCTTAGATACAGAAAATACTTCAATTTCCTTATTTTCTGTCTGAGCTTTATTTTCAGGTGGATGAACCCCCCCTCTGAAAGTAAACAGTTTCATAAATACACCCCTTTAAATAAAAAATAATGTTAAGTATATGTTAAAATTTTAGTAATCAATTATTAAATCCAAACAAAAAAAACGTTCTGTTTTCCTAATATTTTAGCACATACTTTACAAATAAACAATATTTTACACCGTGAATTTTTACACTTTGTTTAATGATACTTTATGTTTCATAACTCCAATTCAAAATATCACCAATTTAAGTATACCTCAATTAACCTGCAAAATTAAACTTTTTGAAGATTAAAGATAAAAAAGATTTAAAAGAATTAAAAATTAGAATGTTATTTTTTTATTTAGTGCAAAAAAATAAAAATACCAAGTAAACAGGAGATACTAAAAATCCCCTGGTTACTTGGCTCTCATTTTTCTCTTGCCTATATTTTTTTATTCCATCTCTTCCCAAGCAGTTGATCTTTCAACGGCTTTTTTCCACCCTTTATATAACTGCTCTTTATGATCTTCACCTATAGCCGGATCAAACTTAGATTCCACCTGCCATCTGTTTCTTATCTCTTCTTTACTTTCCCAGAATCCAACAGCAAGTCCAGCTAGATAAGCTGCTCCTAAGGCTGTTGTCTCAGTTACCACTGGTCTTAGCACGTCTGTTCCTAGTATGTCTGATTGGAACTGCATTAAGAAGTTATTTTTTACCGCTCCTCCGTCTACCTTTAGAGCCGCTAATTTTATTTTAGAGTCATCTTCCATTGCATCTATAAGGTCTCTAGACTGATAAGCTATAGATTCCAGAGTTGCTCTGATTATGTGATTTCTGTTAGCCCCTCTTGTAAGACCAACTATTGTTCCTCTGGCATACATATCCCAGTATGGTGATCCTAGACCTACAAAGGCAGGTACTACATATACACCGTTACTGTCCTTTACCTTCTTGGAAAAATACTCTGTGTCTGCTGCGTCATTTATAAGTCTGAGTTCATCTCTAAGCCATTGTACAGAGGCTCCTCCTACAAATACACTTCCCTCTAAGGCATATTCTACCTTGTTGTCTATACCTATTGCTATTGTTGTTAGAAGTCCGTTTTTAGACTCTACTGCGTTTTCCCCTGTATTCATAAGAAGGAAACATCCAGTACCATATGTATTTTTAGCTTCTCCCTTTTCAAAACAAGCCTGTCCAAATAATGCCGACTGCTGATCTCCTGCAGCTCCTGCGATTGGTACTCTTATTCCGCCTGTTCCTCCTACTCCTCCGAGGTTAGCCTGACCATATACTTCACTGGAATTTTTCACTTCAGGAAGCATAGATTTTGGTATGTTGAGCTCTTCTAACATCTTTTCATCCCACTTAAGATCTCTTATGTTAAATAACATAGTTCTTGAGGCATTTGTATAATCTGTTACGTGAACTTTTCCGTTAGTCAGTTTCCAGATAAGCCATGTATCTACAGTTCCGAAAAGTAAATCTCCTTTTTCAGCTTTTTCTCTTGCACCCTCTACGTTGTCGAGAATCCACTTAACTTTAGTTCCAGAAAAATATGCATCTACTACAAGACCAGTATTACGTCTTACGTAATCTTCCAACCCTTTTTCCTTAAGTTCATTACAGATATTTGCAGTTCTTCTACACTGCCATACAATGGCATTATACACAGGTTCTCCAGTGTTTTTATCCCATACAACTGTTGTCTCTCTTTGGTTAGTTATTCCAATAGCCGCTATCTCGTCATTTGTTATTCCAGTCTTAGCTATTACCTCTGTTACAACTGAGCTCTGACTTGCCCATATTTCCATAGGATTGTGCTCTACCCAACCTGCCTTTGGATATATCTGAGTAAACTCCTTTTGAGATACCCCTACTGTATTTCCGTCTTTATCAAATACTATTGCCCTTGAACTAGTTGTCCCCTGATCCAGTGCGATTACATATTTTTTACTCACTTAATTGACCTCCTATAATTTTTAGTCTAAAAATAAATCAAAATTATATTCTCATATAATATTTAACATAAAACTCAACCTGATAATTTTATTAAAAAAAATAAATTTCAATTACCTTAGACAGGTTAGCAGTTTTTTCAGATTAATTCAAATAATCCAGTTGTATTTTTATTTTACTAGCTCCAAACACTTAGGCATACAGTATATAATTGTGCCCCTATAATCCCACCTACAATAGGAGCCACTACAGGAATCCATGCATAAGCCCAGTCAGAATCTCTCTTTCCTTTTATAGGAAGTAATGCATGAGCTATTCTAGGTCCCAAATCTCTTGCTGGGTTTATAGCGTATCCTGTCGGTCCTCCAAGACTTAGACCAAGTGACCATACAAGTATACCTACAAGTAAGGCAGCCATAGGTCCTACATTGTTGTTTCCGTTTGTTATTCCTAATACTCCAATAACCAGCATAGCAGAACCGATTATCTCAGTTGTTGCATTCCATTTAGCTCCGCTTATTGCAGGACCTGTAGAAAATGTTGCCAATTTACCGTCTGCATCTTCTGTCTCGTCATAATGCTGTTTATATGTCAGATATACAAGTACTCCTCCTGTAAATGCCCCGGCTACCTGAGCCGCTATGTATCCAGGAACCATTCCCCAGTCAAAAGCACCTATAGTTGCAAGTGCTATTGTCACCGCAGGGTTGATGTGAGCTCCACTTACCCATCCTGTAACGTATACTGCAACTGCAACTGCAAATCCCCATCCTGCTGTGATAACTATCCAACCACTGTTGTTACCCTTACTCTTGTTTAGAACCACATTTGCAACCACTCCGTTACCAAGTAATATTAGGATCATAGTACCTATAAACTCTGCCAAATAAACTCCCATTTCATCACTCCTTCTTTTTTATCCGTATTTTTCCAAATAAAAAAAACTACAAAAAGTTAAGCATCACAACGATACTTCAACCATGTAGTTTCTCCATTCTCATACTACCTATATTCTGTTATATGTTTCATTTTTATTTTCTTTGAAAAAAATTAAAGAACTTTTTTAAAATCCTTAGAACTATTTTTGTTCAATTTGTGGTTATTCGCTACACTCTTATCTTATTACACTTTATTTACATTGTCAATTAAACATGTTAAAATTATTTTTTTCACTTATAATACAAAATAAACTAATATAAAAAAAATGCCCAATAATATTCGGTTTTTAAACATCAAACCAAATATTTCAAGGCATTAGAATTTTTACGATCTTATGTCGTATTTGATATTTTAATTTTAAGAAAGCATCTTTTTTATTTTTATGGGAAGATTTTAACATGTTTTTTTCAATAAAATTAACTTTTTACTTCTTTTTATTGTATTTCTGCATAACTCTGCTTATATCTTTTGCAGTGATAAGGGACTGTGCAGCTTTAGATGCATTTTCGATCATAGGGTCCACCTCATTTGATTCCTCTTTAGAAAATCTTCCAAGTACAAAGTTCACCGTTTCTTCTCTAGATTTTGCTTTCCCTATACCACACTTCACTCTTAAGAAGTTTTCCCCTATATGGGATATTATTGATTTTATACCGTTATGTCCTGCAGGACTTCCCTTCACCTTTATCTTAAGCTGCCCAAGGTCTAGATCCATATCATCATATATTACTATGAGATCCTCTTCAGGATCTATTTTATAAAATTTTATAACCTCATTTATTGAATTTCCGCTGAGATTCATAAAAGTCTGGGGCTTTAATAGAAATACCTTTTCATCCTTTATAACAGTTTCTCCTATCAGACCTTGAAACTTCTCTCTAAAACCTGATACCTTAAGATCTTCTGCCAGCATATCTATCACTTCAAATCCTATATTATGCCTGGTCTTACTATATTTTTCACCGGGATTCCCTAGTCCAACAATAAGCTTCATCTCTACCTCCAAAATTTTATTTATCCTTTAAATTATACATAATATCCAAAAAAAAATGAAGTTTCAATTTTAACAATTTCAGATAATTCAAAATAATTCTAAAAATATCTGTTTTTTACGGAAAAAAATAAAATAAAAAGACCGGAAAAACCGGTCAGATTAGCATTCTGCATCAAAATTAAATTTTGCAAGTCCTCCGAGAGAGGTCTCCTTGTATTCACACTTTAGATCTCTTCCAGTTTCTTTCATGGTGAGAACCACCTGATCAAAAGATACTGCGTGCTGACCGTCTGTATATAGGGAATAGTTAGCAGCATCAAGAGCTCTTACTGCTGCAGCTGCATTTCTTTCTATACATGGTATCTGCACATAGCCACCTACAGGGTCACATGTCAATCCTAGATGATGTTCTAAGGCTATCTCTGCTGAATACTCTATCTGCTTTAGAGAGCCTCCTAGCAAAAAAGTAGACATACCTGCTGCCATAGAGCAGGCTGCTCCTACCTCTGCCTGACATCCACCTTCGGCACCGGATATAGTGGCATTTTCCTTTATTATATTTCCTATTAGACCTGCAATTGCAAGCCCCTTTAAAACTTCATCCTCTGAAAGGTTGTATTCTTCTTTAAGTGCATATAAAAGACCAGGGATTACTCCTGAAGCACCGCATGTAGGAGCAGTTACAACTCTTCCTCCACCGCCATTTTCTTCTGATACAGCGAGGGTATAGGCAAATATTTTTCCTATAAATCCATTTCTTGAATTATCCCTTCTGGCCTTTCTGTAAAAAGACTGAGCCTTCCTTGGATATTTCAATGTTCCTGGGAGAACACCTGTTTTATTAATTCCTGTTTTTATACAGCTTTCCATTGCCTCCCATATTTTTTCAAGGAAAGGCCATATAGAGCTTCCCTCCATTTCTTCTACGTATTCCCAAAGTTCTTTTCTATTTTTAGAGCACCATTCCATGATTTCAGTCATTTTTCCCAGAGGATATACATCAGATCCACCTTGTCTTGCCTGACCGTCTTCCATGATTGTTCCACCACCTACAGAAAAAACCAGCCATTCTTTCAATATATTTCCATCAGAATCTAAAGCAAAAAATTTCATACCGTTTGCATGATATTCATAGCTCACTTCTGATTTCCATAAAATTTCTGTTTTCTTTGGCTTTAGGGTCTCTATGATTATCCAGTCTGTAAGATGACCTTTTCCCGTTGCTGCAAGTGACCCATAAAGCTCTACCCTGTAACTGCATGCATCTGGGTTGTCAACCTTAAATTTTTTGGCAGATCTTTCTGGTCCCATAGTGTGTGAACTTGAAGGTCCATTTCCAATTTTGAATAACTCTCTCAAAGAATCCATATTTTCTCCTTTTTTAGAAAAATATAAAAACTATTATTTCAATATAATTTATTTTTTTTCATTTTTTTGTATTTATTTTGTTTTTATAATATCATTAAAACTTTTTTTTGTCTATTTTTTTAGTTTTTTGAAATTTTAAAAATATACAGTTTAATTTTCTCTAAAAACATCTATTTTCAACCTATCTTTAAGATTATATGGATTTTCCACTAAAGACTTTATGTCAAAAAAAGCACTTCCCTCTATACCCTTACTCCTATTATAATAAATCTGATTTATAAGTTCATCTGGATTCTCCCAGTTTTCCTTTCCTACTTTATAAGCTCCCTGTCCTATAAAAAGCTTTACTTTTTTTCCGGAAGTTTCTTTTGACCACCAGTCCACAAGTTTTTCATAAGGTGCAGGAGCAAATCCAAAATTCCAGTATACCTGGGGTATAACATAATCAATCCATCCCATATCTATCCACTTTAACACATCTGCATAGAGATTGTCATAGCTTGTCTGAAAAGCAGCTGTATCAGAACCTCGTGCATCATCCCTATGATTTCTCCATACTCCAAAGGGACTGATTCCAAATTTCACTTTTTTATCTCTTTTTTTTATCTCTTTGTGAAGCTCCTCTATAAATTTGTTTACATTTTCTCTTCTCCATTCCTTTATTTCAGAAAATTCATATCCATAAGTTCTATAAGTCTCTAGGTCTGGAAAATCAAGGTCTTCAATTGTATACGGATAAAAATAATCATCGATATGCACAGCGTCAATATCATAATTATCAACTACTTCTAGTACTACTTTTATTAGATGTTCCCTAACCTTAGGAATCCCAGGATCAAAATAATATTTTTTTCCATATTTTATTACAGTTTCAGGATTTTTAACTGCGAAATTATCACTACTTAGACTTTTAAACTCTTCATCATTAAGTGCGACTCTATAGGGGTTAAACCAGGCGTGGAATTCTATTCCCATTTTATGGCTCCTTTCTACCATAAATTTAAGGGGATCATATCCAGGGTATTTCCCCTGAGTTCCTGTAATATATCTTGACCAGGGCACTATTTTAGATTTATATACGGCATCTCCTGAAGGTCTAACCTGCATTATTATGGCATTCATATTCATTATTTTTATCTCTTTCAGTATCTCTTTAAAATCTTTTCTCTGTTCTCTAGGAGAAGTTGATTTTTTTTTAGGCCAGTTCAGATTGGCAACTGTTGCAACCCAGACACCTCTAAATTCATTTTTTTCTCCATTTTTTTTATAAAAATTAACTCCGTTGTAGCTTATCTCTGCCTCCTGTCCGTAAGAAATAAAGCTAAAAATTATGTATACTGACAATAATAAAAAAATTCTTTTCATTTTTTAACCTCCTACACTATAATAATGACTTTAAAAACTTTTATTTTCAACTTTTAATATTTTTTTGGAAATCTAAAATTATAGTACTTAAATAAAACCAATAAAAATAGCGGCAAAAAGCCGCTATTTTTATTTTTACTGTCTTATTTCACCTTTATATTTTTTTCTTATAGTTTGAAGTATTTTTTCTACTCCTTCTGTTATCTCTTTTTCTTCCAAGGTTCCGTTAGACTTTCTCATAACTATGTTTATTGCTACAGACTTTTTACCACTTTCCACTTTATCCCCCTGATAAACGTCAAATAGCTCTACACTTTCTATTATTTTAGAAGATTTTTTGATATCCCCTAGCATATCTCCTACAAGAATATCTCCATCTAGTACAATTGCCAGATCTCTTGTCACAGCTGGAAACTTTACAATTCTTTCATACTTGATTTTACTCTTTCCGTATTTTAGAATTTTTATAAGATCCAATTCAGCTATATAAGCTCTTTCCTTTTTTATATCCATAGCCTCAGCCACATCTGGATGTATCTCTCCAAAGCTTCCTATTACATCCTTACCCATTCTTATCTCTGCAGACCTCCCAGGGTGGAAAGTAGGATTATTTGTTCTTGCAAGTTGGAATCTGTTTATCCCCATATACTCAAGAAAACCTTCTACATATCCCTTTATATCAAAGAAATCATAGGCTTCAGGCTTGGAGTTCCATAGATCTTTTTCAGCTCTTCCTGATACTGCAACAGCAATTTTTACTTCTTCATTTGCAAGTTCTTCACTTGATGTAAATGTTCTAGATACTTCAAATAATTTAAGATCAAACTGGTTTCTATTGAAGTTGTCCCTTATATTTGAAAGTAATCCGTAAATAAGTGTAGGTCTCATAACTGCTAGATCTTCGTTTATAGGGTTTTTAATTGCCATTGTTTCTACATTCATTTTTAGTTTTGATACTGCGTCGGATGGTATAAAACTGTAATTTATAACCTCTTGAAGTCCTAACTTTTTAAGTACAAGTTTAACTTTATCCACTGCCTCTGTTTCAGGATCTTTTACTCCGGCTTTTATATTTGCTTCAGGCATTACATCCTCTATATTTTCAAAGCCATACATTCTAATGACCTCTTCATAAAGATCTGCAGTTCTCACTAAGTCACTTCTGTAACTAGGAGGACACACTGTAAGTATTTTTCCAACCAAAGCTTTTATCTCGAGACCAAGATTTCTCAATATCTCTCCAACTGTCTCAACAGATATTTCCTTACCTACAAATTTGTTAAGTTTGTCTATATCAAGAGTAAGTTCTATTTTTTCATATTTTTCTACATATTTTTCTACTATTCCACTCAGAATCTCCCCACCGGCTATATCCTTCATTAGTTTAGCAGCTCTGTCTATTACTTCTATAGAATTTTCCCTGTCTATTCCTCTTTCAAACCTATATGAAGAATCAGAAGAAAGCCCCAGTGACTTAGAAGTTTTCCTTATGTTTTCAGGTGTGAAATAAGCAACTTCCAAAAGAATATCAGTTGTTTCTTCATCAACTTTTGTATCAAGTCCCCCCATTATTCCAGCTATGGCTACAGGTTTTTTTTCATCTGCGATTACTAACTCGCCGTTATTCAACTCTCTCTCTTCTTCGTCTAAAGTTACTATCTTTTCCCCTGTTTTTGCTTTTCTTACAATAATCTTACTGCCATCTAGTTTATCTAGGTCAAAGGCATGCATAGGGTGATTATATTCAAACATTACAAAATTTGTTATATCGACTATATTATTTATAGGCCTTAGACCTATAGATCTTAATCTTTTTTTGAGCCATTCAGGAGATTCCTGTATTTTTACTCCCTTTAGGATTCTTGTACAGTATCTTTTACATCTTTCTTTATCCTCTATATTTACATGTATATGGCTAGAAGCAGGTTCTATTACTTCGTCCATCTCATATTTAGGATATTTTACTTTTCTCTTATAGTAAGCCGCTACCTCTCTTGCTATACCTATATGAGAAAGACAGTCTGGCCTGTTTGGAGTTATTTCTAGTTCAAATATTGTGTCATCAAGACCTATATATTTTCTGTATTCCTCTCCTACAGGTGCATCCTCAGGAAGGATTATTATTCCCTCTCCGTCTTCTCCTATACCTAGTTCTACTTCAGAACAGAGCATTCCGCAAGACTCTATTCCTCTTACCTTGGCTTTTTTTATTTTAAACTCACCAGGAAGTACAGCTCCTAATTTAGCTACTACTACCTTATCTCCGTCTTTGTGATTCGGTGCACCACACACTATCTGGAGAGGTTCCCCTTCTCCAACTTCTACCTTGAGTAGTGACAGCTTTTCTGCTTCAGGATGTCTTCCGTATTCAACTATCTGCCCCACAACTACATTGTCCAGATCTTCTCCTTGAACCTCTATAGCCTCTACCTCTTGCCCTATCATAGTAAGGGTATTTTCAAGTTCTTTTGTATTTTCTTTTATGTCCACATACTGTTTTAACCAATCTAGTGAAATTAACATCGTTTCCTCCAACGTCTTTTTTCTTTTATTTTTACTTAAACTGCTTCAGGAACCTTATATCATTTTCGAAAAATGCCCTCAGGTCATCTATTCCGTGTCTTAGCATTGTTACTCTTTCTATTCCCATTCCAAATGCAAAACCTGAGACCTCTTCGTGATTGTATCCAACTGCCTTTAACACCTCAGGATCTACCATTCCGCATCCCATTATTTCCAGCCATCCGCTGTCTTTACATAGTCTGCAGCCTTTTCCCTTACAAATTACACACTGCACATCCATCTCAGCACTAGGTTCTGTAAATGGAAAAAAGTGCGGCCTAAATCTAACCTCTGTATCACCGAAAACTTTTTTTACAAATTCAGTTAATATAGCCTTGAGATTGGCAAATGATATATTCTCTCCTACCATTAAACCTTCCATCTGGTGAAACATCGGTGTATGGGAAACGTCATAATCGCTTCTGTACACTTTTCCAGGACATACCATTCTAAAGGGAGGTTTTTTATCTTTCATATATCTTACCTGTACAGGAGATGTATGAGTTCTCAGAACCACATCATCCGACATATAAAATGTATCCTGTAAATCTCTAGAAGGGTGATTTTCTGGGATATTCAATGCATCAAAATTATATTCTGTCTTCTCTATCTCAGGACCCTCTGCCACATCAAACCCCATCTCTATGAATATCTCTTTAAGCATGTTCATAGTTTCTGTTATCGGGTGGTATCTTCCTGAAGAAGATTTTCTTCCAGGAAGAGTTATATCTATGTTTTCAGAAGATATTCTTTCCTGCTTTTCTTTTTCTTTTACCTCTATCATTTTTTTCTCTAGAGCCTCTGTTATAGAGTCTCTCACTTCGTTTGCCAGTTGACCCATGACAGGTCTTTCCTCTTTAGATAGTTCTCTCATGCCCTTCATTATCTCTGTCAGTTCACCTTTTTTACCAAGGATTCCCACTCTTAGTTCATCGAGCTCCTTCAAAGATGCTGCTTTGCAGATAGCTTCTTCTGCACTAAGTTTAAGCGATTCTATTCTGTTCCTCATTGTTCCTCCCAATTCATTAATTTATCCAAAGTTTTATATGAAAATAAAAGGAAAGAAAGCAGGCTCTGCCTGCCGCCTTTCTTTTTTATGGTTTTACTTTTTAAAGTTTTTTATGATAAAATTTAATTTCATCTCCTGATATATCTATTGTTCCGTAATTCCCATCTTTAGCTGCACCAGGATTAAACAGCACAGGAGTTTCATTATTTAAATAAGGTATATGTGTATGCCCAAAAATAACGATATCTGCCTGTTTTTTTAAGGCCTCATTTTTTATTTTTTCATATCCTGACTTTACATCATAAAGATGTCCATGAGTTAGAAATATCTTTTTCCCTGCTATATTAAATTCTTCAATATCATCTGTTTTAAAATCAAAATAGTCGCAGTTTCCCCTAACTATATAATAATCTGCTTTTTCTTTTATATTAGAGAGATCTATGACATCACTGCTGTTATCTCCTGCTGAAATAACTATATCGGGATTTTCCTTCTCAAATATATCTATTAATTTTTCAAGATGCTGATGGCTATCAGAAACAACTAAAATTTTCATTTTTTCCTCTTTCTAAGCTATAAATATAGGTATTTTCAAACTCTCTATTAGTTTTACCCCTATATGCCCTGTAATTTTTTCCACAAGATATGAATGAGTTAGATTTCCCATTATTAACAGGTTGTGTTCTTTAGCTTCCTCTATAAGCACCTCTAATTCATCGCCTTGACATTCTTTTGTTCTTATTACCTTGTCGCTACCCTGTAGGTATTCTGAAAAACTATTATCTTCTTCATCCTCTAATCCCACAGAATAAGAATCAAATTCTTTTATGTCTTCAAATATTGACATGAATCTAAAAAAACTTTTGTTTATTTTAAAGCTCTTATCATTTGCTATCATTACTTTATCAAATTTAATAGGTTCCTGGGAGACTATTATAATAGGTTTATAATGATTTTTCAAAATAAACTTTAAATCTGGTGATATTCTCTCACCTTTTCCCAAAACAAGAAGATCAAATCCCTTTAGTTCCTCTAAAGCTGTATCAGGGGTTACCCCGTCTTTAACAATGAGATTATTTTCATCAAAATAAGATTTAAACTTATCTTTAAGAATTGTAATCTGTTCACTTTCAAACTTTTCCCACTCCTCTACGATATACCTAGATGATGGATCTACCACCAAACCTTCTACTGATGGTGGGATAATTTCATGTTTCCTGAGATCTCTTACATAGAGTCCTTTTATTTCGCAATTATACTTTTCCTTTAGTGCTTTTCCTGTTTTTAAAAGATTTTCTGTGTTTAGTTCATTCCCAAAAAGAATTACTACCTTTCTCAACATAAAATCACCACTCCCAAAAAAAAGCGATAAAAACTAAACCACTTCCCTTTATTTTAACACAACAAGGCTGTTTTTATAAAGATTTTTTTATCACACATAATACCCTAAAGAATGACTGTATATCCGCCACTCAAATCCCTGTTTTCTCAGAATAAAGGTCATCTCTTCCCTATTGTTTTTTATTGTTTCATACAAAAAAAGTTCGACGTCTCCCTCTTCTAATACACTGGCGGTGCTCCCGATGTTTCTCAAATCCGCCTCATCCTTAGATATAAGCCTGCTCTTCCTTATTTTATACTGAATATCTCTCATTTTACCTACAATTGTAAGATTTTTTTTGTCTATGAAACAGCTGTTTAAAAGTTCTTCATCCCCGGTTTTTAACGCTGTATAATAAACCTCTATAACTGCCTCAGGACTATCAAAACTATACGATCTCTTCTCTGCCGTCTTTTGCTTAGGGACAGAAGTACATCCAAACATGTACATAGACAATAATAAAAGAATTATACTCTTCAACTTTTCACCTCTTTTGTATAAAAAGAAGGGACATTTAGTCCCCTCTTCTATTCAGACTTTTCTTCTTCCTCTAAAATCTTTTCCTCTATATTTTTCATCACTTTTACTATACTTACTAATTTCTCATCTTCCTCTACTCTCATTATTCTAACCCCTTGTGTGGCTCTTCCTATGAGAGAGATTGTGTCTGCAGGAGTTCTTATTACTATTCCATTAGAAGTAATAGCCATAAGCTCCTCTTCTTCTGTTACAGATGTAACTTCTACGACAACTCCAGTTTTTTCGTTGCATCTTAGATTGATTACACCTTTTCCTGACCTTGACTGAAGAGGATATTCGTCTTCTCGAGTTCTTTTTCCATAACCGTTTTCTGTTACAGTAAGGATTGTGGTGTCGTCTCTTTTTATTATCACAGCAGAGACCACATCGTCATCTTTTCTCAAATTGATTCCCCTTACTCCTATAGTGGCTCTTCCCATATTTCTTGCATTTTCATGTGGGAACTTTATAGAGTAACCATTCTTTGTTGCTATGAATACCTGATCGTTAGGAGATTCTACTAGCCCTACAAATATAAGGTCATCTCCGTCTTTAAGTTTTATAGCTCTCAGTCCAGATCTGTTTAGGTTTTTAAATTCACTCAAGACAGTCTTTTTTACAAGTCCTTCTTTCGTTACAAATAAAAGATCCTGAGTGTCGCTAAACTCTCTTGTTTTTATTATTGATTTTACCTTTTCATTCTCTTGGAGATTAATAAGGTTAGCTATAAGTTTTCCTCTAGACTGCTTTGAGAACTCAGGTATCTCATATACCTTAAGGTTGTATACTTTACCTGTATCTGTAAAGATCATCAATGTATCTAAATTTGAGGCCGTATACATATTCTCTAGGAAATCACCCTCTACAGTATTTTGGGTAGACACACCTTTTCCGCCTCTCTTTTGAGCTTTATACTTATCTAGATTCATTCTTTTTACATAACCTTTATTTGTAAGGGTTACTATCACTTTTTCATCTTTAATAAGGTCTTCTATGTTTATATCTAATCTCTCTTCTTCTATTTGAGTTCTTCTTTCATCACTATATTTCTCTTTCAATTCTTCACAATCTTCTTTGATGATGTCATATACTCTTTGGTCATTTGAGAGAATATCCTTAAGTTCCTTTATATGTTCCATAAGGGCTGTATATTCATTTTCTACTTTTTCTCTTTCAAGACCAGTAAGTCTCTGAAGTTTCATATCTAGTATAGATCTAGCCTGGATATCTGAGAAACTGTATTTTTCTATTAAGTGTTCTCTTGCTGTATTACCGTCTTTAGAACCTCTTATTATCTCTATTATTCTGTCTATATTTTCAAGAGCCACTCTGAATCCTTCTAATATATGAGCTCTGTTTTCAGATTTTTCAAGATCATATTTTGTTCTTCTTGTTATTACATCAAACCTGTGATTTATATAATGGCTTAAGATCTCTTTTAGATTTAATACCTTAGGCATGTTGTCTACAAGAGCAAGAAGTATTATCCCGAAAGTATTCTGAAGCTCTGTGTATTTGTATATTTTATTCAATACAATTTCAGGCTCCTCATCTCTTTTTAATTCTACTACTATTCTCATACCTTCTCTTGCAGAAGATTCATCTCTTAAGTCTGTTATTCCGGTAATTTTTTTCTCTTTTACAAGTTCGGCGATTTTCTCTATAAGTCTTGCTTTGTTTACCTGAAAAGGTATCTCTGTTATTATTATGTTGGATTTTCCGTTTTTAAGCTCTTCAATATCTACTTTTCCACGGACTCTTACTCTTCCTCTTCCTGTTGTATAAGCCTCATAAATTCCCTTGGTTCCGTCAATTATTCCACCTGTCGGAAAATCTGGACCAGTTACATATTCCATAAGTTCTTCAGGAGTTATTTCTTTGTTTTCAATAAGGGCAAGTACTCCGTCTAAAAGCTCCCCTAAATTGTGAGGAGGTATGTTTGTTGCCATTCCTACAGCAATTCCTGTTGCTCCGTTTAGTAGAAGATTTGGTAGTTTTGCAGGAAGAACCTGGGGCTCGTCTAGTGAATCATCAAAGTTTTTTCTGTAATCTATGGTATTTTTATCTATATCCACAAGTAGTTCCGAAGTGATTTTTGCCATTCTTGCTTCTGTATATCTCATAGCTGCCGCTGAATCTCCATCTATAGAACCAAAGTTACCGTGTCCGTCAATAAGCTGGTATCTAAAGTTGAAATCCTGAGCCATTCTTACCATTGTATTGTATACTGCAGAATCTCCATGAGGATGGTACTTACCTAGTACTTCTCCGACGATTCTTGCTGATTTTTTAAAAGGTTTGTCATGAGTCATCCCCATCTCACTCATGGCAAAAAGTATTCTTCTGTGTACCGGTTTCAGACCGTCTCTTACATCTGGAAGTGCACGACTTACAATTACACTCATGGAATAATCCAAGTAAGACTGCTTCATCTCCTCTTCGATGTATCTGACATTTATATTAGACATGATTCTCCTCCCGTTGCCGTTATTTCACTAGATTTTATATTATCTACATAAAATCTGACTGGAATAAAGCTAGCTGCTTTTTTTGAGTCAATTTTTAATATTTCTTTTCCCCTGTTAATTACCAGAGTTATATGTCTAGATTTTTTACAAAGTGAGAATGCTCTTCAATAAAGTTTCTTCTAGGTTCTACTTTATCTCCCATCAGTTTGTCAAATAATATATCCGCTTCTCTTGCGTCATCTATTGTTACCTGAAGAAGAGTTCTCGTATCGTGATTCATAGTTGTCTCCCAGAGTTGATCAGGATTCATCTCCCCAAGACCTTTGTATCTCTGTAGGGTATATCTCTTATTATCAGCATCCATCACAGTTGTTATCTCTTTTAGCTGCTTATCTGAATATGCATACTGTATCGTTCTTCCGGCTGTCACCTTAAACAGAGGAGGCTGAGCTATATATATATATCCTCCGTGAATCAGATCTACCATATATCTGTAAAAGAAGGTAAGGATAAGTGTTCTTATGTGAGCACCATCTACGTCTGCATCGGTCATTATTATTATTTTGTGATATCTTAGCTTTTCAAGCTCAAGATCATCACCTATGTTGGCACCAAAGGCTGTTACCATTGATCTTACCTCGTTGTTTTCAAGGGCTTTATGAAGACCTGACTTCTCAACATTTATTATCTTACCTCTAAGAGGAAGTATTGCCTGAGTGTGTCTATCTCTACCTTGTTTTGCAGATCCTCCTGCAGAATCTCCCTCTACTATAAATACCTCACTCTCTTCTGGTTTTTTAGAAGAGCAGTCAGCAAGTTTTCCAGGAAGAGATCCAACTTCAAGGGCAGATTTTCTCATTACAAGTTCTCTGGCTTTTTTAGCTGCCTCTCTGGCTTTTCTAGACATTAGTATTCTCTCTATTATGTTTCTTGCATCAGAAGGATGATCTTCCATATGCATCTTTAGAAACTGTCCCATTATAGATGACACCACTGCCGTAACTTCTGAATTTCCTAGTTTAGTCTTTGTCTGACCCTCAAACTGTGGTTCAGGAACCTTTATGGATATGATTGCCGTAACTCCTTCTCTTATGTCCTGACCCTGAAAATTTCCATCTCTTTCTTTGAGCAGTCCTAGGGATTTGGCCATCTCGTTTATTATCCTGGTAAGGGCCATTCTAAATCCACTTACATGGGTTCCCCCTTCATGGGTATTTATATTATTTACAAATGAGTATATTGTTTCCCTCTGCTTTTCTGTATAGAGAATTGCTATCTCTACTATTATATCTTCACTTTCACCAGCCATATATATAGGTTCTGGAATTAATGTTGCCTGACCTTCCTCTACCTCTTTTATAAAGTCGACTATTCCTCCGTCAAACTTTAATATCTCTTCCTTTATTTCTTCTTTTCTCTCGTCTATTAGTACTATCTCTAGACCTTTATTGAGATAAGCCATCTCTTTTAGTCTTGACTTTAAAACATCAAAATCATATTCTAAAGTTTCAAAAATCTCGCTGTCAGCCTTAAATCTCACTGTTGTACCAGTTTCATTGGTTTTTCCCACAACTTTTACATCAAATTCAGGAACACCTCTATTATATCTTTGATTATGTATTTTCCCATCTCTTTTTACAAAAACCTCAGTCCATTCAGATAAAGCATTTACTACAGATACCCCTACTCCGTGAAGACCTCCAGAAACCTTATAGTTGCTGTTCTCAAACTTTCCTCCAGCATGGAGAACAGTAAGAACTATCTCAAGTGCTGATTTTCCATGTTTTGGATGAATTCCTACAGGTATTCCTCTTCCATTATCACTGACCTCTATAATGTTATCCTTTAGGACTTTTATCTCTATCTTGTTACAGTAACCTGCCAAAGATTCATCCACAGAGTTGTCTACTATTTCCCAGACTAAGTGGTGGAGACCTCTAGCCGATGTGGAACCTATGTACATTCCCGGTCTTTTTCTAACGGCTTCTAAACCCTCTAATACCGTAATATTTTCCGCTTGATAATTACTCATTACAGCCCTCCATTATATTTCTTGATATTTCTCTTGCCCTTTGCTTTGAGTCTTTCAAACTCATTTCCTCTATCTTGAATAGACCTAACAACGTATGAGGTCATATAAAAAAATTTATCTGTTATTACAAGACTTCTTCTATCCTTTGCAGAAAGATCTATTATTTTATTTTTATTTTCATCATAAAATTTCTTTCCCTCTGGAGAAGACATGAATTTATTGTAATCAACTACTGCTACAATCTCCTTTAGAGGTATAAAAAATTCATCTTCAAGATAAATATACAAAGCTACCTCCTCTGAAGTTTTTCTATTATTAATTTAATAAGATTATCCGCTTTTTCTTTTATTCTTTTTATCTCTCTTTCTCCAGTTTCTAGTTTAAAATATTCTATCAGATCAAGACGAGCATCCTCTATATTTCTATCCTTTATTGCAAATTCGGCTCTTTTATATATCTTGTCGAGCTTTTTTTCCTTACCTTTGTCATACTCCTCTTTAGAGAGCTTATCTATAATTTTTTCAGCTTCTTCCAGAGTCGTATATGGATTTTCTCTAAAAAGTTTCAAAAGAGTTTCCTCTCTTTTTAGGTGGTGTTTGTTTTCACATATTGTGCATAGACCTCCGGAATTTTTATGTAAAATTCCACATTCATTACAATATTTATATCCTATTTTCCTCAAGGATTTTTCCCTTTTTAAGGACTTTACTTTCAGGGAAAGTACTCTATCTTTTATTTGTTTATTTTCTATGTTTTCAACACTCTTTTGAAGTTCTTTATATTCATCCGGGGACAATGCCGCCTCTACTTCGTCTGGTTTTTCTTTTTCACTGGCTATGTTATCCTTAAAATATTCTTCTAAAGGTATTTTCCCCACCTTAAAAATCATATCAGTGATATAGTTTCCTTTTAGTATTATATTGATTCTTTTAATATAATTATTTTTGTTCATGTACATATGCTGAAGCAAAACAGAGGACTCGACTGTTACATACAAAACGCCCTCCTTTATATAGAGGGGCGAGCTCTTAAAAAAAAGGCCTTCTACTATTTCATCCCATTTGGCTCGGATAATTGCCTCTTTTAATTTTTTACTTTTGATCACGGCTTCCTCTATTATCTTTTTTACACTGGTCATATTCTTCATAAATATCCCCTTTTTCAATATAGAAGTTTTTAGAAGCCATATTCAAGTCTGTTGTAGAACTTATAAAAAGCTGAATATCTCTTTTTTTAAAGTATTTTATTATACTCTCTTTTCTGAGAGAATCAAAATAAGATGAAATATCATCTATAATAAAAATAGGTGATTCCTTTTTCTCTTTTATTATCATATCTATCTCAGATAGTTTTATTGAAAAAACTATTGATTTTTTTTCTCCCTGTGATGCATAAGATTTGGCTTCTTTATCATTTAGTAAAAAAATAAAATCATCTTTTTGGGGTCCTACCAGGGAAAATCCATATCTTTTTTCCTGCCAGAACACCTGGTTTATTTTTTCCTGGATCAATTTTTCTATCTGAGCGGTCTCAACTTTTTTTAATTCCCCTAAAAAACAGGAATATTTTAATCTAAGCTCTTTTTTGTCATCAAATAATTTTCTATAATTAAGATTTAAAAGTATAGAAATATTTCTCACATAATCTAATCTTTTTTTTATTATTCTAGCCCCAAATTTTATAAATTCATTTTGATAAATATCAAACATAGGGTCATTATGCTTTTTTTCTTTTAAATACTTGTTTCTAAATTTAAGTAGTTTGGTATAGTTTTTCAGATCCTGATAGTACTCTTTATTTGCCTGGGAAATCTCATAATCAAAAAAAGACCTCCTGACACCTGGAGCCCCAGTTAGAAGGGATATATCCTCCGGTATAAAAGATACTATGTTAAGTTTTCCATGGAAATCATCATACTTTACCCTTTTTTTGTTATAAGAATATTCCTTCTTACCTTTTCCCAATTTTACAGAAAGGGTCTTTTTAGAAATAGAGTCTTCAAAAACAACAAAGGATCCAGTTCTTTCCCTGCTGTGATTTATTATCTCATTCTGTCTTGGAGTCCTAAAACTTTTTCCCGTTGCAGAAAAATAAACTGCCTCTAAAATACTTGTTTTTCCTTGGCCGTTCTTCCCTAAAAAAAGATTAAACTTTGATGAAAATTTAAGATTATTATCTTTTAGATTTCGAAAATTAACATAATTAATCTCTGAGATTTGCAAATCCTCACCTCAAACTATTCAACTATAAACTTTTTACCCATAACTTCTACCGTATCTCCAGGATAAAGTTTTCTTCCTCTTCTTTCTTCTGGTTCTCCGTTTACAGTTACTTCCCCATCTTGGACCATATATTTTGCTTCTACTCCGCTAGATGTCACATCGGCCCACTTCAAAAATTGGTCTAATTTTATAAACTCACTGGTTATTTTGACTTTTTTCAACTATTTCTCCTTTCAAAAAAAAGCTTGGCTCACCTTAAAATAATATCATAAATACAAACTTTTATCAATTTTATTATATGTACATTAGCAATAATAAAAAAAACTAATATCTTTTTTTATCCTTTAAAAATCAAAAGGTTTATACTCAAAATAAAAAAAGAGGCCTTATTATCAAGACCTCCATTCCCCATCTTCAAGAACTGTCTGTATATACTTTCTGATAGTATTTAAATATATTGTTTTAGATTTAGATTTTAGAGTCAGAAGAAAATTAACATCTATTTTCTCCTCTTTAGAGCATATTTGAAGAGCTTTTTCCTCTATTTTTAATTTTTGATAATCATCATATTTGTCAAATTCCCTTATAACATTGTTTACTGATTCAGGAGTGTCCATAATATCCTTCACACTTGTAATCGTAGGTTTTTTGAGTTTTCTTCTTGATTGATTTATCTTCTTTTTACTTGTAAGAGGTTTGTCTCTGCTTCCTTGATTAAAAAGTGTCAAGTTTTGCCTTGATGCTTTTTTAATACTTTCCATATGATCTTTTCTAAGATTCTTTATTATTCCATTTATATATTGAACTAGTGTGGATTTTATCTCGGTATTCAGCCTTTTATAAAGAATATTAAGTATTTCTAAAGCTAATTCTTCCCCGTCTTCATGCACTATTTTTAAAATCTTATTATCTGCCCTTTTATTCCAAGCCTTAGAAACATAAATGTTTCTTTTTGCTTTTAATATTTTTTCAATAAGCTCGTCTGAAACGTCTCCGTAGATGTCTGAAGTAAATTTTTCATCTTCTTTTAGAGATTTTTTAAGTCTATTTACAGTTTTAGATTTTACAGTTTCAACTATTTCTGCATCAATTATATCATTTTTAGAAATTTTGATCTTCTTCTTTTCAACAGGTTCTTTACTCCAGTCTAGAAGTTCTTTTGGTTTTTTATTTGCCGATTCTACGAAGCTAGATACATGACACGTACCGTCTTTTTCAGGATTAAATTTATATTGAATATAATAATTATCTTCATCTTTTTTATATGAGGTTTTGTATTTTTCAACATATCCAAGGTCTTTTAAGGCTTTAAAAGCTTTTTCTATTCTTTTTAACACCTGCTTCATTCTACTTAACACATAAGTCTTTACTTCACCATTTTTATTAAATCTTTCTGTAACTTGCTCTGTTTTTAGTGGAACTATAGCGGCTAATGTTCTTATATTTATAGTATCTTCAGCCTTTTCGTATCTTATCTTACTTATATATTTATATATCCTGCCTGCAATTGGATCTTTTGCTAAAATTTCTAAAAGTGCCTTTGAATTGTATTTTATGTATCTTTTATCCTTGATTTTTTTTCTTATATTTTTATTTAGTGTTACTCTATAATATACCTTTTTACCTTTTTTCAGCTTTTGATATGTTAAAAGTTTAAATTCCTCATCTTCAAATTTATATTTTCCAAGCTTTGTATGATTTGATACAACAAACTGATACTCAGTATTTTTGAGATTCTTCAAAGCCTGTTCAACTTTAGAATAATAATTCCTGTTCATTTTATTTCCCAAAAAATTCACTATAAAATCTGATATTTCAAACTCTATATACTCATCTGTATCATTTATCTCTTTTTTCATTTCATACATTGATATAAGGTAAGTATATATTTTTTCTTCAAAAATAGACGGTTGAAATATTTCATCCTTAGAATCTTTTGCGACCAAGGTGCAGTACATTGTAACTCCTAGATCTTCAAATGAATACTGAAAGTTTACCCTTTTATTTTGCTTTTGAGGTGTAAAAAATGGGAAAACAATCATCTCGATTGGAATATTTATTATGTTTTCCTTTAAGTTCAAAAAGTTACCTGTTTCTTTGATGACAACCTCTCTGACCTCTATATCAGGAACTTCATTCATTTTGATATCGACCTTTTTTATGTCATCCATCAAAGACCCGCTGGAGGTAATACTAAATTTATCTAACATATTATTTTCTTCAATAGCCATAACCCCTCCAATGTGTACATGAT